>NZ_CAWUGC010000017.1:0-208222 GCF_963921665.1 Saezia sanguinis
GTTTACGCGCTTGCTCCAAAATAGGGCGTATCTTCTCAAACCGCTCACGGCTGATATCACTGGGGTAGGTTTTCCTTTTCATACCCACAGTATGCACTATCTATAAAAAATCGTGAACAGGTTCTAAGGGGCTGTCCCCTTATACAATATAAAAAGTATTCCCTTTTTGATTGTCAAGACGCAATGGATCGGCATAATAGATTGTCTCCTGTTGAACGTGCAGAGTCACAAACTGTGCAAAACACAAAACTGACCAAATCCTTTCAGTTTCAAGGTGGATTGGGCCTGCATAAAGGCGACCGGCCCTACCAGCAAGACCAGGTTGCGCTGATTCCCCATCATTATGTTCCGGGCTGCCTGCTGGGCATTGTGGCCGACGGCATGGGCGGCAAAACCGGCGGGCGCACGGCATCCAACCAGGCCATTCAGACAGCCAGACAGTTGTTTGCGTCATATTCGCCATTCCAGGACGACCCGGATCAGTTCCTGCGGCAAATCGCCAATGAAACACATGTCATTGTGGGGCTAACCTCTGTCACCTCTGAAGAAGAGCCGCATACCACCTTTGCCGCTTTCCTGGTGTTACCCAACGGGCGGGCACACATTTCGCACTGCGGTGACTCCCGGGTTTACTTGTTTGACCGTAACTCGTTGATTTATCGCACCAAAGACCATTCTTATGTACAGTCTTTGATTGATGCGGGCAAACTGACAGAAGCAGAAGCACTGACGCACCCGAAATCCAATCTGATCACCTCCTGCCTGGGCATCTACATTGACCAGGGTCCTGTCATCTCGCAATACACCAGCCCGGTCCTTACGGACGGATCTGTGCTGGTTGCATGCAGCGACGGCTTATGGCATGGCGTCACGACAGAAGAAATCGGATGGGTTGTTAACAAGTGCATTCCCAAAATCGCCTGCGAAAAACTGGTGAACCAGGCCTATAAGCGCTCCAATGGGCACAGCGACAATATCTCTATCGCGATTGTCCGGATTACAGACGCCTCGACGCCAGACATCTGAAACCGTGCTGCGGCCCTTTTACAAACGGTTTTTTCAGACTAGGTCTGTCTGTGACCTTCTGATCGGCTCTGCCAGATACTCCTGTGACTGCATTTCAACCAGCCGGGACACCGTTCTGACAAACTCATATGCCAGGGCACCCTCAGTATAAAGCTGTTCAGGAGGCACTGCGGCAGACAGAATCAGCTTGTTACGCCGGTCATACAGCACATCCACCAGCAAGGTGAAGCGCCTGGCCTCGGAGGCCAGTTGTGGCGGCATTTTAGGCACATTGGACAGCATCAGCACGTCGAAACGGTTCGCCAGCTCCAGATAATCGTTTTGTGAACGTGGTGTCGCACACAATTGCGCAAAACTGAACCACCCGACATTGGCCGAGCAGCGAACCGCCTGCAGTTTCCTGTGCTCCACTTCTATCGTGGTATCCAGATTCGGCCCTTCGCTGACCTGCCCGTAAATCTGCTGCAGCACTTCATCCGTTTCAGCGCCCAACGGGGTCAGATAGGTTTGCGCCGGCGACAATGTGCGCTGGCGGTAATCCACACCGGCATCCACGCACACCACATTCATCTTCTGTTTCAGCAACTCAATGGCAGGCAAAATGCTTTCCCGCTGCAACCCATCGGGGTACAGCCCGTCAGGATGAAAATTAGACGTAGTAACCATACATGCCCCATTGGAAAACAGCGCTTCGAGCAAGCGGTGCAGAATCATAGCATCGGTCACATCAGAAACATGGAACTCATCAAAACAGATCAAGGGGTGCTTTTCAGCAATTTCTTTGCCCAGTACTGCCAGCGGGTTCACCGTTCCCTGCAACTGCCGCAGTTGTCTGTGCACTTCGCGCATAAACTCATGAAAATGCAAGCGCCTTTTACCACTGACATTCACAGCATCAAAAAAGCAATCCATCAAAAAGCTTTTGCCACGCCCAACCCCACCATACATATAAACGCCTTGTGGCGCTACCAGTTTATTCAGCCAGCGTGACATGAATCCCCTATTGCGTGATGACATATACGCTTCCAGATCTTGCTGGCATTGTTGCAGCGCCGCAATGGCGTTTTCCTGTGCCGCATCGCTGTGATAACCCAATTCTTTTAACCGGTTGCGGTAAATATCAGTCACTGTAGACATAAAACCTGTTCTCGCGAGGAATCTCGCTTGCCCCTGCAAATGAAGTAAAGCTATCAATTGTATTTTTTTCTGCGCATACGCGGGCATCACATCCGGAAAGACAGCACACTGGCAGCCACATTGCAGCCTGAACCTGTTTAACAAAACACGTGACTGACAAAGCAAAACCCCCTTGACTTTCAAATCAAGGGGGCTTGCAGAAAAACGGGAAATTACGTTTTTATGGCCGGCAATTCGGCATCAGAAGTTCAAAGTCCGTTTGTCAACGGCCAATGCTGCTTCTTTGGTCGATTCAGACAGCGACGGATGTGCATGACAAATACGTGCGATGTCTTCAGAACTGGCTTTGAACTCCATGGCCATGACCGCTTCGGCAATCAGCTCGGAAGCCATTGGGCCAATGATGTGTACGCCCAGCACTTCGTCGGTCTTGGCATCTGCCAGGATTTTGACAAACCCGGTGGTATCACCCATGGCGCGTGCACGACCATTGGCAAGGAACGGGAAAGTCCCTGACTTGTAGGCCACGCCGGCTTTTTTCAGTTCCTGTTCGGTCTGCCCGACCCAGGCCAGTTCAGGACTGGTGTAGATGACAAACGGAATGGTATTGAAGTTCACATGACCATGCTGCCCGGCAATACGTTCTGCCACGGCCACACCTTCTTCTTCGGCCTTGTGTGCCAGCATCGGACCGCGCACCACGTCGCCAATCGCCCATACATTGGGCAGGTTGGTACGGCACTGGTCATCCACCACAATGGCGCCACGGTCATCCAGCTTAAGCCCCACGGCTTCCGGATTCAGGCCAACGGTATTGGCCACGCGACCGATGGAAACAATCACATGGTCCACATCCAGTTTCTGTGCAGCGCCTTTGGCGTCGGTATAGGCAATGGAAACACCTTTTTTGCCAGGTTTCACTTCACTGATTTTGGCACCCAGCTCAATCTTCAGACCCTGCTTGGTGAATACCTTCAAAGCCTCTTTGGCCACCTGCTCGTCCACTGCCGGCAGGAATGTCGGCATGCCTTCAAGTACCGTGACTTCAGAGCCCAGGCGACGCCATACAGACCCCATTTCCAGACCGATCACACCAGCGCCAACCAGCACCAGTTTTTTCGGCACGGCTTTCAGATCCAGCGCGCCGGTATTGGAAAGCACCAGTTTTTCATCAAATTCAACGCCCGGCAAAGCACGTGGATTGGAGCCCGTGGCCACAATCACGGTCTTGCCCACCAGGGTTTCGGCGTCTTTGCCTGCCACCTTGATTTCATAGCCCGCAGCAGATGCTTTGACAAAAGAGCCGCGGCCATGGAAAAAACTGATTTTGTTCTTTTTGAACAGGTACAAAATACCGTCATTATTCTGGCGTACCACCGCATTTTTGCGGTCAACCATCTTGCCTGCATCTATTTTCAGGTCTTTCAGACTGATACCATGATCGCCGAAATGCAGCTTGGCCTGCTCATAATGTTCAGACGACTGAAGCAATGCCTTAGATGGAATGCACCCCACATTGGTACAGGTACCGCCAGGGGCGGCAGCGCCGTTTTTAGGATCTTTCCACTCATCAATACAAGCCACTGTTTTACCCAACTGGGCAGCGCGAATTGCAGCAATATAACCGCCGGGGCCTGCGCCAATGACGACAACATCAAACTCTTTACTCATTTGTGTTCTTTCTTTCGTTAAAAGGCCAAATCAATATGTACGGGGTTTTTTACAACTTGACTGAAAAACAGTTGTAAAAAACCGCTGCATCTTACCGGGATGAAGTATGCAGCGGCTTATTCCCAGCACCTTTGGTTTTACAGGTTCAGCAACATGCGTGCCGGGTCTTCCAGTGCTTCCTTGATGGCAACCAGTGTCAGCACAGACTCACGTCCGTCGACAATCCGGTGGTCATACGACAGCGCCAGATAGCACATCGGACGAACCACCACCTGACCATTTTCCACCACGGCACGCTCTTTGGTCGCATGCACACCCAGAATGGCTGACTGTGGCGGGTTGATAATGGGGGTAGACATCATGGAGCCGAAAGTACCGCCGTTGGTGATACTGAAAGTACCACCGGACAACTCGGCAATTGACAGTTTACCGTCCTTGGCCTTGGTTGCAAACTCGGCAATCTTGAGCTCGATCTCAGCAAAGCTGAGCTTGTCTGCATTACGCAGAATCGGCACCACCAGACCACGTGGCGAAGAAACCGCAATACCAATGTCAAAGTAGTTATGGTAAACAATATCGCCACCGTCAATGCTGCCATTGACTGCCGGATATTTCTTCAGTGCATGGACAGCAGCCTTGACAAAGAAGGACATAAAGCCCAGTTTGATACCATATGTCTTGGTAAACTGGTCCTGGAACTTCTTGCGCAAATCCATCACCGGAGCCATGTTCACTTCATTGAACGTGGTCAATGTGGCAGTAGTCTGTTGTGACTCGATCAAGCGTTCCGCCACACGTGCACGCAGCTTGCTCATCGGTTCACGCACTTCAGTGCGATCATCCAGCGGAGGTACCAGGCCGCCAGCCGGTGCCGCAGCAGGTTTAGCGCCGCCAGCCACTGCAGACAGCACGTCGCCCTTGGTAATACGGCCGTCTTTGCCAGTGCCGCCAACCTGAGATGCGCTCAGGTTGTTATCTGCCAACAGCTTGGCTGCAGCCGGCATGGCCACACCGGCCTTGCTGGCAGAAGCGGCTGGTGCCGGAGCCGGCGCTGCTGCAGCCGGAGCTGGAGCCGCTGGTGCGGGCGCAGGCGCTGCCGGAGCAGGGGCAGGAGCCGGAGCAGCCTCTTGCTTGGCAGGAGCCGCCGCCGCACCCTTGGCTTCGGTATCGATCTTAGCGATCACCTGCCCAGAGGTAACACTGCCACCGTCACTGACAACGACCTCAGAAAGTACCCCTGCGCCTGGCGCGGGAACTTCCAGAATGATCTTATCGGTTTCAATTTCAATCAGAATCTCTTCTGCTGCAACGGCTTCACCAACCTTCTTTTTCCACTGCATCAACGACGCTTCTGATACTGACTCGGACAGTTCAGGAACCTTGACTTCTAGAATTGCCATTTGATTTTCCTATAATTTTCAAGAATGGGATTACGCCTCACGAATGAGGCGTACCTGGTGGATCACATAATTACTTTACCGTATTTTTGAGTTTACCAAAAGCACCGGCAACCAGTTCTTTCAACTGTTCTTGATGCTTATGGGTATACCCTGTCGCCGGAGCCGGGCAAGCAGCACGTCCCGAGTAGCCCAGTTTCTGCTTGTCTGTCAGCATGTCACGGACTTGCGGACGCACATAACTCCATGGCCCCTGGTTTTCCGGCTCATCCTGACACCAGACCACTTCCGTGGCACCAGCGTATTTCTTCAGTTCGGCAGCCAGCGCTTTTTGCGGGAAGGGATACAACTGTTCCAGACGAATAATCGCCACATCGGTCAGTTTCTTCTCTTCGCGTGCAGCAGCCAGATCGTAGTAAACCTTGCCGGAACACAGGATCACACGCTTAACCTTCTTGGCATCGATGCTGCTGTTCACTTCCGGAATCACCATCTGGAAGCTGCCCTTGGCCAGCGTTTCCAGCGGTACTGCGGCATTTTTGTTACGCAGCAGCGATTTCGGCGAGAACACCACCAGCGGTTTGCGGTATTTGCTCAGTGCCTGAGAGCGCAGCAGGTGGAAAATCTGCCCTGCTGTGGTTGGCTGGGCCACCACCCAGTTTTCTTCAGCGCTCAATTCAAGGTAACGTTCAATACGTGCTGAACTGTGCTCTGGCCCCTGGCCTTCAAAACCGTGCGGCAGCAGCATGACCAGGCCTGCATAGCGACCCCATTTGGTTTCACCGGAGGCAATGAACTGGTCAATCATGATCTGGCCACCGTTGGCAAAGTCACCAAACTGGGCTTCCCAAATGGTCAGACCGTCAGGACGCGCTGTGGCATACCCGTATTCGAAGCCCAGAACACCGTTTTCTGACAGCACAGAGTTCACGATGGTGAATTTACCCTGTTTGTCAGAGAGGTGCTGCAGCGGAATATAGGGGTCTTCCGTCCAGTCAGGCCGGTTCTGGTTATGCACCATGGCCTGGCGGTGGCTGAATGTACCGCGGCCAACGTCTTCACCGGACAAGCGCACAGGAATACCGGCGCTCAGCAATGTGGCATAGGCCATGTTTTCACCCATACCCCAGTCCACCGGCAATTCACCATTGCCCATGGCGGCGCGGTCTTTGAGTACCTTTTGCACCAGGGGATGCACAGCAATACTGTCAGGCACCGTAGTAATGGCCTGTGCCAGTTTTTTCAGTTCTTTTTCTGACACACTGGTATCTACAGGTTCAGACCAGGCTTTTCCGACGTATTTGCTCCAGTCGGAGGTGTAAGGGCTCTTGAACTTCTTATCGACCGGGTCGCTGGTGACTTTATTTTCATCCATCGACTTGCGATATTCTTTAACCAGTTTTTCTTCGTAAGCGGCATCGATGACGTTTTCATCAATCAGACGCTGCGCATACACACGGCGTGAGCCCGGATGTGCTTTCACAGCCTTGTACATATAAGGCTGGGTAATCTGAGGCGTATCCTGCTCGTTATGGCCCAGTTTGCGGTAGCACACCAAGTCAATCATCACGTCGCGGTGGAACTGCTGGCGGAAATCCACTGCCAGTTGCATTGCAAATGCCACGGCATCCATGTCATCACCGTTGATATGCAGGACCGGAGCGTCAATCATGCGCGCCACATCGGTACAGTACAGCGAGGTACGGGTATCACGCGGGTCAGATGTGGTGAACTGCACCTGGTTGTTGATCACGATGCGGATAGAGCCACCAATGTAATAACCGCGGGCACCCGCCATTGACAGGGTTTCCTGCACAACACCCTGGCCAATCACGGCACCGTCACCGTGAACGGTGACTGACATGACCTGATTGCCAACGCCGTCATTGCGGCGGTCCATACGGGCACGCACAGAACCGGACTGCACCGGGCTCACCACTTCCAGGTGAGACGGGTTGTAAGCCATGCTCAGGTGCACTGTGCCTGACGGTGTTTTGATGTTGTTGGAAAAACCATTGTGGTATTTCACGTCACCGGAAGGCAGATTTTCCGGCGCAGTATGGTCAAACTCGGCAAACAGCGCTTTGGGTTCTTTACCCAATGTGTTGACCAGTGCGTTCAGGCGGCCACGGTGAGCCATACCGATCACAATGTCTTCAACGCCGTTCTGGGCTGAATAACGTACCAACTCGTCCATGGCAACGATGAATGCATCGCCGCCATCCAGTGAGAAACGCTTCACGCCCACATATTTGGTATTCAGATAGCCTTCAAGGCCTTCAGCCGCAGTCACGCGCTCAAGCAGGCGTTTTCTTTTCTCGGCATCAAATTTAGGCTGCCCCTGTTTGGATTCCAGGCGTTCAATCCACCAGTTGCGCACTTTCACATCGCGGATGTACATGAATTCAACCGCCAGCGTGCCGCAGTACGTTGCACGCAGTGCGCCAACCAGTTCACCCAGCGTCATTGAACTCTTACCAAAATGGGTCGACGAGGTATCCACCGTCGACTTCATGTCAGCCTCAGTCAATCCATAATACTGTGGGTCCAGTTCGGGAGATTCCTGCGGACGCAGGATATTGAGCTTCAACGGGTCCAGATTGGCCCGGAGCACACCCAAATTACGGTATGCATCAATCAGCTTGGATACTGCCGCCGCTTTCGGGTCGGCTCCTACGCCATACGCGCCAGCACCATTGGCAGGCGCCTTTTGCATGGCTTCAAAATATTCACGCCAGCGTGTGGGAACAGAATTAGGGTCGTTCTGATATGACTCATAGAGCTCCTCGATATAAGGAGCATTGCTGCCATAAAGATAAGAATTCGCCAGGTACTCAGCGTACTGTTGCGACATATGACTACTCACTTTCACTCCGTTGTGCGAAGTTATCACTGTGTATTGAAAAACCTTCTGTCACTCAACTCAGGTAATCGATCAAACCCGAAAATCTGCAAGCAACCAGAAGGACTAACAGAACACCTGTTCTTAGGGTTACTACTATAACATCGGCACGAAAACTCATATTTGACCTAAGTCATTCAATGCCTTTACCCGGATTTCAACACAAACTCTCAAACCCTCGTTTAGCGTATGTGTATTTATATAAGGCGCTCCAATTGTAATTTAGGATGTGTTATATCCTCTAAAAGTTTCATATAAATCAAATTGTGCAAAGCAATAATTTAATTTATTCCCATCCCTTAGAAATGACATCAACTCATAACACTGCCTAGATGTCGCGCCGCAAAAACACCCCCGAAAACACGTGTCAAAAAAACGGCACCTCCGCCATTTAATTGCCGCCTTCGGCGCCAAAATCAAGGGGAAAAATAATTTTGTAATTAATGACAATCAGCTCATCAAATCATGCACATTGGCGCCGAATGCCATATTTTTGAACTGCGCCAGCCGGTCTCTGACCTGCGCGGCCTGCTCGAACTCCAGGTTTTTCGCATGATCGAGCATCTGCTTTTCCAGCCGCTTGATTTCACGCGCAATCTCTTTTTCGCTCATGTCCTGCACCTGGGCCTGCAAAAGCTCCTGCTGTTCCTGTGGCTGACCGGCATCCTGCTCATGGTACACACCATCAATCAGGTCTTTAATCTGCTTGTTAATGCTCCTGGGCGTAATGCCGTACTCGGCGTTGTAGGCCAATTGCTTGTTGCGGCGCCGTTCGGTTTCTCCAATGGCCTTGCGCATGGAGTCCGTCATACGGTCTGCATACAGAATGGCCTTGCCATGCACATTGCGCGCCGCACGGCCTATGGTCTGAATCAGCGAGCGCTCCGCACGCAAGAAACCCTCTTTGTCCGCATCCAGAATCGCAATCAATGACACTTCCGGAATGTCCAGCCCCTCACGCAACAGGTTGATCCCCACCAGCACATCAAACAGCCCCAGCCGCAGATCACGGATGATCTCCACCCGCTCTACCGTATCGATGTCCGAATGCAGATAACGCACCTTGACGCCGTTCTCACTCAGATATTCGGTCAGCTGCTCGGCCATGCGTTTGGTCAGCGTGGTAATCAGCACGCGCTCGCCTACTTTCACGCGCTCATGAATCTCCTGCAGCACATCGTCAACCTGCGTGGTTGCCGGACGGACTTCAACCTCCGGGTCCACCAGCCCGGTCGGCCGCACCACCTGCTCCACCACCGAGCCTGCGGAGTGCTCCATTTCATAGTTACCGGGGGTCGCCGAGACAAACACCGACTGCCGCATACGCTGCTCAAATTCAGGAAACTTCAGCGGCCGGTTATCCAGCGCGCTGGGCAGGCGGAATCCATACTCCACCAGTGTGGCCTTACGCGCGCGGTCGCCGTTATACATGCCGGTAAACTGCCCAATCAGCACATGCGACTCGTCAAAAAACATCAACGCATCTTTAGGCAAATATTCCACCAGTGTGGGCGGCGGCTCTCCCGGTTTGGCCCCGGAGAGGTGGCGGGAGTAGTTTTCAATGCCCTTGCAATGCCCGACTTCCTGCAACATCTCCAGGTCAAAGCGGGTGCGCTGCTCCAGCCGCTGCGCCTCCACCAGCTTGCCCTCATCGTAAAAGAATTTCAGCCGCTCCGTTAGTTCTTCCTTGATGGTTTCAATTGCATTGATCACGCTTTGCCGCGCCATCACATAATGCCCTGCCGGATAAATGGCAAAGCGCGGCACCTTGTGCTGGACCTTGCCCGTTAGCGGGTCAAACAGGCTGATGCCATCCACCTCATCGTCAAACAGCGTCACGCGTACCGCCAGTTCGGAATGCTCAGCCGGGAAGATATCAATCGTATCTCCACGCACCCGAAACATTCCGCGGGCAAAATCCATATCGTTGCGGTTGTATTGCATGCGCACCAGGTGTGCAATGAAATCACGCTGGCTGACCCGGTCACCCACGCGGGTGATCAGCCGCATCTCGGTATAGTCTTCCGGGCTGCCCATACCGTAAATGGCCGAAACAGACGCCACAATAATCACATCGCGCCGCTCAAACAGGCTTTTGGTAGCCGAAAGCCGCATCTGCTCAATATGGTCATTGATCGCACTGTCCTTTTCAATGAACAGGTCGCGCTGCGGCACATAGGCTTCGGGCTGGTAATAATCGTAATAGCTCACAAAGTATTCCACCGCATTTTTCGGGAAAAACTCGCGAAACTCCGAATACAACTGCGCCGCCAGCGTTTTGTTGGGCGCAAACACAATGGCAGGTCTACCCAGCTGGGCAATCACGTTGGCCATTGTGAATGTCTTACCAGAGCCGGTCACCCCAAGCAGCGTCTGAAAACTCAGCCCGTCACGGATACCTTCCACCAGTTCACCAATCGCGGTTAACTGGTCTCCCGCCGGCGGATAAGGCTGGTACAACTCAAAAGGCGAGCCTTCATAGGTGATGAACCGGCCCTGCGGCACATCTTCAGCAACATCGGCAACTGTGTTCTTCACCTCCGCTTCAGATGCTACATCATTGTTCTGTTTTTTTGGAGTTTTCGCTTTACCCGCCATGACCGCCCTTCTGATCTTGAATCTTCACACGTCCAGCAACTAAGATGATGCCACCTGCCCATTTTTCAATTGAAATCGCCACAGTACCTTAGCCATCGTGCATAACAACACTTAATCGTGCCAGCTTCCCTGAGATACCCGCAACTGTGCAGCAAACAGGGCCGCATACGCCCACAGCTCTGACAGTTCCTCCAGCAGTTGCAATATTCCATCGCCCAAATTCAATGTCACGCCGCCGTGCCCCTCAGCAATGGTGGACAGCACAGCCCCCACCACAACCAACAACAGTTCAAGCCACGGAAATGCGCCGCAACGCCATATTTTCACCAGACTCTGATATTGCCTGGTTAATAAAAAAACAGCCGCAGAAGCCAGCAACAGCACTCCGGCAACCGGGTAAACAACAGGCTTGTAACTCAGTTGAAGAGAGGAAGAATAAATCGGGCCAGACACCGGATCGACATACAGAGGAGGCAAGAACACAGCGCCCCATCCCAGTTCGCGGGCAAACATAATCAACCAGAATGGCATCACCATGATCCAGAACCAACGCCGAGTTTTATCCTTTGCCCGTACGGCAAAGCACAGCGCCAGCACCAACCCTGCAAGCAGGATACCTGCCTGCGTATTTTCAATCGGCCCATTTTCCCAACTGAACCAAACCGGTAAATACAAGGCCAAAGGATAAGAAGACAGCAACCCTATGATGATGAAGCCAAGGAGAAATACCCGGCCCTTAGAGAATGGCTGTAACGTATGCATGAAGACTCAACTTTTCCTGATGGCAAAGCTTTCATTATATGCTTTCGATCATTGCATCAATAAACTACCCGATGGTGTATTGGCAAGCATGGTTTCCTGCACCTGTTCCGGCAAGTGAACCGTATCGCCTCATCACCGCACACAGTGTGCCCAGCAATGGCATAAAGTATATCCAGACCACCTCCGGCGCCATTGCTCATGGCGATCAAAGTGCCCGGCACAGGCTCGCAACCAGCCTGAACAAACCGATGTGCCATTTGTTTTTTGCTGGCAGCAATATACGCAGGCACATACGGGCCTTGCGCATGAATACCCATAAAAAAATACGTTATACAATCCATCACAGTGACACGCTATGGTCACCACACATCCATCCCTTTTATAAGGATTCACCTGTGCGTATTCTTTTCATTCTGATTGGATCTGTTCTGTTGCATGGCTGCATCTCCACCGACATCCATGTCAATGTCGACAACCGCCCTGAGCCGCTTAAGGGCATGGCTGCCGCCACACTGATTTCAGGCACTTTTTACGCAGAAGACTCAAAAGGCCTGTACTGCAACGGCGCTTACGACTCAACGGACGTCAGTCCAAGACTACAGGTTCGCTTTCAATGCTCCGATGGCCGCTCAGGAAGTGCCAGCGTTTCCCGCTATGGGGAATATCTTGAAAATGGCTCCGGCCAGGGTCAATTAAGCGATGGCACAGCCATCAATGTCTATCTTGGCGAAAAAGCACATGGAAACATAGCCCCGTAGCCAAGTAGGCTTTTGTTTGGTTTGAGGCAGCGTGTTAGGTCCGTACTTCGCAAGCGTGTTGCCTCTGAAAAGATATGAATAGGATAACGATAAACTTCTTCATTGCGAAAATTAGTACGAACCCGAACAATATCAAACTCATCACCAACAACATAAATTAACTTACACCGCTTAAAAAGTGAGGCAATTGGATCATAATGCTCATCCGCTTCAAATCTAGCTTCAATAGAAACACTTACAGGAGGAGCGTTATCAAAATTAAAATTCACACAAGTATGCGCGACAGGTCCTGACGTCCAATAAGAAACATAAAAATCAACAGAGACTAAATGTGAAAGGTCTACTTCGCGCTCTTCATAACGGGAAATAAAATCGTCTACGCTTCGATATTCAAAATTACGAAAATTGGTAATAAGTACTTTATCCCCATTAATATAAGCACGGGGCATATGTGCAACATCAGCACGTAAAACACGATCATGTGACGGCTCTATTGTTGACCAATAAGCCAAAATAGCAATCAACATTAGCCCCCTTTGCTTTAAAAAATTTTCTTGTCACAATCTAGGGCAATACTTCTCAAATTAGCACATTGGAATACAAATATAAGTCCCTCTTTGACAACAGTGACAAAAAGAAAAACGTCCCATAGTCACTGCTTTCTCGCTCAAAAATAAAAGTTTGTGTCGCATTGATGTTAAAAAAATCAAATAACTAAGCAACTCAGAATTTGAACTCCCACATGATACGAGCAGCATGATCTCTGACCTGTCGACCAAACTCTCCATCATATCCTATGCTCAGCGTCATATTAGGCTGCAACTGGAAGTTTGCCCCTACACCGACCACCGCCGCATTGCGGTTGATTTCCACACCTCGTATAGTGTACTCTTTGCCTCCCACAAAATTCATATGGACTTTGGGCGCTATACTGCCAACGTTATATTGCCAGCCCAAGTCACCATACAGGCTCACGCGGTCCTCAACCTGCCATTCGCTTTTCACACCTATCGTGGTGGTCAACAAGTTGTCACTGTGCCGACTACTGTGCAGTATGGTAAGGCCGCCTGTTTCTGTAAAGCTGTCAGTAGTAATTCTCTGTGCTGCCACATTTATGTACGGTGTCAGGTTAAGGTTCGGTGTAAGGTTAAAGGTGTGACTGCCCTGAATAAAGGCCTGCAACAAACCACCGTTATAATTGCCTTGATTTTTGGAGACCAGATTGCCAATAGCAATATTTCGTTCGGTATCAATATCCAACCAGCTATAGCCTATACCACCTTTGAGGTCTATCAGACCTACACTGGTGCGTCCGTAAGCCAGCAGGTGGATGGCATTAATGTCTGCATCGGAATGACGCAAACGGTCTGTGCTGAGTTTGGTATGCTCATAGCCGGCAGCCACACCAAATACAGTAGTTTCATCGGCACTGGCGTACAGATCTGAACCAATCAGCACACCAAGCCCTCGATTATCAAGTTTGGAAGCATTGCCATCTGCTTTGACATGACCATCATGCGCCCAGACATTGACCCACAAGTTTTTGTTGATGTCCGTTTCCGACGCTAAAAGGCCCGAAGCATCGGAAAGGTGCTGCATAATAGCAAGCCTCGGATAGCGGCTGTTGATAAGAAGGGCACTTTTGACACTGGCATGAATCTCTCCGCTGAGACTGTCAAAGGCGTTGCGTGCCTGCCATGCATCCATGCTGACGATTGTCTCATAAATTGGGTTGTTCTCTCCCAGGCCTTCTATGCCAGCTCCTGTATTTTGCTGATTCTCACTACCCCCGACTGAAGGAAAGCTGGTGTTGTTACGTACCAATGTGAGTCGTACCTGGTCAGGATTGCTGTAGTCTACCAGGGACGTCAAAAACGCCAGATTGCTGTCCACAGTACTGAACTGCCCACTGACACCCTGATCGCTGTCGACAATAACATAGCTGAATTTTTCGGCCCAAGTGCCCGCACCACCCCAAATTTGTAAGGCAGCGCCGGGCTCGATGGTAACGGTACCGTTGCCTCCTCCAAGAGCAGAGTCTGCCACGACACGTCCGACATTGTGGTCAGGGTGTGCGTCTACATCCAAGATGGAGCCGCCTTTGAGAATGACTTGCCCTGTTGTAAGAGTACCAACTGCACCCGTGCCGGGAGATAAAGTGCCTCCACTGTCAACAGTAACATGACCCGCTATTTGCCCATGACCACCAAGGATGGCTCCGTTTTGGACATTGACATCGCTCGCCAACCGTGCCGGACTACCGGCAATGTCACCTATATATAGGCTCCCACCGGCCACAGTGGTGCCCCCGGTATAGCTGTTAACGCCTGTAAGTATCAGGGTATTATTTCCGTCTTTGACAAGACTGCCTGCTCCCGAGATTGTTGCAGCCAATGTATTGTCTGCAGTCTGGTTTAACGTCAGCACTCCATTGTTGACAAAAGTGGTACTTGCATTCAGTTGCGCATCCCCGACTACCAGGGTAAATCCTTCTAAAATCCCCCCATCCGATATATTCAGTATCCCTCCTGTATTAACCGTTGTATTGACTGCGACACCTCCCCCATACACATACTGCGCACCGCTGTTGTCAATAGTCGTATCTACGGCAACAGCACCGGAATACACTCGTTGCACACCGGCACTGTGAATGATCGTATTGTCAGCACTCCCTCCCGAAGATATATTCTGGAGCCCCCCTGCTGCAATATCAGTATCTGTTGCAAAACCGCCTGAAGAAATTGTTTGTATCCCACCGGCATCAATCACTGTATCAACCGCACTGCCACCAGCAGATACTCGCTGCACACCACCCGCATTGACAGTTGTATCCAGTGCAACCCCTGTGGAATATATATCCTGTCTGGCACCACTATTGACAATCGTGCCTGTAGCTACTGCTCCAGCGGACACGTATTGCCGCCCATTGTTATTCACAATTGCCGAGGTTGCCTGTCCGCCACTGGAAATAATCTGGCGCCCACCGTCTTCTATGACTGCATTGCTTGCTAGTCCTCCGTCATACACGTACTGCGTGCCACCATTAAGCCTTGTATCTGCTGCAGAGCCACCAGAATTAACTCTTTGCTCCCCATTAGCAATCTGCGCGCCACTGACCACTGCGCCATCATAAATGTACTGCCCTCCTCCATCAAAAACAGTACCAATTGCACTGCCGCCAGCGAATACATTCTGCCTGCCACTGCTGCCTAATGTTGTGCCAACTGCCGAACCGCCAGCACTGACGATCTGTGTGCCATCATCAATCTGTGCACCGCTGACTACCGCACCGTAAAGGTATTGCCGACCACCACTGAATACCGTGTCAACCGCATTGCCGCCTGCTGAAATATATTGAATTGCCCCACTCGTGAGAATTGAACTGACCGCCGTTCCCCCAGAGTTGATGGTTTGTCCGCCACTGACAATATTAGCTCCACTAACCGTAGCTCCGTTATAAAGATACTGCCACCCACCGTTAAAGACAGTATCGCTGACAATACCTCCCGCCCACACATTCTGCCGCCCATTGGTTTCTAAAATCGTACCTACGACTGCCCCCCCGGCACTGACCGTCTGCCCACCGCTCACGACGTGTGCACCGCTGACCACCGCACCATCGTAAACATACTGCCCACCGCCATTGAACACCGTTCCGACTGCTGTTCCACCTGAAGAAACTCGCTGTATTCCGCCGCTATTTAAAACCGATGAATTAGCGGTTGCACCCGAATATAAACGCTGATCTCCACCACTATTGATGATCGTATTGTTCGCAACACCTCCGGCATAAACATATTGAAACCCTGAATCGCTGGAATTGAAAACACCCGAAAGCGTAGTCCCCTCAGCAGTCCCGCCGGAAACTCGTTGCTGCCCACCGGTATTGACTGCTATGCTGGAAGTCACCCCTCCAGCATAAACATTCTGTCGTCCACCACTGTTGACAGCGATATTGTTTGCGCTTCCCCCATTAGAAACATTTTGAACGCCACCGATATTAATCGCACCCCCATTAGCCACACCACCGGAAATCACGCTCTGTGTTCCACTGGTGATAGTCTCTCCACTGACCGTACCACTGACTACAGGTGTGAAAGACTGCGCTAAAACCGGTTGCGTTAATTGCCCTGCCAGAATGGTTCCCGCAACAACTACCAGCACCAACTGTTTTACGCTTTTGCATGAAGCACGGCTGTGCCCTTTTGCTAGTTCAGATGCAGCCACCCAAGTTTGCCGACTTTCGCTCCAGACAATTCGGTAGCTGCGATTCAGATTATTTTTATGTCCCATTTTTATTACCTTTCGGGGCTGCTATCGCTAAAATTTAAACTTCCGCATGATGTAAGTCGCATGGTCCCTGACCCTCGAATCGATGCTCCATCACACTTTCGTTAATACTCCTTTTATCCAGAAGGACGACTTCAATACCTATGTTGAAGAATGTTGCAATGTTTGATATAACCGGTCAATATGCCCGATAACCTGCTGACCGGTAATTAAACGCGTGCATTCGTACTGGCGTTCCGTGCCCTTTAAGCGGGGACACCAAAAAAAATCTTTATGATCAAAATTAAGATTGATATCATCCCAGCATCCCATACAACCATGTGTGCTGTAGACTCGATACGGGGTTTTAAACTCACAGGTTGGCAAAGTAAAGCCACTGATGAGGACCACAGGAACATGACAGGCCCACGCCAGCCATGAAAGCCCACTGCTCAAACCCACAAAAAAATCAGCGTGCTGCAACAATGCAACCCGCTCCTGCAAAGAGATATCTCCCGTAAAATCTTCCGCCCCATAGGGAATGTGGTTCCATACATAACCCTGCCCATATACAGCCTGTTTATCAATGCATAAAACTCGGTAGCCAAGCTTCTTAAGGTGCTCAACCACTAGGTGCCAACCCATTCCATTATTCCAGTATTTGGCTTGGCAACTGGACTGTGCCGCGATACATACATAAGGCTCTTTGATACGACGTGGAGCATCCAACTTAAGCCGTGGAGGCTCTTCTGAAGGATCAACTCCGAGGATGTATCCTGCCGTACGATGAAGCCCAACCATGCGAAAATCAATTGGCTGCGAATTAACGTCACCACCAAAAAAAAGACCAATACGATATGTTGCGTAAGGAGCCTCTGTGCTGACCATTTGAGGTGTATTAAGCCGCATATCAGGATATTGATCCTTAAAAAGATCAATTAATTCCTGACCTAGCGTGCACTCAAGCCTGCAGCCATGTTGCTGGTAAAAGCGCTCTGCATGCGGAAACCAGCCAATGATATCGCCGATTGTTCCCACAGGAAAAGAAATCAAAACCGGCCTGTTCTTCAGATCCAGCGTGTGATCCAGTAACGGTGTTTTTTCTCCGCGCCTCCAGACTCGGAGTATAAAACGCACATAATACTTTTTGGTGCTTTGCACCCAGCCCTCATCAGAATCACAGGCAAAAAGAATGTTACCCGACTCTGCGTCAATAATTTCTACATGCCATTGCCCTTTTGGCAACAAGACACGAGCACCATCATTAAAGTCATAGCGTATGCCTTCAGCCCCTTCCTGTGTAGGAATAGCAGGTGGCATCACAGAGTACGCCACTGTTTCACCAGATTGCTCTGTCTTACCGGAAAATACTGCATCGTGTGGATTCATTGTTAAAACCATACCTAAACAATCTCCTTGAAAGTTTAGAAAGTCAAGAAGACTATATTTTATTTATATAGTAATTCCGTTCTGGATTACAAACGCAGATGTGGAACTAATTCACAAATTTGGTGATTAATACACTCAAATTAATTGAATGAGAATTATTATTTATCTAACACCGTAACAGCGTTTAGTTTCGTATTTCTAATCTCAGATAGAAGTCTGTTATGAAAGCTCAATACCAAGACTTATACGCATTTAATATACTTTAAACATACTGAACTTACACTCTACCATGTCTAATACACCTAAGAATCACACGAGCCCACAGTATGGACTATGTTCGCTGGCTCTGTGATAGAGATTCTGAGAGCAGAAGAATAGCGCTGACGCGTTCACAAGTTCTGCTTGCTCACTTGTATGAACATTAACAGAAAAGCCAGTATAAATAAAAAGCCGAATTTGCTTGATTCCTCTTTTATGCACTACTTCGAACTCAGTGCTGTATAAATCATGTACTGAGTTGCCTGAGCATCAGCGGGGATTTGTAGTTCTTTATGAGATTTAAACTTCGCTCTTCTCTTTTGTTTTCAATACGCTAGAGAGCTTGAAAGATCATATAAGAATGAAAATGGTGCCCCAGGCGGGACTTGAACCCGCACGGCTTTCGCCTGGGGATTTTAAGTCCCCTATGTCTACCGATTTCATCACCGGGGCCAGACTGGACAAGCTTGTGCAACCTACCCGTATGATGGATACGCGCTTAAAGCTCTTGGTTTATTTTAAACCGAGCGCTTATTATCCATGAACTCCGCATTTTTTACCAGCCTGCTCGGTTTTTGCCCGCTACTTTGCCAGATCAGGCACCACATTCTTTGCGTGATTAACGCCATTGCGAAAATAATTTCATGATATGGTAGGTAGACAAAGCTAAAGTCCAACACATTTATGAAAAAAATTCTTTTTCTTTGCAGCCAGAATCGCCTGCGCAGTCCAACCGCTGAGCAGGTTTTTGCCAGTTACCCTCATATTGAGGTCAGCTCGGCCGGACTGAATCACGATGCAGAAACTCCGCTGACACCTGACCTGCTCGAGTGGGCCGATACGATTTTTGTCATGGAAAAAAAGCACCGCAATAAACTGCAACAGAAATTCAGACCTTATATCAAAAACCAGCGCATCATCTGTCTGGGCATTCCTGACGACTACGATTACATGGAACCTGCCCTGGTTCAGCTACTCAAAATAAAAGTCAGCCCTTATCTGCCCGGATAAATCCGTTGCGCCCAACCTCCCTCGCTAAAAAGGAGAACCACATCCATCATGCTCAGCACTGAATTACATCACACCAGCTCCCCTGATTTTCTGCACACGCAAGGTTACGCGGTTATCCCCAATGTGCTTTCAGAAGCCCAATGCGCACAACTGCTGCAACATGCCGCGCCGTTCCAGACCCGCTCACGCAGTTCACGCACAGCGCTTTCTTTGCCCTGGTGTCAGGAACTGGCACACCAGTTGAAAACACACTCCGCCATTAAACCCCTGCTGGTGCCCGATGCGGTTGCGGTTCAATGCACTTATTTTGAAAAATCGGCCGATCGCAACTGGCTGGTCTCCATCCACCAGGATCTCAGCGCACCGGTAGCACAGCGTGTCGACCACCCCCAACTGCAAGGATGGTCTGAAAAAGAAGGGCAGGTCTTTATGCAGCCGCCTGAATCGATTATGCGGCAGATGCTGGCATTGCGGCTGCATCTGGAGCCTTGCACTGAAACTGACGGGCCGCTGAAAGTTTATCCGCGTACCCATCACCATATTGACTATGCACCTGACAGCGCACAAGACCGGGAAGAGGTCACACTTACCGCGGCCACCGGAACCGTTATCGCCATGAGGCCCATGACGTTGCATGCCTCTTCCAAAGCCAGTGGCCACAGCAAACGGCGCCTGCTGCACTTCCTGATGGGCCCGGCTGACCTGCCCTATGGGCTGCAATGGGAAATGGCCATATAAAGCATCAAAACAAAGCGTCTTTAGCCTACACGCTATTCATTCCTGCCATGCATCAAGCACTCCTGTTATGATGCTGCATTGTTTTGAATTCTGTTCCATGCGTTTTACTTTCAGTTTGCCGTCATTTGTTTTAATTTTCCTGCTGGCTATGACGTTATCCGCTCAAGCACAACCCAGCCCGGACCTATCCATGTTCACCCCGCAGGCCTACAAAGCCCGCGAAGTACATGCCGCCGTCGAGATGCGCGTGGTGGGCGACGGCGCACAGCGCGCTTATCTGTTTGTACCGGCGCAACCGCGTGTGGAAGATGCCATTCCGGTGGTTTTATTCCACCACGGCTGGCAGGGCATGAACCCGATGAACTTCGGGGCCCTGATCGACCACCTGGTACGCAGCGGACATGCGGTCATTTACCCGGTTTATCAGGATTCAGAACACACGCCACCGCCACTGGTAACAGATAATGCAGGATACGCCAACCGGCAGGCGCTCAATGTGCTGTCACAGGAGTTTGGCCTGATTCCGCGTCCGGGCCAGACACTTTATTACGGTTTTTCTGTAGGGTCGGCCATTTCAATCAACCTGGCATTAAACGCCGAGCATTATGGCCTGCCGCCGGCTGACGCCATGATGCTGGTATCGCCCGGGGATGCCTACCACGTTGACAATGGCCGCTGGACACAAAGCATTTACGGCCCCGTTGAAATGCTGCCGGCCAACCTGCCTGTTGTCATCATCACAGGAGAAGATGACGACATTGGCCTGCCGACGGCGCGCAAACTTGCCGCACGTTTGGGCCATATTCCACGCGAACATCGCATCATGCTGGTGGTTCCCTCCAGCTCATACAATGGCCGCAAAGTCATGGCCGGGCACGGCTCTCCCGGAGCCCCTGACAGCCGCTATAACTTCAGCCTGCAACGGTACCATTTTCCAGACATCCTGCAAGGCCTGCCTGAATATGAAGCATCCGCCTCTTTGAACCAACTGGATTTTTATGGTTACTGGAAAATTGCTGACGGCCTGCTGGACGGCCTGAAGAGTGATTCTTTCGCAGCCACCATTTTTGGCGATGGCACCGATCAGCAGTTGTCTTTAGGCTTTTGGGAAGACGGCACGGCGCTCAACCCGATGAAGATTGAGGAGCTTTGTCCGTAATCAATCGCTTACTATTTGCAATTACATAATGGCACATTCTATCTTTAGTTATATACAAATAGACATCGCCATAATTCGTACTGCTGGCCCAGGAAGGGAAAGCTGACAAACCTTTTGGATAACTTTACTTGCTTTATCCATTTCTTCTCTATATTTTTCAACACCGCTGCCCCTGCCCACGGCAGCAAGTTTTTCAATAATCTTTATCGCAGAAGATAGTACTGATCTTTGAACAAGACTCATGTTTTCTTTGTCGTTTACACAACGGGAAATTCTCCCTATAACTTTGAACTCACCATCACTAAGTTTCGCTTTAACTGAAAGTGGTTCCATATCACTTACGTCAATATCAACAATTCCAAGTTGTCGACCAGATTTTGGGTCAAGCATTAGCATTTCAAGCTGCCCAGATTTTAAATAGTCACTTTCCAACTCAGATAACACTTTCGTAATCAATTGTTCGTACTTACCAACATCAGTCCTTATATTTTTTGTAAAAATTTGAGAATTAATTTTCTCGCCAAAACTTTGAAGTAATTGAGAAATCAATGGAGCTGTAACTTTCAGTGCTTCAATTATTGAGTAGAAATCAATCGACTTCAGTAATACATTCATTTCAACATAATGCTCATCTCTCTCTGCTAATCCAGGATTGAAGTTTTTTATCAACTGCTTGCGCTCATTAAGCTCATCAATTAGCGACATATGAAGCCCCCCTAAGGTGTAGCGCCTCGCAGTTTTCGTCGCAATTGTTTTTTCTTTAGCTTGCTCCGCAGATGCTGAAATAGGTGATAAAAGGTCCTGTAAAAATTTAAATCCAATGCTTATATTCCCATTACTCTTAGCAGTGTTCCCCTCCGAAATTTCGGACTCCATTGCTACTCCCTTAAATACGTATGCTGCACAATTTAGAACCATTTTTTCGTTTAAATATACCGGCTCAACATAGAAGCTCATGAGACCCCCGATAAACTTGGATGAACATGTCAATACTGCTTGACGCCTAGAAACCAGAACTGCGTGCGGTGTCAGAAGATTATAAGCAAGATGTAGCAAACTACATTTAAAAAATGAGACTAGCGTGACTTGTTTAAAAATTGATTCTGCTAGTCTTCCACATAATTACCTGAACACATTTGCAGAAGATCGTTTTTAGAACATAATATAAACCTATACAAAATCTCCATATATGGACCGTTGTTTCGCCTGTCAAACCGACAGCCCTCAATTCATGTATGGATAGGTTCGCATAACGAACCCCTGAGCGTTAAGTCGGAATGGCTTAGATTCATTTATTTTTATACAGAGACAACCCCATGACTAATCAGGAAATTTTAGAACAGTATGGCCCACGTGAATCCATGGATTATGACGTTGTTGTGGTCGGGGCAGGTCCCAGCGGTCTGGCAACGGCAATCCGGCTGAAACAGCTGGCACAAACCAAGGGTCAAGAAATTTCTGTGTGTGTATTAGAAAAAGGTTCTGAGCCTGGCGCCCACATTCTTGCAGGCACAGTCATTGACCCGGACTCGCTGACCGAGCTGATCCCTGACTGGAAAGCCAAAGGCGCGCCCCTGAATCAGCCGGTGCTGGAAGATGAAATGCTGTTTCTGACCGAAAAAGGCTCCATCGGCATTCCTCATATTTTCATGCCCTATAACTTCCGCAACGACGGCAATTTCATCATCAGCCTGGGCAACCTGGTGCGCTGGCTGGCTGAACAGGCCGAAGGGCTGGGGGTTGAAATATTCCCTGGTTTTGCTGCAACGGAAGTGCTGTATGACGACAAAGGCGCTGTGGCAGGTGTTGCCACCGGCAACATGGGCATCGGTAAAGACGGCCAGCCCACTGACAGTTTCCAGTTGGGCATGGAACTGCGCGCCAAATACACGGTTTTCTCAGAAGGCGCGCGCGGCCAACTGGGCCGGCAGTTGATCGACAAATTCAAACTGGATGCCGAAGCCGACCCGCAGTCCTATGGCATTGGTGTTAAAGAGCTGTGGGAAATCGACCCGGCCAAACACCGCCCGGGCCTGGTGCTGCATACTGCCGGCTGGCCGATGGACAGCAAGACCTATGGCGGTGGTTTCATGTACCACATGGAAGGCAACAAGGTCACACTGGGGCTGATTACCGGGCTGGATTACAGCAACCCCTGGCTGAGCCCGTTTGAAGAAATGCAGCGCTGGAAAACCCATCCGGTTCTGCGCTCTTACCTGGAAGGCGGCAAACGCATTGGCTACGGCGCACGCGCCATTACGGCCGGTGGCCTGCTCAGCCTGCCCAAGACCATTTTCCCGGGTGGTGCGCTGGTCGGGTGTGACGCCGGTTTCCTGAACGCCAGCCGCATCAAGGGTTCGCATGCTGCGATTAAGAGCGGCATGCTGGCTGCTGAAGCCATTGGCGAGGCGTTGGCACAAGGGCGCGAGCACGACGAACTGATTGCCTACCCCGAAGCGTTCCGCCGCAGTTGGCTGCATACCGAGCTCAATCAGGCCAGAAACTTCAAGCAGTGGTTCAAGAAGGGGCTGTACATCGGCTCGTTCATGACAGGGATTGAAAACCTGGTGCTGCCGGTATTGCGCATCAACAGCCCGCCCTGGACAATTCACCACAGCAAGGCCGACTACCAGAGCCTGCGACCTGCGGCAGAATCCACCCGCATTGACTATCCCAAGCCGGATGGCAAACTGACATTTGACCGTTTGTCCTCGGTCTTTTTGAGCAATGCCAATCACGAGGAAAATCAGCCGCCGCACCTGACATTGAAAGACGCCAATGTGCCGGTGAACGTGAACCTGAAAATTTACGCCGGCCCGGAAAGCCGTTACTGTCCGGCCGGTGTTTACGAATTCATCGAAGAGGACGGGCAGGAACCGCGCTTACAGATTAACGCCCAGAACTGCGTGCACTGTAAAACCTGCGATATCAAAGACCCAACACAAAACATCGTCTGGGTTGCACCGGAAGGCGGTGGTGGTCCAAACTATGTGGACATGTAAATAAACCTCAATTGGTCACCCCAATGATACTGGGCGAAGCTGGCAACTTCGCCCATTGTTTTTATTTGCCGCCACCGATCCGGTTCAGCAAATCACCACCCAGCCGATTCAAAATCTCCCGCTCCGGCTTGCTGTCAGCGCTGCCCTGGCCCGACTGCGTCGCATTCAACAGCCTTCTGCGCGCTTCTTCCTCCAGAATTTTGCGGGTAATGGCCTGCATATCAAGCGCTACCGTGACATGGGGATTTTTCCAGCCGTTTTCCACCACAATCGGAACATCCTGGGTATAGTTGGCAACCTCTTGCGTATAGGTGGCGGCTTTCTCTAAAAAGGTGACCAAAGAACCCAGGTTCACAGGCAGCCCCGCCAACCATTTGGCGGCAGGCTCTGCGGCATTGACATCCAGACTGACTTTCACCGACCCCGATGTTGCAGCAAAACTGTTCGCTGTGGCACTGGCCTGCAAGCCTGGCGCCGTCAGCGTCAACGGCCCCGATATAGCCCCGGAACTCAGTGCATACGATACATTGTTGCCCTGAATACGGGCATTGGTCGCCTGTACATCCAGGGCAGCAAGCCGCACCAGATTGCTGTCGGAAAAACTGCCATGGGTCGTCAGTTGCTTGACCCGGAAAAAACTGACATTGCTGGCATTGGCCGCATTGAGCTTCACGTCAAAATCAATCGTCTGCGCCGTTTTTTGTGTTGCATTCACGGTACCGCTGATTTTGTCGCTGGCCAGTTGGCTGTACAGCAGGCGTGGGTCCACGCTGCTGGGTGTCACAGTCGCCTGCCAGGTAGCCGGCTTGCCAGCCACCGGCAACGTATAGACGCCCTGAACATCCACATGCCCCTGCCCAATCACCGCATTTAAACGCTGTATGGTCGCCTGCGTGGTATTCAGCAGCACATCGGCTTTCAAGGCAGACACCGGCAGGCGCGAGCGGTCCAGCGTACCCGTTACCCCGTTTTTCAAATCGGCAGACAACTGCGCCTGCTGTGCGCCAGTTTCCCCTGCTTGCGAGGTTGTCACCACCACCGTACCGGAAAGCAGTGTCTGTGGCGCCTGTACCCAGAACGCATTAGCATTGAATGCCTGCAAATCCAGATTGGCTTTCGGAACCATCAGCGCACTCCATGGCATGACCGTCGCATGCAATTGCGCTTTCGGGCCATTTGCTGTGCCGGTTTTCGTCTGTGCATTGGCTTGTACATCCAA
This sequence comes from Saezia sanguinis, assembly GCF_963921665.1. Lineage (NCBI taxonomy): Bacteria > Pseudomonadati > Pseudomonadota > Betaproteobacteria > Burkholderiales > Saeziaceae > Saezia > Saezia sanguinis. The sequence continues at coordinate 25,297 of NZ_CAWUGC010000017.1, forward strand.
CTCCGTCAGCAAACCGCTGATTTTGGCCTGTGCCTCAATATCCACCGTCTGCGTACTTTCCGGCACCTGTGTTCTCAGCACACCATTCAGTGTTGCATCCAGTTGCGGGTTCTGGGCTCTCAGTGTCGCCTGCGCCCGGTAGTCGCCATCTGCCACATGCAGGCTGGTTAAGTTCATCTGGTGGTTATCGCCGTCAAACCGATAACTGCCGGCAATCTGCGATGCAGCAACTTTCTCGCTGTTTTCACCCCAGATCACGGTATTGATTTGCAGTTGCTTCAAATCCAGTTGCAGCGGCAGGCTGATATTGTCCGGAGGGGCTGATGCTGTTTTTGTTTCCGATGTCGGCGGCGGTTCCGCTGCCCCTTCTTTTACCGGCGCAGGCTTTTGAATCACCTGGACTTTATCCACGGTGAGGTGATCAATCGTCACCTGGCGGCCAAACAGGAGCGACAGTTGCCAGGCCGCATCCACATCGCTCAGGTGCAGATCCAGATTTTCCTGCTGCCAATGCAATGTGCCAATGTGCCCGCCGTGCCGCAATGAGCCCTGCACATCGGTAGCTGTCAGTGTCCGCCCCGGTCCCAAAAACCGCTGCGCCAAAGACAGCCCCTGCGATAAAGAACCATTGCTGCCGCTCCAGATCCATAAACCGCCCACCAGCACCACAAGGATGACAAGGATGGTCAGTACGGTTTTCAGTAACCAACGGGAACGTTTTTTTTCTGCTGGTGTTGCTTGGTTCATGGCAATATACCCCCTGCACGGTCAATATGATACTGACTGATTTTTAGCATTTATATATTGAAAATCATATGCCAAACCGGCCTCCTTTGTTTAGACCCTGAATCTCTGTTGCCAAATTATTTTTAACTACCCATAAATAAAAAGAGCATATATACTTCAAAACAATCAGGAGAGTGCAGTGCAAAACCTGTTTTTGCGCTGCCGCCGAAGGCGCAGGACCGAATAAATCCGGGACTCAAACGCTCAGGCAAAAGGACTGACGACACCTCACTGGAGAGAGGTCGTTGCATTGGTTGTATTGGCCCTCATTACCAGGCCCGCAGCAATAGCATCACCCACCGAAGGGGCAAATTGATATTTTGGCACGTCACGGTTGACTGCCAAGGTGTTTTTGAATCTCTCAGGTACCCGGGACAGCGAGGGCAAGTAAACCAGACACCACGCCTGCAGGGTGTCGTGCTGGTTTGTTTTTACATTGCCCACAACAGGAATTGCTGTCATGTCATCCACTGCCCAGCCAACAACCGCCTTACTGAAAACACCGCTGCATGCCCTGCACCTGGAATTAGGTGCCCGTATGGTGCCGTTTGCAGGCTACGATATGCCGGTGCAATATCCTGCCGGGCTTATGGCCGAGCACAAACACACACGCACTGCAGCGTCCCTGTTTGACGTTTCGCACATGGGGCAGCTCAGCATCACGGGGGCAGACGCCGCCCCGGCACTGGAAAGCCTGATTCCAGCCGATGTGATTGGCCTGCCAGCAGGTCATCAGCGCTATGGCCTGCTGCTCAACAGTGCCGGCGGCATTATCGATGACCTGATGATGTTCAACCGGGGAGAAGACCTGTTTGTCATCGTCAACGGTGCCTGCAAAGTCAACGACATTGCCTACATGCAAGAGCACATTGACAAGCGATGCCAGATTGAATACCTCGAGTCTCATGCTTTGCTGGCCCTACAAGGCCCCCAGGCTGTTACAGCCATACAGCGCCTAAGCCCGCGCCCGATTGAACTGGTATTCATGACAGGCGGCTGGTACGAGCTAGACGGCATTCGCTGCCATATCACCCGCAGCGGCTACACCGGGGAAGACGGTTTTGAAATCTCGGTGCCAGCAGCACAAGCCGAACAACTGGCACGGGCGCTGCTCAAGCAGCCGGAAGTCATGCCCGCCGGCCTGGGTGCGCGCAACTCGCTGCGACTCGAAGCCGGCCTGTGCCTGTACGGTAACGACATGGACGATACCACCACGCCTGCTGAAGCCGCCTTGTTGTGGTCTATTCAGAAAGTGCGCCGCACAGGCGGCGAACGCGCCGCGGGCTTTCCGGGAGCGCAGCATGTACTGGCCCAGATTGATAAAACCGAACCGGTAACACGCAAACGGGTCGGACTGGTCGCACTGGAACGTGTTCCAGTACGCGAGGGAGTTGTGCTGCAAAACGAACACGGCACGCCCGTTGGGCAGGTGACCAGCGGCCTGCTGGCCCCCACGCTGGATAAACCGATTGCCATGGGCTATCTGCCGCCCGAAATGAGCAGCGTTGGCACCAAGGTGACCGCGCTGGTCAGAGGCAAAAACATCCCGATGGAAGTTGCCGCCCTGCCGTTCATGCCGCCCCGGTACTTCCGGGGGTAGTACCCGATTTTTAAATGGCTGTGGTAGGCTTTGTGAATTGCCGTTTTGTCTTCTGCCCATTCTGGTCATTTTGCGCCAGAACCGGCACCCGGCTCAAAAGCGGACACGCCCATTGGTTATTTTTTTCATTTTTCAAACGATCAGGAGTCACATATGACTGTTAAATACACCGAAGAACACGAATGGATTCAACTTGAAACCGATGAGGCTGCAACCATCGGCATCACACAGCACGCGCAGGACGCGCTGGGCGACATTGTGTATGTCGACCTGCCCGAGTTGGAAAAGGTTTACGCCAAAGGCGAAGTTGCAGGCACGGTAGAGTCGGTCAAAGCGGCTTCTGACATTTTCATGCCGGTAGCCGGCCGGGTGGTTGAGGTTAACGAAGCGTTGCGCGCAGACCCTTCGCTGGCCAACAGCGACCCCATGGGTAACGGCTGGTTTTTTAAGGTTTTAATCACCGACATGGCCGAATTTGACGCCCTGATGGACGAGCCCGCTTATGAAGCACTGCTGAAAAAAGAAGGTTGATGGAACCTTCTTGTGCATGCAAGACATGCCGATTGCTGTAACTGCTCTTGACTGGATTTTCTGAAAGAAATTTATGCTGACGATTTCTGCACACCCTTTGAGTGAACTGGCACCTCAGGATGCTTTTGTCCACCGGCACATCGGCCCATCTGCCGATGATGAAGCCATCATGCTCAATGCCATCGGCGCGGCTTCGCGCCAGGCACTGATGGATACACTGGTTCCGCAAGCCATCCGGCTGAAAAAACCGCTGCCACTGCCAGAGCCGCTGCCTGAAAACCAGGCGCTGCAGGAGCTGCGCACCATCGCCAGCAAAAACCAGGTTTTCAAGAGCTTTATCGGACAGGGTTACTACAACACGCTGGTGCCCAATGTCATTTTGCGCAACATCTATGAAAACCCCGGCTGGTACACCGGTTACACCCCTTACCAGGCTGAAATCAGCCAGGGCCGCATGGAGGCACTGGTCAACTTCCAGACCATGGTCACCGACCTGACCGGACTGGACATTGCCAATGCATCCCTGCTGGATGAAGCCACCGCTGCCGCAGAAGCCATGACGCTCGCAGCGCGCGTCAGCAAGTCCAAATCGACCATCTTTTTTGTGGCAGATGACGTGCTGCCGCAAACACTGGATGTGGTGCAGACCCGCGCCAAACCACTGGGCATTACCGTTCAGGTCGGCCCATTCGACATGGCTGCACGCAGTGGCTGCTTTGCCGCTCTGCTGCAATACCCCGGGGTGCGGGGTGACATTCATGATCTGCGCCCTGTCATTGCATCGCTGCATGAAAAAGATGCGCTTGCCATCGTCGCTGCCGACATTCTGGCACTGACACTGCTGGCCTCTCCCGGAGAACTTGGCGCAGACATTGCTGTTGGCACCACCCAGCGTTTCGGTACCCCCATGGCCTGCGGCGGCCCCCATGCCGGTTACATGGCCTGCAAAGATGCCTACAAACGCTCGATGCCCGGCAGACTGGTTGGCGTCAGTCAGGATACCCAGGGCAACCCCGGCCTGCGGCTGGCACTGCAAACGCGAGAACAGCACATCCGGCGCGAAAAAGCCACATCCAATATCTGTACGGCCCAAGCCTTGCCCGCCATCATGTCCAGCATGTACGCGGTGTACCACGGCCCACAAGGGCTGCAACGCATTGCATTGCGCGTCGCCAATTACACGGCCATTCTGGCCGACGGGCTCAAACGACTGGGTTTGTCGGTAACCAACAGCAGTGCATTTGACACCCTGACGGTACGCACAGATGCAACGACCCAGGTCATTGCACAACGCGCCATACAGGCACAAATGAACCTGCGTTACGTCAGTGAAAATGAGTTGGGAATCTCTCTGGACGAAACCACTACACCGCAAGACATTGAAGCCTTGTGGCAGGTTTTTGCTGGCGATAACGCCGCAGTCCCGACCATTCAGAGCTATACCCAGGGACTGCCGCCGCTGATCCCGGCTGACTTGCAACGTGCAAGCGACTACCTGACACACCCGGTTTTTCAGGGGTTTCACAGTGAAACCGCCATGCTGCGTTACATGCGCTATCTGGCCGACAAAGACCTGGCGCTGGACCGCAGCATGATCCCGCTGGGAAGCTGCACCATGAAACTCAACGCCACCAGCGAGATGGTTCCCATCACCTGGCCGGAGTTTGCCCAGATACATCCGTTTGCCCCGCAGGAGCAACGCCATGGCTATACCGAACTTGATCAACTGCTGCGTGACTGGCTGTGCCAGATTACCGGCTATGCAGCCATCAGCCTGCAACCCAATTCAGGTGCACAGGGTGAATATGCCGGCCTGCTGGCGATTCGCGGCTGGTTTGAAGCACAAGGCAACAGCCACCGCAATATCTGCCTGATCCCGGAATCCGCGCACGGCACCAACCCGGCCAGCGCGCACCTGGCCGGATTCAAAGTCGTTCCGGTGAAATGCACTGCAGAAGGCAATGTCGACCTGGATGATCTGCAGGTGAAGTGCAAACAACACGCCAATGAGCTGGCCGTGATCATGGTCACCTACCCGTCCACACACGGTGTGTTCGAAAGCGGCATCGACACCTTATGCCAGATCGTACATGCTTATGGCGGACGCGTTTATGTGGATGGCGCCAACATGAATGCGCTGGTCGGCATCGCTGCGCCCGGGCAGTTCGGCGGTGATGTATCGCACCTGAATCTGCACAAAACATTCAGCATTCCCCACGGCGGCGGCGGACCCGGTGTAGGGCCGGTATGCGTGGCCGAAGACCTTGCCCCTTACCTGCCCGGACAAGGCAAGGCTGGAGCCGTATCGGGCGCACCGCTTGGCAATGCCGGCGTACTGCCCATTACCTGGATGTATATCCGCATGATGGGGTTTGAAGGCCTGCGTTCAGCCACTGAAGTCGCCATTCTGAATGCCAACTACATTGCCGCCCGGCTCAGCAGTTACTACCCCATTCTTTACACAGGGGGCAAGGACATCAAAGGCGGTGGCGTGGCACATGAATGCATTGTGGACATACGCCCCCTCAAAGAAAAAACCGGTATCAGTGCTGAGGACATTGCCAAACGGCTGATCGATTATGGCTTTCATGCACCGACATTGAGCTTTCCGGTACCGGGCACGCTGATGGTTGAACCCACAGAAAGTGAGCCTTTCATCGAGCTGGAGCGTTTCTGTGAAGCCATGATTACCATTCACAAAGAAATACAGCAAGTGGCTGATGGTGTCTGGCCGCAGGATGACAATCCGCTGGTTAACGCGCCACACACCGCGCAAATGATCGCGGATGAAAACTGGTCGCACCCCTACCCGCGCCACATTGCGGCCTACCCGGTAGACAGCCTGCGCATGCGCAAATACTGGTCACCGGTCGGGCGAATTGACAACGTGTATGGTGACCGTAACCTGTTCTGCTCGTGCATTCCAGTCACTGAAATTAACCTTTAAACGCTGGTAACCGTTCATTTGATGGCCAGGAAGGCAAACTTCCTGGCCATTTTTATGCAAGGCGCACCTATGGATCGGGCAAATTGGCCCGGCCATATTGTTGCAAACAGTGTTGTTTTTTTACAATTTCAGTCCATTGATTCACATAACTCAGAAGCGTTATAATTAAAAATGTTGCTTTGTGCCCCATGGGGCGCGTATGAGCAGGCAAACAAGCAGGCATTTGGTGTCTCCCAAAGTTACAGACAGTCGCATATCCTGTCACAACTCGTGTAAACACCTTCGTCACATTTAACTCAAAAGCCTTGTTGTTTTGCCATTCGGACCTATATCTCATTGAGAAGGTCTTGATACTTACAGAGTTAACCCCGTTTTCTGCTGCATTAAGTTAATCGCGTTACAGCCGATGTACAGGTGTGTGTTGTTTTATGGCAGGGAGTCCCTATATGAGCCATGGGCCTTTTTGCAGTCCAACAAAAACATCTTTGCACAGGCTATGCATTAAAGCTTAAATTGACGAAGGATCACCATGGCTACAGCCAAAACTACGAAAACCGCACGCACCTCAAGCAATAAAAAAGCAACCCCACCCAAAGAAGACGCCGTCAAAAAGAAAACGCGGGTAAGTAGCCAGGCTGCACAAGTTGCTACGGCCAAAGCAACCAAAACCGCTGTAGCGCGAACCAAAACAGAAAAAGCCGCTGCTCCCAAGGCAACCAAGGCTAAAACCAGCGCCAAAGCCAAAAAACAGGAAGCCGAACTGCTTGACGAAGAACTTGTCGAGCAGGCACCTGCCAAACGCGGGCGCAAACCGGCCGCCGGCAAAAAAACCGCTGCCAAAGGCAAAGGAACTGCCAGCAAAGCCCCCAACTTCAGTGAAGACGATGACTTTGTCGCCGATGATGACGAGAACTTTGATGATGACAACGAAGTTGTTATTGAAGATGAAGTTGAAGTTGAAGAAGATACCTCGGAGACCACTTCTACCGAGCGGGTAAAACCTTTGCGCATGAAAGTTTCACGCGCCAAAGAGCGTGCCCTGATGAAAGAATTCGGGCTGGATGAAGGTGTTTTGTCTGAAGATGAAATCACGTCACGCCGCTCCAAGCTCAAAGCCCTGATCAAGCTCGGCAAAACCCGTGGCTATCTGACTTATGGCGAAATCAATGACCATCTGCCCGATAAACTGGCCGAAAACGAAACCTTTGACATTGTGGTTGCCATGCTCGACGACATTGGCGTTTCTGTGTATGAGCAGACACCCGATGCCGACACCCTGCTGCTCAATCAAAATGCATCTTCGGCAGCCACTGAAGAAGAGGCCGAGGAAGAAGCCGAAGCCGCTTTATCCAGCGTCGACTCTGAATTTGGCCGCACCACCGACCCGGTACGCATGTACATGCGTGAAATGGGTTCTGTAGAGCTGCTGACCCGCGAAGGCGAAATTGAAATCGCCAAACGCATTGAAGGCGGCCTGCAGCAGATGATGGAAGCCATCTCCGCATCTCCCACCACCATTGCGGAAATTCTCTGCCTGGCGCAGGAGATCAAAGACGGCACGACTCAGATTTCACAGGTGGTTGACGGTTTTGTCAATCCGGATGAGGCCGACGACTGGGTGGCCGAAGAAGACCAGGACTTTTTTGATGACGACGATGACGATGAGGAAGGCAATGCCCTCACCGCCAAACTGGAAGAGCTAAAGAACGAAGCGCTGGACCGGTTTGACCGCATCAGCAAGCTGTTCGATAAAATCCGCGATGCGTACACCAAACACGGCTACGGCTCCGAAGCCTATCACAAGGCACAACATGCGTTGACTGAAGAGCTGATGACCATCCGCTTTACCGCACGCACTATTGAACGGCTGTGTGATATTCTGCGCCAGCAGGTTGACGATGTGCGCACACAGGAGCGTGAACTGCGCAAAATCATTGTCGAGCGCTGTGGCTACCCGATGGAGCAGTTCATTGCCGAATTCAGCGGGCGTGACAAACACGGTAAACCGGCCTCCAGCCAGTTACTGAACCTGCAATGGTCAGTTGACCATTCCAACACCAATAAAGCCTGGAGCGCAATCATCGGCCGCAATATTCCTGATATTCAGGAAAAACAGCAGCGCCTCATTGACCTTCAGATCAGCGTGGTGGTACCGCTGGAGCGGCTCAAAGAAATCAACCGCGACATGATTCTGGGCGAAAAAATGAGCCGCGACGCCAAAAAAGAAATGATCGAAGCCAACCTGCGTCTGGTCATTTCCATTGCCAAAAAATACACCAACCGCGGCCTGCAGTTCCTGGATCTGATTCAGGAAGGCAACGTCGGCCTGATGAAAGCGGTAGACAAATTTGAATACCGTCGGGGCTATAAATTCTCGACGTATGCCACCTGGTGGATCCGCCAGGCCATTACCCGTTCCATTGCCGACCAGGCCCGCACCATCCGTATCCCGGTGCACATGATTGAAACCATCAACAAGATGAACCGCATCAATCGCCAGCATCTGCAAGAGCATGGTTTTGAGCCTGATGTGGCACTGCTGGCACAACAGATGGAAATGCCGGAAGACAAGGTGCGCAAGATCATGAAGATTGCCAAGGAGCCTATCTCCATGGAAACGCCGATTGGAGACGATGATGATTCCCACCTGGGCGATTTCATCGAAGATACCGGCAACACCGCACCGGTGGAAGCAGCCATGCAGGCCGGTCTGCGCGACGTGGTCAAGGATGTGCTGGATTCACTGACCCCACGCGAAGCCAAAGTACTGCGCATGCGTTTCGGTATTGAAATGAGCACCGACCACACGCTGGAAGAAGTCGGCAAACAGTTTGACGTGACACGTGAGCGTATCCGCCAGATTGAAGCCAAAGCTTTACGCAAGCTCAAACACCCCAGCCGTTCAGACAGGTTGCGCAGTTTCACTGAAAACCGCTAAACTGGCCACACACCGGCCATACTTAAAAAAGAAGCGCATGACATGCGCTTCTTTTTTTATGCCCCTGCTATTCCTTTTATTCCTGTTATCCCTGCTATTCACCAACAGGTTGCGGCGGTTGTGCAGGTGGCATGGTCTCTGCCAGTTCAGACTGCGGCGGTGTAGTCTGCTCCTGTGCAGGCGTTGCAGGATTTGCAGAAACTGCCGGTGTTCCAGCGGAAGGTACTTCCGCCGAACCAGAAAGCGGTTCTGCTGGTAGGCCTTGCTCAGGCGCTGGTTCTGGCAGCGGTTCAGGTGGCAGCTCCGGTGGTTTGGGCGGTTGCAAGGGGGCCGGATTCAACCATGTCACAATATCTCCGGTAAGCAGTTTGGCACCCTCGTCTGACAAGTGAATCCCATCTGCCTGCCGTATCCGTATCGGTCTGCGCGCGCCCTGCACGGTGGCAAACTCCTGGAACTTGCCATTGGCATCGGTAAAGCGGTCTGATACATCCCACCAAATCGCGCGCGGGTTCTGTGACACCACGCTGTAGGCCACTTCATTCACCACATTGATATTTTGGTTGTATTTATTCGGGCGCATCGGTGGCAGCTTGATCCACAGTACCACTGCACCATCCCGGGTCAGCATATTCAGGTAATCCGTCAAGCGGCTGGCATACACGTCACGCCATTCGGTGCTGCCCAACGTCAACACCTTGCGGTTCACCTCCAGGTTTTGCGTATCGTTGGCACCAATGGCCACAATCACCACGGCAGGTTTCACATTGCTGCCCACCATCAGCGGATATTCTTTCTGCCAGTCAAACACATCCGGCCTGGCCAACCCGGTTGCCGAGCGGAACGCCTTCACTGTCACCACGCTGTTGCGATGCGCGGCCAGATCGCGCTGCAACTGTGCACCCAGCCCTACCGCCATCATCGAATCTCCGGCCAGAACGACATAGCGCGGTTTCTCTGTCTGTGCCTGCGGCAGTTGGGGCAATTTCATATCCTCCGCCGGTTGAATGGCGGGCAGCCAGCCCTGCTGCATCTGCTCTGCCGTTACCCCGGCATAACCAGGCGGCACCAAAATGCCTGTTCCATCCGGCTGTCCGGTTGCCTCTCCGCCTTCAGGCTGGGCAGACGGTGGTGTATCACCACAATCCCCATCCGAGCCTCCCGGCACCACAGAAGGCTCACCATCCTGTCCGGTTGCTCCGCCGGTTATCGAGTCGGCGTTGTCTTGCGTGTCCACCGGCATATCCGACCAGCCATGCTTGGTCAGAAAACCCAGTGCCTGCGGGCGAAATTCTGTCACCGGTGCGGCCACCGCACTCCAACTGCGGTCAACCGCCTCCACCAGTCGTAAAATTCCCTGCTGCAGCGGCCCAACCTCCAGCCGCTGCGCCCACACAACCAGCCCCTTGGCCTCCAGCAGGCTGATGCACAGCACAAAGCCCAGCACCACCCACAACAGTTGCCGGCAATTGTTTCGCAAAAGAGGTTGACGCTGCTTACTCATGCTCTTATCTAAAACTGAAAATAAATAAAGGGCGCAATACCAGTGGGCCCTAACAAATCAATCACAAAAACCGCTACGGCCAACGCAAGCCCTCTGGTAAAGGCAGGCCAGCGGGCTAACAGCAGTTCCAGCCCGTTCAGGCAGCGCCGCGGCGTATATTGCCCGGCCAGGCCGATCAGCAGCATCACCAGCACCGGCGCACTGGCCAGTGTAAACGCTCCCCAATCCGACAACCGCCCCAGCACATCAAACGCCAGATCAAAACTGGATGAACGGAAAAACACCCAGCCCAGGCACACCGCATGAAACAACAGCAACCGTGCCACCCAGCGCCAGGTTTTTGTCTTGCGCATGCGCTGTAAAGCCGGCCACGGAATCAGACTCCATAACCGATGCACCACCAGATAAAACCCGTGCAGGGCACCCCAGACCACAAATGTCCAGTTGGCACCATGCCACAGGCCTCCCAGCAACATCGTCACCATCAGGTTCAAATTGGTGCGCCATGGGCCTTTGTGCGAGCCGCCCAAAGGGATATACAGATAATCGCGCAACCAGGTTGACAGTGAAATATGCCAGCGCCGCCAGAACTCCTGTGGGCTGGCTGCCATGTAAGGCGAATCAAAGTTTTTCGGGAATTTAAAACCCATCAGCATCGCGCAACCAATGGCAATATCGGTATACCCGGAAAAGTCACAGTAGATCTGCACCGCGTAGGCATAAATGCCCAGCAGCATATCTGCACCGCTGTAAAGCTCAGGGGCGGCAAATACCGGGTCGACCACCCGGGTCGCCAGCGTATTGGCTATGACCACCTTTTTAAACAGCCCCATCACAATCAACATCAGCGCACGGTTGGTGCGGATATGCTGCGGATCGCGCGGCACACGCAACTGCGGCATGAAATAAGAGGCCCGCAGAATCGGGCCGGCAATCAGTTGCGGGAAAAACGCCACATACAAAAGCGAATCGCCAATCTCCACCTTCTGTTTAAGCTTGTTTCGGTAAACATCACCCAACAGTGAAATGGCATGGAAAACAAAAAACGATACCCCCAGCGGCAGCTCAATGGTTTCCAGGTTCAGCGTTGGCGGCGGTCCGAATATGCTCCAGACATCCAGCAGCGTTTCCAGAAAAAAGACTGTGTATTTGTAATGCGCCAATACGGCCAGACACCCGACCACGCCCAGAATCAGCCAGCGTTTTCTGACCTTTTTATCTTCGTGGCGCTGAATCTGCTGCGCAATCAAGGCGGCAAACAGCGAGATGCCGAACAGCAACGGCACATACGCCCAGCTCCAAAACCCGTAAAACACGTAGCTGACCAGCAGTAAAAACGCTTTCTGCCACACCAAATGGCGATACAGGCCCCAGGATATACCCAGTGCCAGCAGAAAAAACAGGCCAAACTCTACGGTAGGAAAAAGCATAAAAACCAGACTTGCCCCGTCAGCGCTTAAACTGACACGGCAAAAATGCATGAGCCTTTAAAATCACCAAACTTTGAATTCTAAGGTCTAAGTCCTGTTTATGCGCGTACTCTTCTTCAAAACTAGGGCTTCTTTTCACCCCCTCAGCTAAATGCATCGCAAAAAAGGCGCCCTGAACGGCGCCTTCGTACTGGGCAGAGAGTTCCAGCCACACTATTGTGCAGTCACCCCACCATCAATCACATATTCAGCGCCTGTAATGAAGCTGGATTCATCTGATGCCAAAAACAAAACCAGGTTTGCAACACCGTCCGGCGTGCCAATCTGTTTTAGAGGATAGGCCTGTGCCAGCTCTGTAACGGCTTTACCTGTCGTTTTAGAGGCATACTCCACCATCTCGGTCTGAATATAGCCCGGATGAATAGAATTCACCCGCACATTGTCACCCGCATATTCCATGGCAACATCTTTCGTCATGATACGTACCGCACCCTTGCTGGCACCATACAATGCATGTCCGGCAGCGCCCTTCAGGCCCGCAATCGAAGACGCATTGATCACCGAACCCTTATGCTGCTTGGCCATGACGGGAATCGCGTGCTTCATGCCCAGGAAAACACCCGTGACATTAATTGCCATCAACCGGTTCCACTCTTCCAAAGTGATCTCCACCAGCGGTTTAATCACGTAGATGCCTGCGTTATTAAACAATATATCCAGTGTCCCGTAGGTCTTGACCGCCGCTTGCACCACATCCACCCAGGCCTGTTCGGATGTCACATCATGCCCCATGCCAATCGCTTTGCCGCCCGCCTGCTCAATCTCTTTGGCAAGTTGCTTGACGCCGTTCTCATTCACATCCGTCAACACCAGCGCGGCGCCCTCTTTGGCAAACTTCCATGCCGTTGCCTTACCAATTCCGGCAGCAGCACCTGTAATCAAAGCGACTTTATCTTTCAAACGCATTGTCTATCTCCTCTGTTCTTCAAATCAAAGGCGCTTGTGTTTGTATGCATAACCTCCTTGCATCCATGGCGCCTGTCAAAAAAAGAAAGTCCAACCGGGTTGGACCTTCCTGCCTTACTTCTTTTTTTAACCGCCTTCGTTTAATTTAATGCCGGCCAATACCTGTTCAGCCTTGGCGCCAACCAGTTTCTGGTAAAGCATCGGGTCCGTATCGCCCTCGCTGCCAAAAAAGAGCAGCCGGCTCTTCGAATCCAACCCCAGATCCATTCGGGCCTTGGCATCCTGCAATGCACCAATGGCAGCCGCCAGCCCTGCCACAGCAGATTCGCCAGCGACAATAGCCGGGTCATCCCCCTGCGGATACGCCAGCACATTCATCGTGGCCACCGCCGCAGCGTCATCAATCATGCAAAACGCATTGGTGCCCTGCGCCAAAATATCCCAGGCCAGCACAGACACTTCTCCACAAGCCAGGCCCGCCATCAAAGTATCCAAAGCCCCATCCACCGCTTTGATTTCCCCGGCCTGGGCACTCTGATACAAACAATCGGCCTTATCAGGCTCCACCACCACAAACACCGGGCGATCCTCGCCCTGATGCTCCCAGAAATAACCGCACACTGCCGCCGCCAAAGCCCCGACACCGGCCTGCACAAAAATATGCGTTGGCGGCTTCTCCAGCTGTTCAGCAGCTTCTGCCACCATGACCTGATAGCCCTGCATCACATTGCGCGGCACATCTGTATAGCCGGGATACGACGTATCAGAAATCAAAAACCAGCCATTTTCCTTGGCATCCATATCTGCCTGGTGCACGGCCTGATCGTAGTTACCTTGCGTGCGTACTACGCGGGCCCCGTATTGTTCAATCGCCTGCTGGCGCCCATCACTGACCGTGGCATGAATATATATCACACACTGGCAGCCAAACAGGCTGGCACCCCATGCCACCGAGCGACCGTGGTTACCGTCGGTTGCCGTCGTCACCGTCAGCGTCGCACAGACCTGCCGCACATCCGGGTCATCACGCAGATCATTCATTGTGACATCACGCCCCATGCGTTTACCGGCCTCACGGCACAACAAGCGCCCCACAGCATAGGCCCCGCCAAGCGCTTTGAAACTGCCCAATCCAAAGCGTGAGCCTTCATCTTTATAACTGATATGCGCCACGCCCAACGCATCTGCCAATGCCTGCAACGAGTGCATGGGAGTGACATGGTAATCAGGCCAGCTCTCTATTTCTGCGCGCGCTGCCTTCAGTGCATCTGCGTTCAGCACATGAGCCTGCTTGGCGCCATATTTCTGGTTTTTGTCATAGGCAGGATTGATAAAATAATGCACTGCCATATTGGGAATCTTGCTCATAACATCCTCAAATATCCGAGCTTTTCAAGAGCATTGCAGCCGAACGCTCCCCTATCTCCAACATACCATCAGAGGCATGCTGTCTCTGCTGATTATTGGGCCTTTACATCCACGGCATCCGTCTTTACTTTATACCATGAGACGTTTGCGCACTTGATGACATGTTTGCTTTTTAAGCATTTGTACCACATTATAAAATAAACTGTATATTTATACAGCATTAAAGCATATTGTGAGCAACATCGTACCAGTGTGCATGGGTAAACTGAGACAGGTCTGACGGCGAAAGTTGAAAAACCGCCTTGGGGTGCCCTGCGGCAGCCCATATCACCTCAAACCGCAACAACGCCTGATCCAGCAAAGTAACAGGCGCACAGGTATGCGCCACTGGCGCTACGCCTCCAATGGCGAACCCTGTTTTCTCCCGCACAAAATCCGCATCAGCGCGGCCCAGGCCAAAAGCATCGAGCCCCAGGTGACATGCCACTTTATGTTCATCTACCCGGTGGTCTCCGCTGGCAATCACCAATACGGCAGCATCGTCTTTTTTACGCCGGAAAATAATACTTTTGGCAATCTGTCCCAACTGCACATGCAAAGCATCTGCTGCCTGTTGTGCTGTGTTTGCTGCATCATCAAACAGCACAGGAAAGTAGCCATGTCCGCGTTGCTCTAAAAATGTATGGACCCGGCGAATGCCCTGAGGCAGACGGCCCACATGAGCGGCCTCCTTCACATTGTTCATCCGTATGTCTCCTTTTATCAGGGGTGTGTTAGCACACCCTCGTATTATCAGTATCCCAATTGTTTATCCACCACCCCTGAGACTGTTTCGCCACGATCCAGCAGGCGAATTTTTTCTGCAATCTGCCTGATGGTATTGGCCCTGGGCGTGACGGCGGCCACATGCGGTGTTATGGTCACTTTAGGATGCTTCCAAAAAGGATGTTCCAACGGCAGCGGCTCCTGCGCAAAAACGTCAAGCATCGCCCCTGCAAGTGTCCCCTGGTCAAGAGCGGCCAGCAAATCCGGTTCAACCACATGCCCGCCACGTGCAATATTGATCAGGTAGCCATCAGGCTTGAGCAAAGCCAGCGTTCGCGCATTGACAATGCCCTGCGTCGCAGAGGTCAAAGGCAACAGGCAGACTAAAATCCTACTGGATGACAGCAAGTGATGCAATCCGTCATCACCCGCATGGCACGCAAACGGCAACCCTTGTTTGGCGGTACGGCTCCAGCCGGCCACAGGAAAACCGAGCTGCTGTACCGCCTGGGCGACCTGACGCCCCAGCACCCCCAGCCCCAATATAGCCACCGGAAATGCCTGTTTGTCTCTGACCTGCCGCGGCTCCCATAGACCATGCGCCTGTTGCTGCGCGTAAAAATCAAATTCGCGATAAAAACGCAGCAAGGCATAACTGACATATTCAATCATCTGCTGCGCCATGCCACTGTCTTCTATGCGTACCACCTGCAGAGTCTGCGGCAGTTGCAACTGTAACAAAGCATCCACCCCGGCACCGGCATTGAACAACGCACGTAACTTGGTCTGGTGGTCGATAAACGCCTGTGTGGCCCGCCATGTCACAGCGTAATCAGCAGGTGCATCTCCCTCCTGCCAGACTTTCACCTCGTGCTCAGGCAATGCCTCTTGTAAATCATGCGCCCACAGCGGGGCATCCACTTCCACATATCCACGGAAAAAAATACAAACTTTCATGATTCACCCACACCTTGCAACAGGCTTCAATTACCAGTATCGTCTGAATATACCGGATACCACCAGGCACACTCATTTTGTATGTGATGTCTGAGCTAAAGACTCACACATCTGATCTGACTGTATACCGCACAAGAAATATATGGCTGGCTTAAGAGTAACACTGCTGCGCAGCAGTTGCGTCCAGAGAACCGCCCAAAACAAAAGCATGGCCCCTGTGAGAGAATGCCATGCCTGTAGTTTCGTAACGTTATCAGAAGATAACGGAAAATAACGCCGGATTAAAGCAATTTATTCAACTGTACCGCCAGATTACGTGCTACCACACGTGCCAGCCCGACATGCTCTACATCTGAAAGCTGAAGCAGCAATACGCCCGCTTTAGCCACCCGTTCAATATACCATGCACCAGAAGAAGTCCAAAACAGCACTCCTGAAGCTTCGGTACCGGGAACCAGAGTAGACAACTGTAACTGCGTTTGTCTGAGCAGTTCACTTGCACAGGCTGCCGCCAAGCCGGAATCCACGTCATAACGGGATGTCTGAGCCAAAACCAGACCATCAACACTGGCAAAAACCGCCAGTTGCAGGCTCGGAACGTCCTGAATCACTGAATCCAGATACTGTTCAATACTCGACGACACACTTATCTCCTCAGGTTAATTCGTGTCAACTGGCGAAATCCGCACAAACAAAGCAGCGCCTGGGCCAATGTCCAGACCGACTTGAGCTCCGGCACATCTACACCGGTCGGTGATACAGACGCAGACGCGTTACCTCGCGGATAATGCAGCAGCACCTGGGTATTCACAAACTCAAGCAGATAAGCGCTTTCGGGCTTATCTGCCGCTGCTGATTCTGAAAGACCAAACCAGGCCATCGCCATGTTTTCGGCCTGCGCAGCAGTATACTGGCTGCTGGTCGCTACGCATAACAAATCAGATGTCACAATCCAGGCCGGCTTTTGCTCGCACACCAGTTGATCCAGCGCCGCGCATAAACGCACCCAGGCACTGCCCTGCTGGCCGGCAGCTACACTGCCTTGTTCAATGGTCATGGCGACATCAACATTCAGGTAGCCCAGGTCGATCATTTTCATCAGGCTTGGGGCAATGTCTTTCACGGCCATTTCTGTAGCCAAAGACAGTTTCTGAATATCAAAAACAAAAGAACTGGTCTGAGCAACCAGAAACTCCATCAGACTGCGTTCGTGCGCAGGAGCCTCAACAGACAATCCTTTTAAAATACCTGATACAGTGGGAGTCAGATAGCGCAACGGCTCAGACATATAACCTCATGATCCTGCACAACACAAAACAAGCCCAATTATTTCCGACTGTTTTGCTGTGTCAACTTGATAAAAAAAAAACGCATCCCCCTTATGGGAGACGCGCTTTTCCCATTTTTTTATAAGGCAGCTTCAACTTCAGGCATCGCCATCCGCGATTTGGTCAACACCATCCCCAAGTTAGCCCCTTTACGGCAAACGAAACAGCCCACCTGGTGCTGCTTTTTGCCCCGCAGGAATACGTGCAGCAGGTTGTCACTGTTCACAATGATTTCCTGGAAATAATGGCGGCCGTCTTCGCTGACGCCACGCGCTTTACGGAAAATCTGCTCAATCAACTGCACATTCTGTCCTTGAAACAGATCAGAAGTTGCAGCAGCCAACAATTCAATCACTTCCCGTGGATGAGAATCCACTGTTTTAATTGCCAACAACATCCCTGAATCCAAGTCAACGTAGCCTGCGGCAACGCAGTCAGGAATTGATGTTACAGCCTTTTGCAAGGCAAAATCCAATGAGCTCATGGGGCTTCCTTTCTTATTTATAGCGTTATTTTAACAAATATCACTCAGATATTCGACAGGAATTTTAATCTCTATAAAACCACTTTATCAGACACTGTAAATGATAACCCGGGCTGGGAAGCCACCCAATCGGCAAACTGGTTTAAAAATTCAATCTGCTCAATTGACTGTACCCAGCCCCGATCCACGCTGCGAACCACCTTCAGCGCATCTTTGCCAGTCAGCATGCCTTGTGCCTGCCATATCATATAACAACCCAAAACCGTTCCTGTCCTGCCCTGTCCACCCTTGCAGTGCACAGCTATTTTTTCATTTTCAGTCAGTTTTTTCTCAATAAAACGACACAATTTTTCTGCCTGCTCAATCGTCGGCGCAGCCATATCGGGCATGGAAACCGCGCTGCAGGAAATTCCGTACGGCGCAGCCAGCTTGGCATCAAAAGGAACTTCGGTCAAAGAAATCAGCCAGGTAATCCCAGCATCCTTCAATGCCTGCAAATCGTCATTCACATCTCTGAGCAGGCCCGGCAGCGGCGTTCCGGCCAGCATGTCCTTGAGCATCCAGTTAAACCCTTTCGGGCCCACCTGTTCCGTCTTGGCCTTGGCCTCATCGCTCTTGGCCCATGCAACAGGGTCAAATGCTTCTGTCATGGCCCCGCTGCTGAAATCAGGGGCGGCTCCACGATCTGCCTGGTGTAAAGCCGAAACATTGGAGGTGAAGAGCTCCGGCGCTGCATCGCTGTCATGATCGTGTTCACTTTCTTCATATGCCATTTCAGGGCACGAGCCGGTGCGCAGAAAACTGGCCCCAACCTCTGTTGACGGTGCCGTAAAAAATGCTTTGGCATCCCCTGCCTCCTGCACACACCCGCTGGCCATTAACGCCACCCGGTCTGCCACATCTTTGGCCTGAGCAATTGAATGTGTTACCAAAACAACCGCCATTCTCTGCCCTAACTGCCGAACCAGATCCAGCACCGGACGCGCCTCCTCTTCCGTCATTTCTGCGGTAGGCTCATCAATCAGCAACATATCGTAGCCAGCCAGCACTTTGGACAAAATCGCCACGATAGACTTTTGAGCTGCCGGCAAATCAAACAGGTTTGTCTTAAGCTTTTCCAGCAGGCCTTGCTGACCATAATCCTGCAAAAACGCTGCCAGCCTGCTTTGCTGCTCCTGCCACGTCAACTGTTCGCGCAACGGCCATTCACTCATCAGGTTTTCCTGCACCGATGCCAACGCCAGTTTGGGACGCTGCCCGACCAGGCCGATTTTGACCGGCTGGTTCTGGGGCTCTGTCACAATGGCACCTTCAACCACCCAGGCTGGTAACTTGCCGCCGGCATCGCTCCATTCGGTCAAAGTACGCATCAAGCTCGACTTTCCGGTGCCTGATGGACCTAAAATCGCGGTCACCCCTTGCTGGGGAATATCCAGGTTGATAGAACGCAGAATCTTTTTCTGTTCAAATTTAACAGTCAGGTTTTGAATATGTAACATTGCTTGATTATGATTTTACGAGTCTGAATTTAATAAAAATGTACGCATCGTGAGAGTTGCCAATGGTAATCCAAATCGTGGTGGTTCATTATGACATTAAACAGGCTATTCCCACTACCGCTTTAATACACAGTGAAAGCATTTTTAAATAATTTTTGGCAAAATTCCTTTTTAATTCACCAAGACAATTATTTCATCACCTGCGCTTTACATAATTTCCTCTATTTAGCCCCTTCTTTTATATATCAACCTGATTCAATCCATTATGAGCACTGACCCTACACTGACCGTTTTCATTGGTGGCGGTAATATGGCTACCGCCATCTTAGGCGGCCTGATTCAACAAGGCACCCCGCGGGAAAGCATCTGTGTCATTGAGCCCAATGCACAGCAACGCGAACACCTGAAACAAGCATACGGCATCCAGACACAAGAGCAGGCCTGCGACATACTGGCACAGGCCAAAATCCTGGTCTGGGCCATCAAACCCCAGATTTTTCATGAGGCCGTTCAGCCCATCAAGCCCTTTTTGCCTGCCTCATCTCCCTTGCATATCAGTGTTGCAGCCGGCATTAAAGCGCAAAGCATTGCTTCCTGGCTGGGAACTGAACGCATCGTGCGCGTTATGCCCAACACGCCGGCACTGGTCAGGCAAGGTATTACCGGCATGTATGCCATGAATGCGGTTTCACAGGTCGACCGTCAGGCGGCAGATACCCTGCTCCAGAGTGTGGGGCAAACCGTATGGGTAGAACAGGAAAGCCAACTGGATGGCGTGGTTGCAGTATCCGGCAGCGGCCCGGCTTATGCGTTTTACCTGATCGAAGCCATGCAACAGGCCGGGCAGGATCTGGGTTTGAGCGGTGAGCAAAGCCGCCAACTGGCAGTTGCCACCGTCGCGGGCGCGGCAGCACTGGCAGCACAGTCTGAAGACCCGGTCTCCACCTTACGTGAGCGCGTCACGTCCAAAGGTGGTACCACTTATGCCGCGCTTTCTCATATGGAACTGCACCACATCAAGCAGCACCTGGTTGAAGCCATGCACAAAGCGGCCGAACGCAGCCAGCAACTTTCCGACGAATTCGGGAAGTAATGCCTAATGCCGCGCTTCGCCAAACGGGCTGGTCAGGATACTGATTCGGCCTTGGCTGGCAAATCAGCCGTGCCCGGCCTGCGCCCCAGCGTATGGCAAATGGCATACGTCAGCTCGGCACGGTTCAGCGTATAAAAGTGGAAATCCCGGATGCCCTCGCGCCGTAACACACGCACCTGATCCATGGCAATCGAAGCGCCAATCAGCAGCCGTGTCATTGCGTCATTTTCCAGCCCCTCAAAACGCTGGGCCAGCCATGAAGGCACCGTCACATTGGTCAGGCCGGCAAAACGCTTGAGCGTTTCCAGGTTCGTCACCGGCAAAATCCCCGGCACAATTTCAACATCAATGCCGGCCCCGACACAACGGTCGCGGAATCTCAGATAATTCTCAACATCGAAAAAGAACTGTGTAATCGCACGGCTGGCACCGGCCTCTACCTTGCGCTTGAGCGCAATCAGATCCGACTGCGCGCTGCGTGCTTCAGGATGCATTTCAGGATAAGCTGCCACCGAGACTTCAAAGTCGGCCACCTCTTTGAGCATGCGCACCAAGTCATTGGCGTAAAAATTCGTATATTGCCGCCCAGGCTGCTTATCGCCACGCAACGCCACAATATGGCGGATACCACTGTTCCAATAGTCCCGGGCAATGTTTTTAATCTCTTCTTCAGAAGCGTCAATACACGTCAGATGCGGTGCAGCGGTAATGCCTGTGCGCTCTTTGATCTGTTTGATCACATTGTGCGTGCGCTGACGCGACTGCTCATTATGCCCGTACGTCACCGACATGAAACGCGGCCCTAACGCAGCCAGCTTGGTAATCGTGGACCACAGGTTTTCTTCCGCCTCAGCCGTAGCTGGCGGAAAAAATTCAAACGATACCTGCGTACCATTTTTCAACTCGCTTACGCTCTGGTTAAGCAACTCCAGTTGCTGTGCATGTGACAAAGCCATAATGCGCCCCTCAGCGGCTATGTGAAAAGCCCGCACTCACAACCCGAACTGCAGGCCAATGCGAATGCTCTTTCTCTTTATATCATTTTGAATCAGATTCATCTGCCAGCCTGCAGCCTGTCAAAGCGACAGGCTGGCATTTCAAGTCCTGCACTCCTGCAATCAGGCCTTGAATTTTGCACGCAGGTGATGCGCTGCTTCCACCATATTCTTCAGCGCCGGGCGTACTTCCTCCCAGCGGCGCGTCTTCAGCCCGCAGTCAGGATTCACCCAGACCTGCTTGGCCGGAATATAGTTGACAGCACGCTCAATCAACTGCTCCATGTCCTGTACCGAAGGCACTCGCGGGCTGTGAATGTCGTAAACACCCGGGCCAATGTCATTCGGATACTTGAACTTGCGGAACACTTCCAGCAGTTCATTGTCGCTGCGTGATGTTTCAATCGTGATCACATCGGCATCCAGCGCAGCAATCGGTTCAATGATCTCGTTGAATTCCGAATAGCACATGTGGGTGTGAATCTGCGTTTCATCGGCCACCGCGCTGTTGGACAGACGGAATGACTCCACCGCCCACTTCAGATAGGCAGGCTGATCTTCCTTCTTCAATGGCAGCAGTTCACGGAAAGCCGGCTCATCAATCTGAATCACCTTGATACCTGCCTTTTCCAGATCCAGCACTTCATCGCTCAGAGCCAGTGCAATCTGCTGGCAGATCTGACTTGGCGCCAGGTCGTCACGCGGGAATGACCACCCCAGAATCGTGATCGGGCCGGTCAACATGCCTTTCATCGGCTTTTTCGTCAGGCTCTGTGCATAGCTGGTCCATTCCACGGTCATTGCTTTGGGGCGGTATACATCACCGAAAATGATCGGCGGCTTCACGCAGCGTGAACCGTAGCTTTGCACCCAGCCAAAACGGGTAAATGCAAAGCCCTCCAGCAACTCGCCGAAATACTCCACCATGTCGTTGCGCTCCGGCTCGCCATGCACCAGCACGTCCAGCCCCAGAGCCTCCTGCTCGTCCACCACCAGCTTGATTTCAGCCTGAATCGCCTTGGTGTAATCAGCATCAGAAAGCTTGCTGGCACGCCAGTCGCGACGCAAAGCACGGATTTCCGGCGTTTGCGGGAACGAACCAATGGTGGTCGTCGCAAACATCGGCAGCTTCAACTGTGCCTGCTGCTTTTGAATGCGTTCACTGAACGGGCTCTTGCGTTTGTAATCAGCTTCCGTCACAGCAGCTATGCGCTTGGCCACGGCGTCGTGGTGAATACGCTTGGAAGTCTGGCGGGATTTCACCACGGCATCAGACTCATCCAGTTCAGCCTTAACCGCATCCACGCCCTGATTCAGCGCTTTGGCAATTACGGCCACTTCGCCCACTTTCTGCACTGCGAATGCCAGCCAGGATTTCACTTCACCATCCAGGCTTTCCTCTGAGGTCAGATCCACCGGGCTGTGCAGCAAAGAGCAACTGGGGGCCACCCACAGCTTATCGCCACGTGCCTTGGCAATCGGCTGCAATGTTTCCACTGCCTGGCGCAGGTTGGTGCGCCAGATGTTGCGGCCATTGACAATACCCACTGACAACACCTTGTCCTGCGGCCACAGTTTCTGCACATCATCAAGCTGGACTCGTCCGGCCACAGCATCTATATGCAGCCCGTCCACCGGCAGTTTCACAGCGGTATCCAGGTTTTTACCCAGCGTACCAAAATAGGTAGCCAGCAGAATTTTCACCGGTGCTTTGCTCAGCTCGGCATAAGCCTGCTGCAAAGCCTGTTGCCATGCAGCCGTCAAATCGGTCACCAGAATCGGCTCATCCAACTGCACCCATTCAATACCTTCGTCTGCCAAAGCCTTCAGCCATTGGGCATACGCCTGCAACAGTGCCGGCAGATGCGCCAGGCGTGCTTCGCTGTTTTCGCCTGCATCGCGCTGTTTGGCCAATGCCAGGAACGTCACCGGCCCGACCAGTACCGGCTTCACATTCACACCGGCAGCTTTTGCAGCACGGATCTGTGCCAGCTGGTCTGCAATATTCAATGTAAACTTCTGATCCTTTTTCAGCTCGGGCACCAGATAATGGTAATTGGTATTGAACCATTTGGTCATTTCCTGTGCGGCCACATCCTTGCCACCCGGAGCACGGCCACGCGCCATGCGGAAATAGGTAGTAACCGCCGGCTCATCAGCCACATAACGCTCAGGAATCACCCCCAGACGGGTAGACATGTCCAGCATATGGTCGTAATAACAGAACTCACCTGCGGGCACGAAGTCCAGCCCTTTTTGCACGCCCCAGTTGTACTGGCGGATTTTCTGTGCGGTGTCTTCCAGTGTTTTCAGTTCTGCCTTACCTGCCCAGTAATCTTCCAGCGCGAATTTCAGCTCGCGCATACGACCAACACGGGGGAAGCCTAGCGAATGTGTCTTTGCCATTTATTTACCTTTCGTTTTCAAATCTGCTCACGCCGGGCGCTGAGATCTTTGCAACACCCGGAATGCTTTATCCTGACTCGCCCAGCAATTGCCAGATGCAATACAGCCCCTGGCCAGTGGCGGAACTTCAAATGATAAGGCATTTTGAACAGAAAAAACCTGTCAAAAAAGCGCTTTATTTTCACCAATGCATGAATGAAATTCATGCATGACAAAAATTCCTATAGAATCATACAGTTACATGATTTGACACAGGTATAGATTATTTTGCAATATCGATATACCTGCCTGGCATGCTGTGTGCAAAACACCCTTCGGCACTTTGCACAAGCAGCAGCACAACATCCGCCTGTCTGACAGGCTATCGCAGCAAAGTTTTGCGCCCGGTTAAACCCCAGGTGAAATGATGCCGCCAATGAGCAAGCCGGCAAAAATTGAAAAGCCGAGCCATTGATTGTTGTTAAAGGCTTTCAGGCAGCCCTCGCGGGTCCGGTCTTTAATCAGGGTGTAATACCAGATCGCCTGCGCACCGGCCGCGGCCATTCCAAGCCAATAGAACCAGTGCACATGCAAACGGATACCCACATAAGACCAGATGGACAAAAACAGGCCATAACACAGCATGACAATCAAAACGTCGCAGCGCCCAAATGTGATGGCAGAGGTTTTGATACCGATCTTCAGATCATCATCACGGTCGACCATGGCATATTCGGTATCGTAGGCAATCACCCAAAAGAAATTGCCAAACAGCAAAAGCCATGCATAGCCCATTCCCGGCCCGGTCACCACTGCATGCCATGGCCCGCCTAACACTGCGGTAAACGCCATTGGAATGCCAAAGCTGAAAGCCACCCCGAGCACCGCCTGAGGAACCGAAATGAAACGTTTGGCAAAAGGATAAAACAGCGTGATCAATGCACCAAACACCGAAGCGGCAATGGTTGCCAGATTGGTTGTGAGCACCAGTGCAAATGCAATCAGCGTCAGTACTGCGCCGCATGTCAACGCTTGCCGGGGCGTGAGCTCCCCGGTCGTCACCGGTCGGTCATGCGTCCTTTTGACATGCAGATCAAACTCCCGGTCGGCCGTATCATTGACACAGCAGCCGGCAAAATGCATCAGTGCCGATCCCAAAGCAAACACAATCACCAGGTGCCAGCCAGGAAAACCGCGGGCAGCAAGCCATAATGCCGACATCGTTGGCCATAACAGCAACCCGGTTGCCGGGCTGTTCCAACGCATCAATCTGAAATAAGCATGCCACTTCACTGACTGTTCCCCCCACAATTCAACACATGAACTGTAATTCAATCTGCAAATGCGCTGGGCGCGGCAAAAGATTTAAAACAGAAATGATCAGATTTGTCGCTATGCGGATTCTCAAAAAATGCCGGCCTGATTCCGCCAGCCACTGACTTAATAAGGAAGCAGACTGCCTGCCAGCACACCGGCAAAAATGGAAAAACCAATCCAGTGATTTTTGGTAAACGCCTTGAAACACCCCTCGCGGGTACGGTTCTCAATCAGCGTGTAATGCCAGATCGCCTGCGCAAATGCCACCAGCAGCCCCAGCCAGTAAGGCCAGCGTGCGCCCAGCCTGAATCCGACCTGCGACCAGATAAACAGAAACGCAACATAGCACAGCATGATGATGAAGGTATCGTATTTGCCGAAAGTAATGGCCGACGTCTTGATCATGCCCAGCTTCAAATCGTCATCGCGATCCACCATGGCATACTCGGTATCATAGGCAATCACCCAGAACAGATTGCCCAGCAGCAGCAGCCAGGCATAGCCCATATGGGTGCCTGTGATCACACCATGCCAGGTCCAGTTGGTGCCCAGCACTGCGGTAAACGCCATCGGTATGCCAAAGCTGAATGCAATCCCCAGCACGGCCTGCGGAATGGAGAAAAAACGTTTGGTATACGGATAAATCAGCGTAACAAACAGCCCTAGAAGCGAGGCCACAATGGTTGCCAGATTGGTTGTGAGCACCAGGGCAAATGACAGCAATGCCAATATGGCCCCGCACATCAGCGCCTGCTTGACACTGAGCTCTCCGGAGGTAACCGGCCGGTGGATCGTCCGCTTCACATAGAGATCAAACTTGCGGTCTGCCACATCATTGATGCAGCAGCCGGCAAAGCGCATCAGAATCGTACCCAGCGTAAATACAATAATCAAATGCCAGCCTGGAAAACCGCCGGCCGCCAACCACAATGCCGATAATGTCGGCCACAACAGCAACAACCAGCCCGCGGGACGGTCCCAACGGACCAAATTCATATAAGCACGCACATTCACGCCAATGTCTCCTGTTTCATGAAATGATCAAAAAGGAAAACCCGCGTCTATCCTTCTTTATTTTGAAATACCAGTCCGGAATGTTCACGCATGGAATGAAACTGTATCTTCGGCCAGTTTTCCTCAATGGCCCGTAACTCAGGAAAATACTCCACCAGCAGGGTTGGTGCATCCACCGCATCGTAAGCCACACGGTGTCCATTGGCTCCGATAAAGCGCTGCAACTCCTTCGGATCGTCACACGTGACCCAGCGCGCCAGCGTAAATTTGCACGGCATGATACGTGCCTTGACGCCGTATTCATGCTCCAGCCGGTGTGCCACCACTTCAAACTGCAACTGGCCCACTGCCCCTAACAACAGCAAACTGCCGGCTACCGGACGGAATACCTGAATGGCGCCCTCTTCGCCTAGCTGGGTCAGCCCGGCCCGCAACTGCTTGGTCTTGAGCGGGTCGGCCACCTCCACGGTACGGAACATTTCCGGCGCAAAAAACGGCAGGCCGGTAAATTGCAGTTGCTCACCTTCGGTCAGCGTATCGCCCAGTTGCAACACCCCATGGTTGGGAATACCAATGATATCGCCAGCATACGCCTCATCCAGCAATTCTCTGCGTTGGCTCAGAAAAGACACCACCGTGTTGGGACGCAACTCCTTGCCCGAGCGCACCACCTTTAACCGCATGCCACGGGTAAAGTGCCCTGAGGCCACCCGCACAAATGCAATCCGGTCACGATGCGCCGGGTCCATGTTCGCCTGGATTTTAAACACCACCCCGGTGAACTTGTTCTCCTGCGGGTCCACCACACGCTGAATGGCCGGCCTGGCCTCCGGCGGTGGCGCCAGGTCAACCAGTGCATCCAGCACTTCACGCACACCAAAATTATTGATGGCCGAGCCAAAAAACATCGGCGTCTGTTTACCCGCCAGAAATTCAGCTTCATCAAACGGAACAGCAGCCTCTTGCAACAATTCAATTTCCTGCGCAGCCTGCTCATATTCCGCGCCAAAGCGCTGCGCCAGCGCCGGGTTATCCAGCCCGCTGATGATCTCGTCGTCATCATGATGCCGGTCTTCACCCGGCGTGAATACACGCATCTGCTGCTCGCGTAAATCCATCACGCCATGAAAGCGCTTGCCCATGCCTACCGGCCATGTGAACGGGGTTACCGTCATGCCCAGTTCACGCTCGATTTCATCAAGCACATCCAAAGGCTCCTGCACCTCACGGTCCATCTTGTTCACAAACGTCAGGATCGGTGTGTTACGGGCCCGGCATACCTGCAGCAACCGGCGGGTTTGTGGCTCAACACCATTGGCCGCGTCAATCACCATCAGCGCAGCGTCCACTGCTGTCAGCACACGGTAAGTATCTTCGGAAAAGTCCTGGTGCCCCGGTGTATCCAGCAGATTGATCACGCAATCGCGGTACTCCATCTGCATCACAGATGATGCCACCGAAATACCACGCTGCTTTTCAATTTCCATCCAGTCCGAAGTGGCATGGCGACTGGCTTTGCGCGCCTTGACCGAGCCGGCAATCTGGATCGCGCCAGAAAACAGCAGCAGCTTTTCTGTGAGCGTTGTTTTCCCCGCATCGGGGTGAGAAATAATGGCAAACGTACGCCGACGCTTGACTTCAGCAGGTATGGAGGACATGAAATTTATTCTATAGAAATACCAAACACCGGCATGCAGCACGCTTTATCAAAGCGCATGGCTGACACATTACTTGGGTCCAGGTTTCTGCGCCGGTCATCGGTTCTGCACAGACCGGCAAACATGCCATCCTCATCAGAACCAGGGGATATTCTAATGAACTCGGCTCCTTTTAGCAGTAACCCGGGCGGTCTCCGCAGTAAAACCTTGGTTTTCCACAAACCCTCTTGTTGGTACATCCTAAAAAGCGTATTGAACCGTACACCTGAACCATTCCCTTTCGGAATCGCTATACTACAGTCAGTTGCAGGTACAAGCCCCGTTACAAGCACATCTTGCCACAACCGGCCCTTTATGACTGAAACAGCCCTTATCACCATCGTTGGCGAAACAGCCAAAGTTCTCAGCCTGCTGTTTGCTGTAGGTGTGTTCGCCTGGAATTTCATACGCGCCAGGGAAAACGAAGAATTCGAAATTCACGACACCCTTTCCAACGCCTACACCGATTTTCTTAAACAGGTGATCGGCAACTCGGATCTCTACCTGCTGTCTGAAAAAGTTCATCCAGAACTCAATGATGAGCAGCTCATGCGCCGCAATGCCCTGTTTGAGATACTGATCTCTATCTTTGAGCGGGCCTATCTGCTGCTGTGCAGAAAGCGCATGTCACAGCGGCGCCGGCAGCTCTGGTACTCGTGGGAAGACTTTATCCGCCAATGGTGCCGCCGGAGTGACTTCAGCGCTGCATTGCCACGCCTTCTGGAAGGCGAAGACCCCGACTTTGCCCGCTATATCGGACAGATTGCCCAAACGGAACAAACCCAGAGCGATACTGGACCACAAGCAGAACACAACGAACCCTCTGCCGCCTAGCTTTTGCCACCAGAGGGGTTAAGAGCCGACTTGGCCTTTACCATGGCTCCGGTTTGTTTCCATACCCATCACACGTGCAAAAATCAATGCCGCCTCTGCGGCACAGTCCCCTGCCAGCATGGCCTGCACCATATCTTCGGGTGACAACAAGGCAAATTCCGCCACCTCGCCATCCTGATTCACCGGCAACACATCATCGGCCAACTGTGCGGTATACCAATGGCACTGTTCAATCATATACCCGCCAATACGTTCATCAATCGGGCACTGCACCACAAACATTTCGCCTTTGCGAACATTCTTCACCTGCGGCCAGCGTACCCCGGCCTCTTCCCAGGTTTCGCGCTCCAGCGCCACATCCAAAGGCTCATGCGCAGCAACCAGCCCGCCAGCCAGCGTATCCAGCTTGCCCGGGTCGGTCGCCTTATCCAGCGCCCGGCGCTGCAGCCAGATGCGGCCATCCGCCAGCCGGCCAAACAGATGTACCGCCACGCTTGTCATCCCCAGCGTACGGATCACGGCACGCTCAACTGTTGCATGGGTCTGGCCACTGCCATCCAGCACGGCCAGTTGTTCGTCACGCCATTTGGCCGCCAGGCCCTTTTCCCGCAGCCATAATGCAACATCCTGCAAAACCATGGTTGCTGAATCAGGTGCCAAAACAAGCTGCCCGGCCTCTTGCCGGAAAAAATGCTGCTGCAACAAGCGCTGTGCAATGCCTTCCTCCACAGAACCCACATGCGCCCCCCCGATGTAAAGCGGCATACGTGGCTTTAATGGCGGCTGCTGGCAACTGCGCTGCAAGCCGTATAACCATTGTGCAAATTCTTCAGACTGAGCAGGTGAAGCAGAAAACTCCATTGTCATAGCGTTAATCAACATTTTTTACAGCAACTCTCACATTTTTCTTTATTTTCTAAACCTGCATGGAACAACTATGCACCAAACATGAATTTAGCATGCACCTCTGAAATGAAAACATCCCATCTCTTATACTCCAACCATTCGGCGTCTGCGCAAGCGGACCGTTCGAACCCCATTTTGCCTTACTTTCCGTCTCACAAACATGGCCCTTTATTTGATTGGTGATCTGCAAGGATGTTATCAGCCTTTTCAGCAGCTTTTAAAGCTGATCGACTTCAGCCCCTCACGCGATCACCTGATTTTGCTGGGGGATATTGTCAACCGTGGCCCGCAGTCGCTCGAAACGCTTGAGGCGGTTGTACAGCTTGGCAATGCGGTCACCTCACTGATCGGCAATCACGATACGCATCTGATGGGGGTTGCCTATGGCGTGCGCAAAGTCAGGCGCCATGACACATTGACGCCTCTTCTGAAATCCCCCTATCTGTGGTATTACATCGACTGGTTACGCCATCAGCACATGGCTTTGTATCAGCACGGCTGGCTGATGGTACACGCCGGTGTTGTGCCCCAATGGGATCTGCCGCAGACACTTGCCTATGCACACGAAGTGGAGGCTGTTCTCCGCTCTTCAGATATCAAAGCCTTTATGCAGGAACTGTTCGGCAATGAGCCTGATCGCTGGTCAGATACGCTCACCGGCATAGACCGCCTGCGCTTTATTGTCAATGCATTGACCCGCATCCGCTTTTGCAAAGCCGATGGCACGCTTAACTTTACAATCAAAGGCCAGGCCACATCGCCCGTGCCCGACCTGATGCCCTGGTTTGAAGTGCCGGGGAGAAAAACCGAAAACACCCCTATCGCGTTCGGACACTGGTCTGTACTGGGACTGATCAACCGCCCCAACCTGCTGGCACTCGATACCGGCTGCCTGTGGGGCGGTCAGTTAAGCGCCGCCCGAATTGACACGGCTGGTACCGCCCCTGCAGTAACAGACACAGACACATGCGCGCCGGTCACCATTTCTCAGGTGATGTGCTCGCAATCTGTGGACCCGTTTTCAGTGAAGTAGCCTTTGCAGCGCCTGACACCCCGGATCGGCACTGAACATATCGCCATTGACGGCATGGGCTAGGCACCTGAGCCCTCCCTTACACAGGTTTTTATAGACACAGGGGTTACATGACTGCGGTCCCTCAAAATCCCTCAGGTCCTGCATCAAAGGCATGTCATAAAGCGTTTTCAGCGGTGTATGCAACACATTGCCTATGCTGACCGGAAGTCGCCGGCACGGATACAGCGTACCATCGGGCATGATCGTCACCAGTTCCCCACCTGCCTTGCAGTGGTAAGGACTATTTCCCTGCGCCTGAAACTGCAGCGCACGGTGTAAGGCTACCTCTGTCACGTTGTGTCTTGGCCTGGACGCTTCACCCCATGCCTGCCGCATATGCATCAGATACTGCGAGGTCTGTTCGGCATTCAAGGCCTTGAGCCCATTGTCACCACCAGAAGGAATCATCCGGTCCGACCAGATACGGCTGACTTTGTACTTTCTGGCCAATCGCACCACATCGGCAAACTCATGAAAATTGCCCTGGTGCGCCGTAAAAGACCAGACAACACGAACATCAGCCTGACGCAAAATCTGACTCGCTTGAATCACTTGTTCAAAATGCCCCTGCCCGCGAATCAAATCATGCGTGGCAGGCTTGCCATCCACACTGAGCTGGACATACGCCACCGGAAGGCGTGAAAAAAACTGCGCCAGCCCGATATCAATCAGGCTGCCGTTACTTAAAATGCCCAATGCGGGTTTGCTCGGGTGAGCAGACAAAAAGCACAGCAATTCTCTGAATGCAGGATGTACACAGGGTTCGCCGCCTGTAATGGTAAAACTCAGAGGAATTCTGGCTCCACTTTCCTCCCATTCCTCATGAAGCGCAAACACCTGTGCTGCAATGGCCTGCAGTGTTTTCAGATCCTGCCCTGCATGCGTATAACTGTCCTGATAGCAATGGTGACAACGCAGATTGCAGCGGTCCGTGATGTGCCACTGCACGGTCAACCTTTGAGGGCGATACCTCATGTCCGCATCAGAAACATCTGCATGTGCGTCAGCCACAGCCACCACATCCACCGCCGCAACCGCTGCCGCATCCACTCCCACCGCCACTGCATCCGACACCGCCGCCACACCCCCCAGTTGAGCCTGCACGTGCATTCGCTGCAGACAATGTGCCTATTGCATAAGGAAACAACATCTCTTTGGGAAACAGCGGTGAATACTCACGCACCTGGGCAATATCTATGGCAGCAAGGCCAAACAGCGCAAACATCAGCAGCAGGGTATTTTCATCCTTATGCTGCACCACCTTCTCAAGTGCCTGTTTATCTTTTCTGAGTACCCCCAGTGTACGCATCAGGTGATTGATCAGGCTGATGCCTTTATTGGTCAGTAACGCCCTCTGCTGGTGCAGAAAACCACCTTTCTTACTCAGTACCATTTTGTAATAAATGATGCCACTCATCAACATCATGATGCATAGAAAAATAACGTTGTCATGCCCGGTTGTCAGCGCTGCAACCAGTTTGTAAAAACCCATGCCTAAAATAGCGGCAAAACCAAACCAGGCAAAAAAACGTATCAGGTACATATTGCCGGCGGAAACTATCAAACTGTCATTTTGTAGCAGCCGCAGATTATGAAAAAACGCCGGCTGTACATGCTCGCGCGCAGTGGTCATCGCCGAAGGCGTGCGAAAGTGTTTGAGCAACTTTCTTTCCAACTCCGAAAGTGCCTGTTTATGCTGTTCACTCTTATTGAAGTTTTTAACCAGCTCCTGCGGCTGATCTGATACAGGCATCAGGAAACCCAGATGCAGCAGCCTGAAAACAATCACACTTAACAGGCTGTCAATTCCCCGCAAAGTCGCCACTTCATACGGGTTGACATTCCCTGAAAGCAAAACCGGTTGAAAATAAACCTGTGAAAGTTTTTTAACGGCAAACCATGTCAGCACAGAAATGGCTATTA
The DNA here is from genome assembly GCF_963921665.1 of Saezia sanguinis. Taxonomy (NCBI): domain Bacteria; kingdom Pseudomonadati; phylum Pseudomonadota; class Betaproteobacteria; order Burkholderiales; family Saeziaceae; genus Saezia; species Saezia sanguinis. Next base: position 57,639 of record NZ_CAWUGC010000017.1, read on the forward strand.
TCCAGAAAAGATAAAAAACCAAAAAGTGGGGGCCATACATATTTGCAATGAAGTTATCAAAAAAAACTCCCATGTGCATCCTTTACCTGATGATTCATGTTCGCATGCGCAGTATATAGCCATACACTCCAATGGCAGCCAATCTGCCAGAAAAAGACACTGGTTTTGTAATTACCCCCCAGGGAAAAGTTATGCTTCAATCCTTTATCCGGCACAAACCAATGCACCGGGCAAAACACTTGCCGCCTTTTCCGTACAACTCATTGATTGCACATAAAAAACATGCCGCATATAAATGCGGCATGTTGTCAGGAAATGAAATCAGCAGTTAAACAGTCAAAGCAACGCTATTTATTGCTTTCGTTACCGCCCAACAGCGCAGCAACCTGTTTGCGTTTGGGCTTGATATACCTTGATAAAAAGTTTTTCTGCGAAGACAGTGCCGGCAGGCTCACGTCCCATGCCGCCTGCTCAGTAGCGTTTTCTGGCTCCTGGTACGGCTGGTCAAACAGCGGGTCGCTGCTGCGTTTGCCTTGTGGCAGGGCATAGCCCACCTCACTGGCATCGGCAGATGGCTCCCGCTCCAACCGCTCCTTGTAACCACGGTTACGCTGTGAGCTTCTGCGTTCACCCTCATCGGAGGCGCGTTCCCGCGTGCGGTGAGGTCTGGCATGTTCGTCCGCCAGCTCAATGCGCTCCAGCGTAAACGTTTTTTTCACCAGACGCTCAATTTCCGCCAGCAGTTTACGCTGTCCGGGCTCGACAAAAGATACTGCCATCCCTTTGGCCCCGGCACGGCCGGTGCGGCCAATGCGGTGCACATAATCTTCCGCGTGGAACGGCAGATCATAATTGAACACCGCAGGCAAATCGCTCACGTCCAGTCCGCGCGCCGCCACGTCTGTGGCTACCAACAGCGTTACCTCTCCTTGCTTAAACGCTTCCAGCGCTTTCAAGCGTTCGTCCTGCGACTTATCACCATGCAGCGCGGCTGTTTTAAATCCATCACGCTCCAAAGCGCGTGCCAGCCGCGAAGTTCCGATTTTGCTGTTGCTAAAAACAATCGCCTGCGTGATGTTTTCATCACGCAGCAGCTTGACCAATGCCCGTCGCTTATCGCTGTCGGCCACTTCGATCACACGCTGCTCAATATTGGTTGCCGTCGCATTGGGGCGCGCCACTTCCACCAGTTGCGGATCATGCAGGTAGCTTTGCGCCAGCCTTTTGATTTCCGGAGAAAACGTGGCGGAAAACAGCAATGTCTGCCGCTGCTTGGGCAGATAGCTCAAAATGCGCTGCAAATCCGGCAGAAACCCGATGTCCAGCATGCGGTCGGCCTCATCCAGCACCACATATTCCACCTGGTTCAGCACACAGTTGCGCGCTTCAATATGGTCCAGCAGGCGCCCGGGGGTGGCAATCAGCACTTCCACCCCGCCTTTGAGCTCGGCGGCCTGCGGCTTCATATCCATACCGCCAAACACACAGGCAATTTTCAGCTTGGTATGCTTGGCATAGGCGCGAACCGATTCTGCTACCTGATCGGCCAGTTCACGCGTTGGCAACAACACCACTGCCCGCACCGGATGGCGCGCAGGCGACATGCTGCTGTTCTCATGCTTGAGCATTTTTTGCAACAGCGGCAGGGAAAACGCGGCGGTTTTTCCTGTTCCGGTCTGTGCAGCCCCCATCACATCATGATTGTCCAGCACCATCGGTATGGCTTTGGCCTGGATCGGGGTCATACTGGTATAGCCCATCTCCTTGATGGCTTTTTGCAAAGAGTCTGCCAATGCCAGACTGAAAAAAGAGGTTTCCAAATGTGATCCTTTTAAAAATTCGCTCAATAACTTTTCATCGTACTGCGTTTTGAGCCCCGCTGTCAGTGAAATGTTCCACAAATGTGGCCAAATTCGACAAAATAAGACGTATTTCCCTCAAAATCTGGCCTATCTGTTGTACATCCAGCCATTCCCCTGCCCAGAAACGGGCAAGATCAAATGCACCTGTATTGCCTGTATTTCAAACCCACTTGCACCTGAAACGGGTGAAATCCGTAAAATCAGTAGTTTGTATTTGATTTTTTGTACCAAAGGCATTTCATGACAAACGAAACACCCGCGTCTCCCGCTACGGATGTAGCTGCACCAGAAGAAAACCAACTGATTGCAGAGCGGCGTGAAAAACTCAAACGTCTGCGCCAGATTCAGGCAGATGGCGGCGCCCCTGCTTTTCCAAACCATTTTAAACCAACTCACCATGCCGCGCAGTTGCACGAAACTTATGACCATATTGAACACGATGCGCTGAACGAACAGGCTATCCCGTGCAAGGTAGCCGGCCGCATGATGCTCAAACGCGTTATGGGCAAAGCGAGCTTTGCCACCATTCAGGATGGTTCATTCGGCCCCACCGGCGGGCGTATTCAACTTTACATCACCCGCGACGGTATTGGTGAAGAGGCTTATGCCGAATTCAAACAGTGGGACCTGGGTGATATCATCGGCGCTGAGGGCGTGGTGTTTAAAACCAAAACCGGCGAACTGTCGGTCAAGGTCAACCAATTGCACATGATCACCAAAAGCCTGCGCCCGCTGCCGGACAAGTTTCACGGCATTGCAGACCAGGAGATCAAATACCGCCAGCGTTATGTTGACCTGATTACCGACGAGCAGGCCCGCAAGCGGTTTGTGCTCCGCTCCAAAGCCATTGCCAGCATTCGCCAGTTCATGCTGAACCATGACTTTCTGGAAGTGGAAACCCCCATGCTGCACCCGATTCCCGGTGGTGCCAATGCCAAACCGTTTGTCACACACCACAATGCGCTCGATCAGGACATGTACCTGCGCATTGCGCCGGAGCTCTACCTCAAGCGTTTACTGGTCGGCGGGTTTGAGCGGGTGTTTGAGATCAACCGCAACTTCCGCAATGAAGGCATCAGCGTACGCCACAACCCTGAATTCACCATGATGGAGTATTACGCGGCGTACTGGAATTATCAGGATCAGATGAACTTTACCGAAGAACTGATGCGCCATGTCGCCATTGAAACCACCGGTTCTGCCGTGCTGACCTATCAGGGGAAAACGGTTGACCTCAGCCAGCCCTTTGCACGCCTGACCATCCGCGATGCCATCCTGCAATACAACGAAGGCGTTACACCGGACAACGTCGACAGCGTGGAATGGCTGCAACAGCAGCTTGCCAGGCGCAAGATTGAAACCAAGGCTACCGAAAGCTTGGCATCGCTGCAGGTGAAATACTTTGAAGAAACCGTGGAAGAAAAGCTGTGGAACCCCACGTTCATCATGGAGCACCCTACAGAAATATCACCACTGGCACGCGCCTCGGACAGCAACCCGCTGATCACCGAGCGGTTCGAGCTGTATGTAACCGGGCGTGAATTCGGCAATGCTTTCTCTGAGTTGAACGATGCCGAAGACCAGTCAGCCCGCTTTAAAGCCCAGGTAGACGCCAAAGACTCCGGCGATGACGAGGCCATGTATTACGATGCCGACTTTATCCGCTCGCTGGAATATGGCATGCCCTACGCCAGTGGCTGCGGTATCGGCATTGACCGCCTGATGATGTTGCTGACCGATTCACCCAGCATTCGCGATGTGATTCTGTTCCCGGCGTTGCGTAAGGTTGAAGAACAATAAACGCCAGCCAGCATCCCTTCAAAAAGCCGCGTGAGTTATTCAAAACGCGGCTTTTTTATTATGATCAGCTCCTGAAAATAAAATACACCGCACCCAGCATGCACAGCCCGGCCCAAAGATAATCGAGCTTTAACGGCTGGTTCATGAAGTACACGCTGAAAGGAACAAACACCAGCAGCGTGATCACCTCCTGCATGATCTTCAATTGCCCCAGCGAAAGCGCCGTATAGCCAATGCGGTTGGCCGGCACCTGGATCAGGTACTCGCCTAATGCAATCATCCAGCTGATCAGTGCTGCATAAATCCAGGGTTTGCTGTTGAGGTTCTTCAAATGCCCGTACCAGGCAAACGTCATGAACACATTAGACACCACCAACATGGAAGCTGTGATCAACCACACAGGCATGATGCTCTCCTGCAAAAAATTTTTTGATTAAATGGTATCCAGCGCCTGGTAAACAATACCGGGCGTCAGCACCTCCGGCAGCAACTGCGGCGCCTGTCCCGGCACCAGCAGCACATAAACCGGCAGGCCGCTGCGCCCCAAGCGCTGCAACTCGGCTGCAATGGCGGGATCGGGACGAGTCCAGTCCGCCTGCAACAAAACCACGCCTTTATCGGCAAACGCCTTCAACACATCGGGCTGGGTTAACGTTGTGCGCTTATTGACCTGACAGGTCATGCACCATGCTGCTGTGAAGTCAATGAACACCGGCTGGCCTTGTGCCTGCAATTGCTGCACCCGTTCAGCCGACCAGGGCTGCCAGCCGCTACTGACTGCTGCCGGCGCAGCGACAGACGCCGCACGCCAGGAGGGAGCTGTCCAGAAAGTCACCCCTGCCAGCAGCAATACACTCAATATCACCGCAATTCTGCGCCAGCTACGGCCCTGCGTTTGTGCACGGTGTTGCTGGCTCCAGCCCCACACCCACATCAGCAAAGCCAGCGCCAGCAGAATAGCCAGCAGCCCGACAGCGCCATCCACACTGGTTTGCAGGCCAATCACCCACACCAACCACAGCACTGTGGCCAGCATCGGAAATGCCATGAACCTGCGGAAGGTTTCCATCCACGCGCCCGGCTTGGGCAGCCACTGCGCCAGCACAGGTATACAGGCCAGCAGCATCAGCGGCAGAGCCAGACCGATGCCCAAGGCCAGAAAAATGCTCAGCGCCTGCCATGCCGGCAGCACCAGGGCAACCCCCAGCGCTGCCCCCATGAATGGCGCGGTACAAGGGGTGGCAATCAGCACCGACACAATGCCGGAAAAGAACGCATCCACCGAAGGCGTCTTGCCTCTGATGTCGCTGATGCGGCCCGGCAATACCGTTAATACCTGAAAAACACCCAGCAGGTTCAGGCCGATTAGCGTAAACAGCACGGCCAGCAACGCCACAAACACCGGTGACTGCAACTGAAACCCCCAGCCCAGCCCCGAACCGGTCGCGCGCAATGCCAGCATGACACCAGCCAGAATTAACATGGTAATCACAACACCCAGCCCATAAGCCAGCCCGGTAGCAATGTGCATGCCGCGTGTATGCCCGCCCGATTGGGCAAACGTCAGCGCTTTGATGGAGAGCACCGGAAACACACATGGCATCAGGTTCAGCAACAACCCGCCGGCAAAAGCCAACAGCAATGCGCCCAGCCATGACGATGTACCCATGGCTGCACCGGAAGCCTGGGCCTGAGCCGCCGCACGGTCTGCATCAATACCGGCCTGCAACGCAGGCGGAATACCGCTGGGTTGCCATTCGGCCGGCCACTGACCTTGCACCTGCGCTTCAATCCACAGGGCAGGTGTCTTTGACGAGACGGTCGTTTCCTGATCAGCCACTGCGACTGTCAGCACCGCACGCATGCTGTCCGGGCTTTCCAGCCTTTGCTCAAGCAGGGGATAAACAGCCGTCCACACAGCCCCTTCCCAATGGCTGCTGAGCGGGCCGGAATTGGCCATTACCCCACCTTGCTGCGGAAACAGCAACAGATCGCGCCCCTGCATGGATTCAGGCAGCCCCTGAATACGCCATTGCAATGTACCTGCTCCAGGTTCCATGCTGACGTGGGCCTGCGCGGTAACCGCATCATCCGTTTGCGGGATGTTTTCCCAGGTCGACTCGAAAATACCAATCTCAGAGATAGTGGACTGTTGCGCCGGAACGGTCAGACGAAAATCCCCGCTCTCCGGGATGCACTCGACACGGCATGCCAGCCACTCTGCGTGCAGGCTGATATCCAGTTGTGAACCCTGAAATTCAGGCCCTATCGCCAGTTGCACCGGCAGCAATACGGTACCGTCATAGCCATAGTTCACCAGCCCCTCCTGAATGGGAAGCTGCTTGGGCGCTGGCCACTGCACATCACCAGCAGTCACGCCGGCTGGTAATTGCCACGTCAGGCTGGTTGGCAGCCCCGTATCACCCGGATTATCCCAGTAGGTATGCCATTGCGGCTGGTGTGCCATTTTCAGCCCCAGCCACACGGTAGCCCCCGGCTCTATCCCCTGCGGGGCATACACCAGCAACTCGGCCCGCACATGGTCTGTCTGTACAACAGACTGGTTTCGTGGCGCAGCATCCCACGGCAGCGCAGCCTGTGCACCCGCATACAGTGCCAGCCACAGCCCGCCTAAGATCAGTAGGCGCATACACCTGCGCCAGATTACAGTCATCACCACAGAACCTGCCTAATCCATTGATATTCAGTGAAGTTTACTTTATCGCCGATACACACCTATAAGGGATCAACCACCACGCAACGAAGGTTTCCACAGAATATCAGCGTTGACTTTTCTGATATCGGTATGCCCGCAAAATGCCATCGTCACATCCAGCTCTTTCGCGATAATTTCCAGTGCCCTGGTCACCCCGGCTTCACCCATCGCCCCCAGGCCATACACATAAGCCCGGCTGATCATGGTGCCTTTGGCACCCAAAGCCAATGCCTTGAGCACCTGTTGTCCGGTGGTCATGCCGCCATCCACCCAGACATCTATTTTATCGCCAACCGCCTGCACAATTTCAGGCAGTACCGAGATGGTGGAAGGCGCACTATCCAACTGGCGGCCACCGTGGTTGGAGATCACCATGGCCTGCGCCCCGCTTTGTGCCGCTAAAAGCGCATCTTCCGCATCCATAATGCCTTTGAGGATCAGCTTGCCGCCCCACTGATCGCGCACCCAGGCCACATCGTCCCAGGTCAGTGTCGGGTCAAACTGCTCGGCGGACCAGCTGGACAGCGACGTCATATCCGACACCCCCTGCACATGCCCCACAATATTGCCCATATAGCGGCGTTTGGTGCCCAGCATCTTCCAGCACCAGTGCGGCTTGGTCGCCAGGTTGATCCAGTTGCGCAGCGTCGGCTTGGGGGGTGCTGAAAGGCCGTTTTTAATATCCTTATGGCGCTGCCCATGCAATTGCAGGTCCAGCGTCAGCACCAGCGCCGAGCATCCGGCATCTCTGGCACGCCGGATCAGGCTTTTCATGAACTCGCGGTCTTTCATCATATACAACTGAAACCAGAACGGCCTGCTGGTATGCTCGGCCACGTCTTCAATAGAGCAAATGCTCATCGTCGACAACGTAAACGGCACACCAAACTTTTCGGCCGCGCGGGCCACCAGAATTTCACCGTCGGCATGCTGCATACCCACCAGCCCGGTAGGCGCCAGCGCCACCGGCATCGCAACATCCTCACCAATGAGCTGCGTGCGCAGGCTGCGGTCGGCCATATTCACCGCGACACGCTGGCGAAACTTGATCGGCTGAAAATCCTCTGCATTCGCACGGTAAGTGCTTTCTGTATACGAACCGGTATCCACATACTCGTAAAACATACGTGGCACCCGTTTGTGGGCTAAAACGCGCAAATCCTCAATACACGTCACAGGAGTACCCATGCTTGTGCCTATCCTTTCTCAACAAATCCGATACATGCGCCAAAATCCAGGGTGTGCCAGTATCCATGCGGATAATCCTCTTTTCCATATCACAATCGCACTTTCGCAACTACAATCCTCACTTGTATGGAACAAAAGTTATTTTGCTCATGAAATGGCTGCAGACGCTCTGGTCCCTGTTTTTTAATGCTGGTTACAAATGGTCGCAAGACAATTGCCAGCGTTTTGCCGCTTCGCTATCTTATTACACGGTATTCAGTCTGGCACCTTTGCTGGTCATTATTGTAGCGGTTGTCGGCCTGGTATATGAAGGCGATGCACGCCTGCGGCTGGTTGAGCAGGTGCAGGGCATCCTGGGGCCGCAGATTGCCCAGGTGGTCAACAGCCTCATCGTGTCAGCATCGCGGCCTTTCCAGAGTATTTTTGCCTCATTCATTGCGTTATTCATTTTCTTGATTGGCGCCACCGGTGTGCTGGTGGAACTGCGTTACGCGCTCAATACCGTCTGGGGTTTTGCACAGGAAAAAGAAGACCCGCCCACCATCTGGACCCAGATCCTGCGCATCATTCTGGTCAGGCTCTTTACACTGCTGATGGTGGTGCTGATCGGCTTTCTGATCCTGGCCTCGCTCTTTATTTCCACCTATTTTTCTGTCGCCAACGCCTGGCTGGTCGCCCATACACCCGGTATCTTTCCGGTATCTCGTTTCCTGGATCCGTTGTTTACCATCACTACCACCACATTCTTTTTCTATATTGTGATGATGTGGCTGCCGGCGCACCGGCCACCACGGCGCTGCATATTGCCGGGGGCGTTTGTTGCAGCAGTGCTGTTTCATGTTGGAAAAGCGCTGATGAGCTTTTACCTGGCACGTGCCGTTGCTGCGTCGGTCTATGGTGCCGCCAGTTCTGTGGTGCTGCTGATGCTGTGGGTCTACTTCTCCGCATCCATTTTTCTCTATGGTGCAGAACTGGCCGCCAGCATTCAGATGCGCAGGCTGGAAAAGGCCAAAAACAAGCTGGCTGCCGCATTACCGCAGCAGAATTCAGTCGCACCAGAAACAGCAGATGCCAAAGCGCCTGCTGACGCTGGCGAGCAACGCCAGCCGTAACCGCATAACCAACCGTTTACCCTGCTAGGCGTCCTGCGCGGCCTGCATCTGCTGTAATGCGGCCAGCACCTGTTCTGGCATCACTCCTTCGGGGTATTCGAAGTCTGCCTTGAACTGTGCCAATGCTGCCTGCGGATCTTTTTTGAACAGCGCCACTCGCTGACCGGCATCCCGCCCCGAAGGCAATCCCTTGCTTTGCAGCAGCAACTGGCCTTTGCCGTTATCAGCCACCAGTTTGAAGTAAAACAGGCCGTCGTTTTCGCGGTACTGTTTAAAAACCGCAACCGCCTGCACCGTTGGCAATGCATCCTGCGCGTCATCTGCGGCTGTTTTTGTCGGCTTGAGCAGTGACCGCAATCCCACCGCCTCGCGCAACTGCGCCAGCAGCGGCGTGGCAATCTGGCGGGCACGCTTGCTGCCTTCAATCAAAATATCTTCAATCTGTGCCGGATTGGCCATCAACTGTTCATACCGGGCGCGCATCGGCCCGATTTCCTGCTCCACACGTTCAAACAATATACGCTTGGCTTCACCCCACGCAATGCCATCGACATAGGCCTGCCGCATAGCCTGGGTTTCGGCCTCAGTGGCAAACGCCTGGTAAATCTCAAACAGCGCCGAGCCTTCCGTGCTTTTTGGTTCTCCGGGTGCTTTGGCATCGGTCACAATGCTGTTGATCAAACGGCGCATTTCATCAGACGCAGAGAACAGCGGAATGGTATTGTTATAGCTCTTGCTCATCTTGCGCCCATCCAGCCCTGGCAAAGTCGCTACCTGTTCGTCAATCTGGGCTTCAGGCAGCACCAGCAGATCGGCACCATAGTAATAATTAAAACGCTCGGCAATATCGCGCGCCATTTCCACGTGCTGGATCTGGTCACGCCCGACCGGCACAAAATTGCTTTTGAACATCAGAATATCGGCCGCCATCAGCACCGGGTACATATACAGCCCGGCGCTCACGCCGGCATCCGGGTCTTCCCCGGATTCATTATTTTTATCCACCGCCGCCTTGTAGGCGTGTGCTCGGTTCAGCAGCCCCTTGCTGGTCACACACGTCAGCACCCAGTTCAGTTGGGGAATTTCAGGAATATCAGACTGGCGATAAAAAGTCACATGTTCCGGGTCCAGCCCCGCAGCCAGCCAGGTTGCGGCAATTTCCAGTGTCGAGCGGTGGATGCGATCGGGTTGACCACAGCATTTGATCAATGCATGCAAATCCGCCAGAAAATAAAAACTGTCGACATCTTTTTGCCTGCTGGCCAGAATGGCTGGGCGAATCGCCCCCAGATAATTGCCCAGGTGCGGTGTGCCGCTGGGCGTAATACCGGTAAGTACCCGTGTATGCATCTTCTTATTCAACCTTTAACGCTTAAGACAAATTCAAAATTACGAAAGCAACCAGATCAGCGGCGAATGAATCCACCACACGGCTTTCATGCCGAACTGGACCAGCGGCCATATCCAGTAATTGGAAATAAAACCGGTGAACAGCAGTGCAATCACGATCAGAAACCCGAACGGTTCTATCTGGGCAAAAGGGCGGGCAAGGTTATAAGGCAGCAGCCCGGTGACAATGCGCCCGCCATCCAGCGGCGGAATCGGAAACAGATTCAGCATGCACAGCACCAGATTCACTGCTATCCCTGCAAATGCCATACTCTCAAAAAAGTTGCCCGCAGCGCCCAGACCCGGAGTATGAATACTTATGGCATCAAGGGCAATATATAAGAAAGCCCAGATAATCGCCTGCACAAAATTCGACATCGGGCCAGCCAGCGCCACCCAAATCATGTCGCGCTTGGGGTTGCGCAGATAGGCCATGTTCACCGGCACCGGCTTGGCATAACCAAAAGCAAACTGCCCATTGGTTGAAATCAGCAGAAACAAAGGCAGCAAAACAGTCCCGATCGGGTCAATATGCCGCAAAGGATTCAGGCTCAGCCGCCCCTGCGCTGCTGCTGTCATATCACCAAAGCGGCGCGCCACATAACCGTGTGCCGCTTCATGCACCGTGATAGCAAACAACACCGGAATTGCATATACCGCAATTGAACGGATTAAATCAACTATGTCTTTATCCATTTAACGCCCGTTTTCATCAATCCAAAAATATCACCATCCTGCATCGTTTTTTTGCAGGTATATCAGTCATCCAACTGCAAACCCAGCTGCGCCGGATCGCCCAGCCCGCGGCGCACCAGCACCGGGTCCCCCTGACTCAGATCAATCACGGTACTCGGTTCACTCGGGCAGGCGCCGGCATCCAGCACCGCCTGAATCTGGTGGGCAAACTGCTCGGCAATCTCCTGCGCATCGTTCAAGGCATCGGTCTCACCAGGAGGAATCAGCGTGGTCGCCAACAGGGGCTCGCCCATTTCATCCAGCAGGGCCTGGGTGACGCGCATCCCCGGCACACGCAAACCGATGGTACGCCGCTGCGGATGACTGACCCGGCGCGGCACATCTTTGGTTGCTTCCAGAATAAAGGTAAATGGCCCTGGTGTCCCCAATTTCAACAGGCGATACTGCCGGTTATCCACTTTGGCATAAGATGCCAGTTGCGACAGATCGGCACACAACAGCGAAAACGGATGCTGTTTGGCATCCAGTCCGCGAATCTGGCGCATGTGATCCACTGCGTTTTTGTCATCCAACTGGCATACCAGCGCATAGCTGGTATCGGTCGGAATGGCCAGCACATCACCGTCGCGCAGCATCTGCACGGCCTGGCGAATCAGCCTGGGCTGCGGATCCTGTGGGTGAATATAAATATGTAAAGCCATGGTGTGTCAACAATACTTCTGCGCGGCCCGAAGGTGCCTGCTCAAATCTCAAATCAATGCATAACCGGTTATTGTGCCTGATTCTGTTCAAATCAGGGAATCTACTGCAAATTAAATCAGATGTGCGTACTGCTTTGTCCTTAACCTATGTATAAAACAGTGCCATGGCACTCCACCGCACTCTCTGAAAGCCCCCTGTTGCAGACAAATATCCCATGCCACTTGACTGCCTCTAAAATGAGCCCATTCAATCGCCCATTGTGATGCAACTCACTTTATGTCAAGACGCCGGTTTCTCTCCATTCTGATCGCCCTGGTCTGCTGCTGTGCACTGTTTATTGCATATCACCTGAAGACCCGCCTGACCATTGAAGAAGTCAGAGCCAACTCATGGGTACCCGGTACCTGTCGTATCACATCCTGTCTGGGCGACGTCAGCTTTGACTTTGCCGAATGCAACCTCAAAGACGATGGCTATATTTACCATCACGAACAGCCGGTTGCCCAGTTTCTGCACGCGTACATGCCAATTTTCAAAGAATCTGCCCCCAGAACAGGGGGAAGCCTCAAACTCCTGAATCTGCAAACCCGTGAAGTATGCAGCTATGATTCAACCAGTTAGCCCAAAGCTCGCACGCGCACAGAGCTCGCTTTGAAAAGAATCAGTACAGAATACGGTCAGCCAGATGCGCCCAGACAGGTTCCACTGTTGAGCCTAACAAGGGCAAAGCACCCAGATCAATGCGGCTTTCTTCCGGGGAATGAAAATCCGACCCCCGGGAAGCCAGCAGATGAAAATCCTTGGCTACCTGCGCATATTTTTGCGCATCTGCAGGCGTATGGCTGCCTGTGATAACTTCAACCCCCTGCCCGCCCAGCGCGCAGAACTCTGTGAACAACGCATGTTCCTCACTGGCTCTCAAGCGTTTATAACGCCCCGGGTGGGCAATGATCGCCATGCCACCGGCACCATGAATCCACGCCACTGCCTCCTCTAGCGTGGCCCATTCGTGCGCCACATAGCCCGGCTTTCCCTCTGTCAGATACCTGCGGAACACTTCCCCGGTGTCTTTGCACACGCCTTTTTCAACCAGAAAACGCGCAAAATGCGTACGGGAAATCAAATCGCGGTTGCCTACATATTGAAGCGCGCCTTCAAAAGCCCCTTCAATTCCGGCCTTTGCCAGGCTTTCACCCATTTCCTGCGCACGCTGCAAACGGCCTGACCTGATTTTCTTCAACCCGTCTACCAGTGTCTGGTTACAAGGGTCCATCCCCATCCCGACAATATGCACAGTTTCTTTGGCAAAAGATACAGAGAGCTCTGCACCAGCCAAAAACGGCAATCCCAGGCCATGCGCAGCAACCGCTGCACGCTCGATGCCGCTGACTTCATCATGATCGGTCAAGGCCCATAACTGCACACCATTGGCTTTGGCCCGCTGCGCCAGCTCTTCGGGTGTGAGCGTTCCATCAGAAATGGTTGAGTGGCAATGCAGATCGGCATTGAGCGTTATATCAAGAGAAAGTGAATGGGCCATGATGACTGTATTGTAAAAGGAATCCGCTTACGCCCTTGGCGCAGCAACTGCTTCCATTTATATAACATAGGGGCATTGCTGCTCTGACACTTCTGACTGCTGTGATCATGATACATACCGTGTAACTTACGCCACATCAGGCACTGTCATGCGCCCGCAAAGCTTTCCCTGATATTTAATTTGTCATAGAATGACGCCAAGTTCAATAGCGGAGACCCTGACAATGGGCAATGGTTCGAGTGACAGTAGTTGTCCGGCAAATAAAGCCGGCATCGCATCGGCCAGATAATTCGCAGCATTTCAACCTGCTGCCACAGTTATCTGGTAGATAACGGGACAGCAGCGTATCAATACGATCGTACATGATCGCTATCTGTTTTTATTTCAACTGACCTGCTTTTTATAAAAGGCAGGTAACGGTTCAGGTCTGAATATACCTGTGCATCAGACTGTATTTATCGTGGAGCCTGATACGGCTTTGCGCATCAATACAGATGATGCCGCTTCTGCGGCATATTCAATGTTACCTGGCTGAATACATTTTTAAGGGAGGCCTCATGTACCGGACAGACAGACCCGATTCTGTATCCTATGACATCCGTTCATGGGGCGCCCGTTTCTATGCCGTGAGCCAACAGCATAGAACATCACAGGCTCACATACTGGACTTTGACCTGTCGCTCAAGCCACCTTCGTGCCGCTGCAGAACCGGTTGCCACAGATAGAAAAGCACTGCTGCTTTTCATCCAGCTGACCGAAGATCATCTCGTGCAGGCCGGCAAATTCGCATTCTGCTTGATGCAGTGAAACCGCCGTTGCAATCTGCACGCTCATCGCAAATTGATAACCACTGAAATGTCTGAATACTTCGGACAGGCCCTGCCATGGCCTGTTGATTCTGTATCGGACACAGGAGGGCACACCCATGAAAATGAAAAGATTTATCCTCAGTGTATTCCCGCGCCGCATTGTGCGCCATTTCCGCCGGCTGCTGATTCTGGACACATTGCCTAAAACCGGGCTGAACCGCGAGGTCCCGGCCGGTCTGAGTCAAAAACTCCAATCCGTCGCGGCTAGCGATAAAGATACCCTGTTGCAGCAATACGGGTCGGGTCAGCAGGGACTGTCCCAGACACAGGTAACACAACTCAGGGAGCAGTTTGGCCTGAACGAAGTCGAGCATGACAAGCCATTGCCCTGGTGGACACACCTGTGGCTGTCGTATCGCAACCCGTTTAATCTGCTGCTGACGCTGCTGGCCATCATTTCGTTTCTCACGGACGACATGACGGCAACCGTCATCATCGCCACCATGGTTGCACTTTCAACATGGCTGCGCTTTGTGCAGGAGGCACGCGCCAACAAAGCCGCAGATAAGCTGAAAGCCATGGTCAGCAATACCGCGACTGTGATACGCCAAAAGCAGCAAGAAGAAACCACCTCTTCACAAACACCCCTGAGCCTGGGATCCATGGCTTTGCAGCAGGAAGTCCCAATACGGGAGCTGGTTCCCGGCGACATCATTGCCCTTTCTGCCGGCGACATGGTCCCCGCGGATTGCCGGCTGTTGAGTGCAAAAGATCTGTTTGTTGCCCAAGCCGCGATGACAGGCGAATCCATGCCGGTCGAAAAGTATGATCACCTGACCCATGCCCAAACGCTGAACCCGCTGGAACTGAGCAACATTGTATTCATGGGTACCAACGTAGTCTCGGGGACTGCCAGAGCCATTGTTCTGTCCACCGGAGACCGGACCTATTTTGGCGAGCTTGCCCAAAGGGTCACGGCAACCGACCGTGCGCCCACATCTTTTCAGATCGGCGTTAACAAAGTCAGTTGGCTATTGATCCGCTTCATGCTGGTCATGGTTCCTCTGGTGCTGTTCATTAACGGCTTTACCAAAGGCGACTGGGTAGAGGCACTGCTGTTCGCCCTGTCTGTTGCGGTAGGGTTGACGCCTGAAATGCTGCCGATGGTTGCCACCGCCACACTGGCCAAAGGTGCGGTCACCATGTCACGCAAGAAAGTCATTGTCAAACGGCTGGATGCCATTCAGAATTTCGGCGCAATGGATGTGCTGTGCACCGATAAAACCGGAACACTGACACAGGACAAAATCGTGCTTGAGCGGCACTTGGATGTCCATGGCAACCCCTGTGAATACACGCTGCAACTGGCCTACCTGAACAGCTATTACCAAAGTGGCCTGAAAAACCTGCTGGATGTGGCAGTGCTTGAGCACGGACAAACCGTCCAAGCTGATGACACCCGAATGGCATATCAGAAAGTTGACGAAATTCCGTTTGACTTTGAGCGCCGCCGTATGACAGTTGTGGTACAGACGCCGGATGACGCCCACCTGCTCATCACCAAAGGGGCCGTCGAAGAAATTTTGGCCGTCTGCACAAGCATCCGGCGCAATGGTGTCATCACCGCCCTTGACGAGCAGACACTCTGGAACATCAGGCAGACCTGCGCAGATCTGAATGAAGAAGGCATGCGCGTGGTTGCTGTTGCCACCAAAACCACCCGCGAGTGGCAGGACACCTACAGCCGGATGGATGAGAAAGACATGGTGCTGGAAGGTTACCTGGCATTTCTCGACCCGCCCAAAGACAGCGCGGTTCAGGCCATCAGGGCACTGACCGAGCATGGCATTACCGTGAAGGTACTCACCGGGGACAATGAACTGGTAGCCGAAAAAGTCTGCCACGATGTCGGCCTGCAGTTCAACGCTGAAGATATCCTGTGCGGCTCCGTCATTGAGCGTCTTGACGATGCACAACTGTCCAGGCTGGTCGAAAAAACCACTGTATTTGCGCGCCTGACGCCATCGCACAAAGCCCGTATTGTCCGCTTATTGAAAGAAAACGGACACGTCGTCGGCTTTATGGGAGATGGCATCAACGATGCCGCCGCGCTGCGCACAGCAGACATTGGCATTTCGGTAGACACGGGTGTGGACATTGCCAAAGAAGCGGCAGACATCATCATGCTCGAAAAAAGCCTGATGGTGCTGGAAGAAGGCGTGCGCGAAGGCCGCCGTACATTCTCCAACCTGCTCAAATACATCAAGATGACTGCCAGCTCCAATTTTGGCAATGTATTTTCCGTGCTGGTTGCCAGCGCCTTTATCCCGTTCCTGCCGATGCTGCCAATTCACCTGCTCATTCAGAACCTGCTGTACGACACCTCGCAGGCAGCCATTCCATTTGACAACGTGGATGAAGAACTGCTGAAAAAGCCGCAGCACTGGAAGCCTGCGGAAATCGGGCGTTTTATGATCTTTTTCGGGCCGATCAGTTCTATTTTCGACATCCTGACCTTTGCCATGATGTGGTTTGTTTTTGCAGCCAATACACCCGAAAACCAATCCCTTTTCCAGTCGGGCTGGTTTGTCGTCGGGCTGCTCACGCAAACTTTGATCGTGCACATGATCCGCACGCCGAAAATACCTTTTATCCAAAGCCGTGCCGCTGTGCCACTGCTCATCATGACCGCTGTCATTATGGCAGTTGGCATCTGGCTGCCGATGGGGCCGCTGGCCGGCTACCTCAAGCTGCAGGCACTGCCGCCGCTGTATTTCGTTTTTCTGCCACTGATCCTGCTGGGTTACATGCTTTTAACCCAGGCGCTTAAAGGCATTTACATCCGCCGCTATGGCTGGTAGCAAAAAAGGAGAGCATCATGCAAACCATTCACAACTTCAACCCGGCTGCATTGCTATCATCCTTCTTGGCTCTGGCAGCCGCTTTTATCCTGGGGAGCCTTGTCGGGTTTGAACGCCAGTACAGGCAACGCACAGCCGGCCTGCGCACCAATGCGCTGGTCGCGCTGGGGTCCGCCATTTTTGTCAGCCTGGCAGGCAGTATCGGCAACGATGAGGGAACCACCCGGGTCATTGCCTATGTGGTTTCAGGCATTGGCTTTTTGGGCGCTGGCGTCATCATGCGTGAGGGCAGCGGCGTGCGTGGCATCAACACCGCGGCAACCCTTTGGGGAACCGCAGCCATCGGCGCTTGTGCAGGGGCCGGCAAAATTGCCGAAGCCATCATGGCAACGCTGTTTGTGCTGGCGGCCAATACACTGCTGCGCCCGATTGTCAATGCACTCAACGAAAAACCATTGGACAACGAATCGGCTGAAGTCACGCACATGATTTCCGTCATCTGTGACAAAGCCCATCAGAAACCCGTTATGGCCATGCTGGACGCAGAACTGGAGCGCAACAGTTTTCCGGCGAAAGACTGGCATGTCAATGCATTCAGCGACAGCGAGGTGGAAATAAAAACCACATTGGTCGCCACGTCCGTTCAGGGTGAGCGGCTGGACAGCATCATGCAGCGCATGGGCGGTACCAGTTACGTGCATCAGGCATTCTGGAGCCCGAGCACCACCACCTAAGATGCATCACGTTGTGTCACCGCATCTCACAGCAGGGTTTAAAACACCCTGCTTTTTTACTGCGCTGCGGTTTTAAATAACGCGTTGCCAATAAGGCACTACACTTTGGGTTGCTGCAAAAAAACCAGCCCTTGAATGGAAGGCACAGAAGCATGCACTGTATTTTGTGCACGGTAATCCAGCGCCATGCCGGTACTCAGCACAATCACCACCATGATTGAAAATGCAAACACTTTCTTCGCCCAAGCCTTATGGTCCGACACGTCAAACCCTTTGAGTGCCAGATAAAACCAGATGACTCCCACAACAGAGACGCATACCAGATACGCATACCCGGTATACCCCAGCAGCGAAAGCAGGGCCGCAGCCACGGTAAACAGCACAATGTAGATAGCAATCTGCCACTTGGCATTGGTAATGCCACGCACCAGCGGCAGCACAGGCAGTTGTGCCCGCGCATAGTCACCCTGCCGGAAGATCGCAATGGCATAAGAATGCGGCATCTGCCACAGGCTGAACATCACAAACAGTATCACCGCCGCCAGATCAAACTGCCCTGACACGGCGCAGTAACCAATCACCGGCGGAAATGCCCCTGAAAAGCTGCCAATGAATGTGCCATGAACCGAGTGGCGCTTGAAGTACAGGCTGTAAGCCCCGACATAAATCAGCAGCCCTAAAACAGCGCACACCGCCGCCAGCCGGGTAGCTTGGGTATAAAGCAGCCCCAGCCCAACCACACCTAAAACACTGGCATACACCAGCGCAGCCCGGGGGGTAATTTCACCCCTGACCAAAGCGCGGTTGCGCGTACGCTCCATACGGCTGTCAATATCGCGGTCAATGTAATTGTTCAGCACACAGCCACAGGCAATCACACACGCCACGCCCAACAGGGTTGCCAGCAATACCCCCAGTTGTACATGGCCTTGCGCTGCCAGCAGCGCGCCGCCCATGACAGAAACCAGGTTACCAAAAATGATGCCCGGTTTGGTAAGCTGCAGATAGCTCTTAATATGAGCTGGTCGCTGCAGGGACAGTGTGGCTTTGTTGTATGACATGATTCATATCCGGATGCATATTGGCATGCAGGTGATGCATGACCCATAAAGAACCGCCCAGCAAAATGGCAATGGTCAGTATGGTGAAGATAAACGAGGTACGGTTCCACCACTGGTCGGAAGACCCCATGTGCATAAAGCAGATCAACTGCACCAGAATCTGCGCCACTGCACACACGGCAATCAGCACCATCAATGCGGTACGGCCCAGGCCGAAATGGCCGTCAGCCATCAGCGCACCAAATGCCAGCAAGGTCAGCGCAATCGAAATCACCAGCCCGATAGCATATGACTTGACACTGCCGTGGCCGGCGCCGGTATGGGGATCAATTGTTGAATGACTCATCTTTTTTTCCTATCACGCAACGGGCAGCTTGCCCATCAGGTACACCACAGTGAACACACAAATCCAGACAATGTCCAGAAAGTGCCAGAACAGGCTCAGGCATGTCAGCCGCACCGTGGTTCTGGCGTTAATGCCCCATTTGCTCACCTGCACCAGCATTACCAGTATCCACACCAGCCCCACCGTCACGTGGATACCATGGGTGCCCACCAGTGTAAAGAACGCCGAAAGAAAAGCGCTGCGGCTCGGGCCATAGCCTTCTGTCACCAGGTGGTGAAACTCATACACCTCCATCCCGACAAAGCATGCGCCCAATGCAAAAGTCACCAGCAGCCACATTTTGACCTGGGCAATCTGTTTGCGGCTGAGCGCCAGCATAGCAAAACCAAATGTGCAGCTGCTCACCAGCAGCAAAAAGGTTTCCACCAGCACAAACCCAAGCTGAAAAATATCGTGCGTGCCCGGACCATCGACCACATTGCCATGCAGCACCACATAGGCAATGAAAAGCCCACCAAACAAAATCAGGTCGGTCATCAGGTACAGCCAGAACCCGAAAACAGTTTTATCACTCTGATCGTGATGCTCGTGCGCCCCGGCATGGGCAACATGAGCCTCTTGTGAAGTCATCGTTGTTGTAGTCATAAACCTTATACCTTTATCCCCTGCTGTTCGGCCTGTGCCAGTTTTTCCTGGAATGCCTTCTCTGTACGGGCCACTTCGTCTGCGGGAATGTAGTAGTCTGTATCGGTATTGAACGTATGCACCACATATGAAATGATCATGCCCGCCAGCCCCACAATCGCCAGCCACCAGATATGCCAGGTCATCGCAAAACCAAATGCCGTACCTAACACCAGCCCGATGATCAGCCCCACACCGGTATTGCGCGGCATGTGAATCGGTTCATAATGCTCGCTGAACTGGTGCGCCTTGCCTTTTTGTTTATCTTCCCAGAACTGGTCCAGTCCGTGCACTTCAGGCAGTTTGGCAAAGTTATACACCGGTGGCGGTGAAGAGGTTGCCCACTCCAACGTACGCCCATCCCAAGGATCGCCCGTGAGATCCAGATTTTTCTTGCGCTCCAGAATGCCAACCAGAATAGACAGCACCGTGCACACAATGCCCAGCAGTATCAGCACGGCTCCAATGGAGGCAATGATCAGCGGCAGCTGCCAGTCCGGGTTATCGTAGCGGTACAGGCGCCGTGTCATGCCCATGAAGCCCAGCACATACAGCGGCATGAAGGCCACATAAAAACCTGTCAGCCAGAACCAGAATGCGCGCTTGCCCCATTTTTCACTGAGTTTGAAACCAAACGCTTTCGGGAACCAGTACACCACACCCGCCAGATAGCCAAATACAACGCCGCCAATGATGGTGTTATGAAAGTGCGCCACCAGGAACAGGCTGTTGTGCACCAGGAAATCTGCCGGTGGCACTGCCATCAGCACGCCGGTCATGCCGCCAATGGCAAATGTCACCAGAAAACCAATGGTCCACAGCATCGGTACCGAAAACCGGATACGTCCGCGATACATGGTGAACAGCCAGTTGAACATCTTTACACCGGTTGGCACGGCAATGATCATCGTCATGATGCCAAAGAACGCATTGACGTTGGCCCCAGCGCCCATGGTGAAGAAATGGTGCACCCACACCACGGTGGACAGCACCGCAATCGACACCGTTGCCCACACCATGGTCTTATAGCCAAACAATGCTTTGCGGGCAAACGTGGCCACCACTTCCGAGTAAATACCAAACGCCGGCAACACCAGAATATAAACTTCCGGGTGACCCCAGGTCCAGATCATGTTCACATACAGCATCGGATCGCCGCCACCTGCATTGGTGAAAAAGTGCATGTCCAGATAACGATCCAGACTCAGCAGCAGCAGAGATACCGTCAGCATCGGGAACGTTGCCACAATCATCAGCGAGGCAATCAGCACCGTCCAGGTGAAAATCGGCATTTGCATCAGCTTCATGCCAGGGGTACGGCATTTGAAAATCGTCACCAGGAAATTCACCCCGGTCAGCAACGACCCCAGCCCCGATAACTGCAGCCCCCAGATGTAATAATCCACCCCCACATCCGGACTGAACTCCAGCCCCGACTGCGGCGGATACGCCAGCCAGCCGGTTTTGGCATATTCGCCGATAAACATCGACACCATGATCAGCACCACGCCGGAACACAGCAGCCAAAAGCTCAGGTTATTCAGGAACGGGAACGCCACATCGCGTGCGCCGATCTGTAACGGCACAATCAGGTTCATCAACCCGGTCAGCAAGGCCATTGCCATGAAAAAGATCATGATCACGCCATGCGCGGTAAAAATCTGGTCGTAATGGTGTGCCGGCAGATAACCCGGATCGGGCGCACTGGCGGCCGCATACCCCATGGCCTGCTGGGCCCGCATCATGATGGCATCGGCAAAGCCCCGCACCAGCATCAGAATCGCCACAATACAGTACATGACACCGATTTTTTTATGGTCGGTGGTGGTCAACCAGTTCTTCCACAGCCAGCCCCACTTGCCGTAATAAGTCATCAGCCCCATCACAGCAATACCGCCTAAAATCACAAACCCCATCACCACCATGATGATGGGTTCATGCAGAGGAATTGCCTCTAAACTTAATTTGCCAAACATATCCATGCCCCGTTTTTAAAATTGCTGCATATGGTTGTTGTGCATCATCTGCGCCTCATCCCCAGATGTCATCACATGCCCGGCATGGTTCATGGTGCGCTTGGAATTGTACTGATGCATGATCTGCTGGAACAGCCCCGGTTTCACCTGCGAAAAATACGCCACCGGATCAAACTTGCTGTCCTGTGCCAGCTGGCTGTAACGTATGTCATCCAATGACTGCCCTTCACTGCGGACTTTCTCGACCCAGGCATCAAACGCATTTCTGTCTTCAGTGGCTACCGCTGTGAAATGCATCCCGGCAAAACCGGCCCCGCTGTAGTTGGAAGACATGCCGCGGAAAGTCCCCGTTTCATGCGCCATCAGATGCAACTGGGTCTGCATGCCGGCCATGGCATAAATCTGCCCGCCCAGTTGGGGAATGAAAAACGAATTCATCGGCGCATCGGAAGTGATGCGGAAATTCACCGGCACATCTTTGGGAAAATAAATTTCATTAACCGTGGCAATCCCCTGCTCAGGGTAAATGAACAGCCACTTCCAATTCAGCGCCACGGCCTGAATCGTGACCGGCTTTTCCTCTGAGGCCAGCGGCTTGTACGGGTCCAGGTCGTGCGACCCCCGATACGCCAGATAAGCCAGAAAAATAATGATGACAATGGGAATGCCCCAGACAAAAAACTCGATCTTGGTCGAGTGCGTAAAGCCCGGGTCATATTTGGCCTTTTCATTGCCCTCGCGGTAATGGTAAGCAAACCATACCGACATGATGATGACAGGAATCACAACAATCAGCATTGCGACGAATGCCATGATGATGATGTTACGCTCTGCAATACCCACCGGGCCCTTTGAATCAAACAGAACCAATTTGCTGCATCCGGTTAACGCGAACGTCGCCCACAGAAACAACAACCAGCGACAAAACCTGGTTTTCTTCATCTGATACCTCAGTTGAATTATTAGGGGGTCAGATTGAGTCTGGCCTCAACCCATCTCATTTTTAATACTTTTAGTGTCAATGCCTGAGTTGGTTTGTTCAAAAACACAAACAGCAGCAAATGCTGACACGAAAGCGAGTGTATCACTAGGGTATTTGCATCGTGCAGGGGTTTTACCCTATTTGACAAGCGTTCCAAAGTGATCGCAACGAAAAACTGCTCAAATATCAACAACTTCAGATAAAAATAATTTTTATTTCAGTTGCAGAAAATAAAGGCAAATACACCTGATAGGAGCATTGTTTTTTCACTCTTTTTATCCATGCCACGCCTTGAATTTGCAGTCCGTTGATGCATTCATATCATTATTTGCGCTTTCAGGTACCAGCCGCTTTTTGTGGCTTGCCGTTCTCACGCAGACAAATAACATGTCAATTCCAAAATTTCAGTATCCTCACAGATAAAAACAAGACCAATTCATTTTGAATACATGCGCCAGTGCCATCACGCATACTTTATTCAGGCAAAATGCCATCAAAAAATGTGTCTTATTTGGCTTTTTCCCAATTAATTATCATCTATCGTGAAATTGGCTTACATTAATGTTTAAACATGTAAGAATTTTTCAGTTAATATGTCTGCTATGTAAGTTGTATCTTCTATTGTATCTTTTCCACAAACACACCTGAATTACACATGTCATTTATTGACATGTTACTAACATGAGGTTAATATACGCATATGAAAAGCAAATCTTCTGCCTACTACCAGCGCCTTTACAGACAACGCCTGCGTGAGCAAGGTTTGGTAAAAAAGGAGATATGGATATTGCCGGAGCATGCGAAGGCACTGAGCCATATTGAGCGTCAATTACGCTTGCCTCAATCTGGGGCAGTGCTCACAGAAAAGGAGAATGGGATGAATACAACACCTCAGGTCTGGACTGCAAATTCGCTATATGCGGCTTTGGCAACCACCCCCCTGTTCGCAGAAGGGCGTGCTGCCGTAGAGTTGCTGCAAGGAGCGGATTCGAGTCTGCACATTGAGATGCATGATTATGGCGAGTTACCCTTGTTTGTTGCGGTCTCGGGTGATCAGATTGTCATTGAAGGCACCCTGTGGTCTACAGACGATGTCAAAGACGTTGTTAAATTTAACGACGCCATTTTGCGCACGCACAAACTGTTTCCCCTGTCGAGCATTGCATTGGAAACACCGCCAGAAGGTCCCAGTTACTACACCATGTTTGGCGCCTTGAGCGCGACTTCCAAACTGGAAAACGTGGTGCTAGAAATTGAAGTGCTGGCTGACAATATCATCAAGGCCACTGAAGCCTACCAAGACCATCTTAAAGAGAGCGTCTGAGCCTTATCAAGGAGAAATGAAATGAGTATCTGGAGCAAAATGATCACGGCGTTACGCGGCGGAGCCCACGAAATGGGTGAATCCATCGTTGACAGCCAGGCACTGCGCATCCTGGATCAGGAAATTCGTGATGCAGACGAGGAGCTGCGCCGTTCCAAGGAAGCACTGGCGGAAATCATGGCCAAGCAGAAGCTGGCCGATGCCGATGTTAAAAAAATTGAGGACAAAATCGCCGAATACGAGCAGTATGCCCTGAAAGCGCTGGAAGCCAACAATGAAGAGCTGGCCAAAGAAGTTGCCGGGAAAATCGCCAATCTGGAAATCGGACTCTCAGAATCCCAGACGCAGGCTGGCGGCTATGCCCGCAGCGTCGAGCAACTGCGCCGCGCTGTCTCTCAAATAGAAACACACATCAAACGTGTGAAGCAGCAGGCCGATACCGTGCGGGCAACCGAAAATGTGCAAAAAGCACAGATGGCGGTTTCTCAGCGTTATGGCGGCTCGCAAGCCAAGATGCACACGGCACTGGAATCGCTTGAACGCATCAAGAAAAGACAGGCTGAGCGTGCAGCAAAAATCGACGCAGGCAACGAACTGGCTGCTCAGGAAGACCAGGACACGCTGCTGGAAAACAAGCTGCGCACTGCCGGTATTATTCCTGAGGAACACAGCGCTGCCAACGTATTGGCCCGCTTGAAGGAAAAGGCCGATTCATAAACTGCGATTGCGCCAGGTGCCGCTTACTGCCGCATCTGGCATACAGCCATCAAGGAAGCAAGCTCCCCTTTGGGGCATACTATAAAAGCAAAGGAGAAAGGTTAATGGCTGCATTTTTTGCAAATTTTCTGTTGTTTCCAACGGTCATCTTTACTTTCTTCCTGTGCTTGTCACTGATACTCGGGCTGCTGACTATTTTTGGCTTGTTTGACGTTGATGCAGGGGATGCCGGGGGTTTGGACATAGACGCCGGAGATGTCGGCAGCCACCTTGACCATGGGATGCACACAACCGGAGAAGCGGTAGGTTTCCTGTCGCGCTTTGGCCTTAATGGTATTCCGATTACGCTGGTTGTCTCCCTGTTGTCGCTTTTTGGATGGATGGTCTCCTACATCGCTCAGGCTTTACTGCTGAGCCATATTCATATCGCTATCATCTACTATCCAGCCGGCATCGTTGTCTTCATTGCTGCATTTGCAGCCTCGGTCTGGCTCACTGCACAGGTATGCAAACCACTGCGCCAAATCGTGTTTAAAAACCAGGATGCGCCGTCCAACCGCTCATTCCTTGGTCAAACCGTCACCGTTCGCAGCTCTTACGTGAACGAGCGTTTTGGAGAAGCGGTGTTAAATGATGGCGAAGCTGGAATGATATTGGATATTGTTGCCGACGCATCAAAAGGGATCAAACGCGGTGATCGGGTTGTTTTAATCGAATATCTGGAAGATTCAAGAACCTATCGGGTCATCAGCGAAGATGAATTTAAAGGCTATTGAATAATTCATCACAAAAACTGTTCTGGGTTTATTTGCTTTTAAGGGGATATCAGGCATGAATGTAACTGGCACGCTCATAACGACAATTGGGGTGGTACTTGTCTCTCTTGTCGTTTTCATTTTGGTTATTTTTGCAGTACTCAAAGCTTTTTACACCAAAGTACCGCAAGGCACGGCTTTGATCAGAAACGGTCTGATGCACAGACAACCTAAAGTCAGTTTTACCGGGTCGTTCGTCTTCCCTGTGCTGCATATCAAAGAGTTAATGAAAATTTCCCTGGTCACCCTGCAAATTGAACGCCGGGGCAAAGACGGGCTGATCTGTAAAGACAATCTGCGTGCAGACATCAGCGTTTCATTTTATATGCGCGTGAACAAAACCTCGGAAGATGTGCTGCAGGTTGCACAGTCGGTTGGTGTGGAGCGTGCCTCTGACCACCGTGCACTGGATCAGCTCTTCAATGCCAAGTTTTCCGAGGCATTAAAAACCGCCGGGAAAAAATTCAACCTCGAAGAACTGTTTGAAAAACGGCTGCAATTCCGCGACGAAATCAAAATCGTTATCGAAGGCCTTAACGGCTATGTGCTGGAAGATGTTGCGATTGACTACCTGGAACAGACCAAGGTTGAATTCCTGGACCCCAACAACATCATGGATTCCGAAGGTATCCGTAAAATCACCGATCGCACAGCCAAAGAAAGCATTGAAACCAACCGCATTCAGCGCTATGAAGAGCTGACCAAACAGAAAGAAAACGTCGAGGCCAAAGAAAAATCACTGGCGCTGGACCGCCAGCAGGCCGTTGCCGAAGCGCAGCAAAAGCGTGAAATTGAAAGCACCCAGGCACGTGAAGAAGCTGAAACCCAGTTGGTCAAAGAACAGCAGCGCCTGCGTTCGGAAGAAGCCCGCATTGCCGCCCAGGAGCAGATTGACGTGCGCCTGCAAAATCAGCAGCGCGAAGTTGAAATTGCCGAACAAAACCGCCAGCGTGCCGTTGTCATTGAAGTTGAAAAAGTCACCCGCGCCCGTGATCTGGAAGTTGTTGCACGCGAACGCGATGTGGAACTGCAACGCATTGACAAAGAAAAAGCACTTGAAGAAGAGCGCAAAAACATTGCCAACGTCATTCGTGAACGTGTCGCTGTGGATAAAACTGTAGCTCAGGAAGAAGAGCGCATCAAAGAAGTACGTGTTGTCTCCGAGGCCGACCGGAACAAACAGGTCGCTATTCTGGAAGCAGAAGCCATTGCTGAACAGGAACTGGTGCAGCAGGTGAAAAAAGCGCAGGCGGATGAAGAACGCTCCAAACACAAAGCCGTCGAAATCAACACCATGGCGCAGGCTGAACTGGAAGCAGCCGCCAAGCAGGCCGAAGCCAAAATCCGCATGGCACAAGGTGTGGAAGCTGAACGTGCCGCCCCTGGCCTGGCCGATGCTCGCGTGCTGGAAGTCACCGCGGCAGCTAAAGAAAAAGACGGCCTGGCAACGGCCAAGGTACAGGCTGAACTGATCATTGCCGAAGCCAAAGGCGAGCAGGAAAAAGGCATGGCAGAGGCCCGTGTCATAGAAGCCAAAGCCGCCGCCAAAGAAAAAGATGGCCTGGCTGAAGCCAAAGTGCTGGAAGAAAAACTGTTTGCACAGGCACGCGGCGAAGAACAACTGGGTATTGCCAAAGCCAGAGCCACGAAAGAACTGGGCACCGCAGAAGCACAGGCACTGCTGGATCGCCTCAATTCCGAATCGGAAGGTCTGGCCAAGAAATTCCATGCCATGGACACACTTACCGACAACACCCGCGCGCACGAAGAGTTCCGCATGCAGCTTGAAAAAGACTTTGACGAAGCCATGGCCGCTATTGCCGCCAACAAAGAAATCGCCAAAGAACAGGCCGAAGTGCTGGCCGCAGCGCTGTCCAAAGCCAAGGTTGAACTGGTGGGCGGCGGTGGCGACTATTTCAATGCGTTTGCCAAGTCTCTTTCCATTGGCAAATCCATTGAAGGCGTGGTTGGGAAAAGCCCTCTGGTACAGGACCTGCTGACCAGGCTGCTCAGTGGTAAAGGTGGCAACACCGGCAGCGTCATTGGCGATCTGCCTGTGTCACCCAAAGACCAGTAACCTCCCGTGCACACGGTGCAGCAAACAAAGCAGACACTTTTGCTGCTGCACCGCGCCAGCAAAGCGTATAGATACGACCAATGCCGGGACAGTGATATGACAGGCCATTATTGCCTTTCATCAGGCCGCTTGCAGTCAAGCGGCATTTGTTCTACCGGTATGAAGAGCTCACTTGCAGGAATATCGACATGACAGACATGCCAGCTGAAACTCCAGACGCTCAGGATATGGTGGATAAAGCCGTCGCCGAAGGCGGCGCTTACGAAGTACTTAATCGGCGCCTGCAGGACCAGGGGCTGCGGCTCAAGGACATCACGCAAAAACTCAATGAGCATCGCCTCAAAGAGTTTGGCGACAGCCACATGGAAGTCATCGGACGGGTACGCATCCGCACCGAAAACAACTGCATCGCACGCGACATTGTCCGCGTTGGTGATTTTCTGCTGTTTGGTTACAACGTATTTATCGGGCTGAAAAAAGAAACCGCCATCTCCGACGTATTCTCCCTGTATCGCCTGGTAGAAACAGAAGAAGGCTACGATGTAGAAGCCTGCCCGGCTGAAGGCAGCTTCCTGACCCATCCACGCTTCATTGCGGACTTCAACGAACTTTACACTTATTACAAAGACACCAAGCTGCTGCAGTTGATGGTGCGGGACAACAAGCTGCTGGCCAGTTTCCAGATCGGCGAGCGCTACACCGATATCCGCGTGTTCCGCTGGGCGCTGCCAGCCAATGGCGACAGCAGCCAAATTCAGTACATTGATAACCGGGGCGACCGCGATATTGCACTGCCCGCCCCTTATGATTTTGAATGGCTTCACACCACACGCGAGATGATCATCGATACAGCCAGAAGGCTGTATATGAACATTGCCAATACCCTGTTCATTGAACAACGGCGCGGCACACTCACCTTCAAAATTGAAAACAACACCCCCGATGGGCAGATCATCTTCACGGAAAAAGTAGAAGACGAAAACCAGGCGCTTGGCGACCTGCGGGTTGAATTTGCCGAGCTTGGCTCTTTGCTGCTGCTTAAAATCCTGCCCTACCGTGAGCAGCAATGGCGCCATTACATTTACAACAAGCTGAATCAGAAAATCGCACGTGTAGATGCGCTGGGGCTGGCGTGTATTCAACTACCGGAAGACCATGGCATTATCTTTCCGGGCGGGTACTATCTGCAAAACGGCGAATTCAAAACGTTTGACATCCCCATGCTGGGCATGCGCTTCAAACGTACCGTACGTTCGCCCAACGGCGAAGATGTACTGTACATTTTTTACGACCCGGAAGTAGGCAATTCTGTTCTGCTCACCTACGACGTCATCAGCCGCCAACTGGAGCCGCCGGTTCTGGGGCACGGTTATGCCAGGCTGGAAGACGGCCGCATGGTCATTTTCCACTCTGAAGGCAATGAACCGACACGCATCCACCCGATGCAAATCTGGCAAACGCCGTTTTACTCTGAAGAGTACGCTGCACGCCAGCCTGCCCGTAACGGTTTTTTTGGCCGGGTAGGTAATGCAGAACTGGTGCGTGGTATTTCTGATTTTTACGAACTCTGCCGTGAAATTGCTTCCCCTTCCGTCTCTGTGCAACGTTACTCCATGCTGTGCCAGCATGTACGCCGCCTGTTTGACGCCTATCACTGGCTGGGCGATGCGCAGCTAAAGCAACTGCCGGCGCTGTTGCGCGAAATTACCGCCACCGCTGAAATGGTGCTGGATGAATATGAAAAAGTTGAAAGCATTCGCAGCCAGTCGGCTCAGGCACTGGCTGATGCGCAGGCTAAACAGAAAAACCTGCTGAACCTGCTGCTGCCCGAAGGATGGGATAACGTTCAGCAGTATGTGGGTGCGCTGAACGACATTACTGCTCAGCGCGGTCTGCTGCTGACCATACGTGACTACCGCTATATAGATACCGCTGTCATCGACCAGATGGAAGCCGATCTGCTGGCCGCACAGGAGCGCACGGCAGCAGCCACCGCCACCTTTTTAGCCAGTGACACCGCGCTGCTGCCTTTCACCACGCAGTTGCAGGAACTGGACGCACAGGCGCAGAAGGCTGAAACCGTCAACGCCTTGTCAATACCGATGGCCGCCATGCAAAGCATGGCCAATGACCTGGATATGCTCACCAGCCTGATGGGCACGCTCCAGATTGAAGACGCAACACAGCGCACACACATCATTGAAGCCATCTCTGAGGTATATGCCAAGCTCAACCAAAGCAAAGCACGCGCGGAACAACGCCGTAAAGGCCTGGGTTCGGCGGAAACCGTAGCGCAGTTTGGTGCCCAGTTCAGCCTTTTCAGCCAGAGCATTGTCAACGCCCTGGCGCTCTCACAAGACCCTGAAAAATGCGATGACCAGTTATCGCGCCTGCTGGTACAGCTTGAAGAACTGGAAGGCCAGTTCGGTGATCATGAAGAATTCCTGGGGGACATTCTCGCCAAGCGCGAAGAAGTGCTTGAGACATTTGAGTCTCACAAGCAGTCTCTGCTGGACGAGCGCCAGCGCAAAGCACAAAACGTGCAGGATGCCGCCCGCCGTATTCTGGATACACTTCCACGCCGCACAGCGCGTCTGAACAAGCCGGAAGAAATGAATGCATTCTTTGCATCAGATCCTCTGATTTTAAAACTGCGCGAACTGGTATCCCGCCTGCGTGAACTGCATGACAGTGTGCGCGCCGATGACGTCGAAGCCCGCTTAAAAAGCGCACGCGACCAGGCATTGCGCTCATTGCGCGACAAAACCGAACTGTTTGAAGATGGCGGCAATGTCATTAAACTGGGCCCCAGGCACCGTTTTAGCGTCAATACGCAGGAGCTGGACCTGACCCTGCTGCCGCGCGACAACCATTTATGCATCCACCTGACTGGTACCGATTATTTTGAGCCGCTGAACAATCCAGAGCTTGAAAACCTTCGGGATTATTGGCAGATATCGATCGAATCAGAAACCCCGCAGCTTTATCGCGGTGAATATCTGGCTGCACAAATTCTGAAAGCCGCCAGCCAGCAGCAGGAAGGTTTGTCACTGAACCTGCTCAAAACCCAGTTGGCACAACCCGATGTGCTGGGCAAAACCGTGCGCGACTTCGCCACGCCGCGTTACAAAGAAGGCTACGAAAAAGGCATTCACGACCATGACGCAACCCTGCTCCTCTTGCAGTTGCTGCCGTTGGCCGAAAGTGCCGGGTTGCTGCGTTACTCGCCATTGCCACGGGCATTGGCCGGTCTGTTCTGGCAATATACCCGTGCTAATGAAGAAGCCAGCGCTTTGTGGATAGAACGCGCACGCGCCAGCAAATCCATTCAACTGCTGTTTGGCCGTGCGCAGGGTATCACCGCTTTGCGGCAGGAAATTGCACAGTCCATACAGGACTGGTTTGACAAAACCGGACTCTCTTACGACCAGCCCGTCGCGCATGAAGCGGCTGATTACCTGGTGCAGGCTCTGGCAGCCGACCGTGTGGAATTTACCTTCAGCAAATACGGTAAACAACTGCAGGATGCCCTGCAACTGCGCCTGCAGGGCGAGCGCATGTGGGATGACTTCCGCCAGGCGCTGCAACGCCTGGGAGAACGACCTGACGCCCAATGGGGGCAGGTTGAAAACGCGCTGCAAGGCCTGTGCCAGGCTGATGAAACCCAAAACCTGAATGCCATTGCCGGCTACATTCCGGAAGCCATCGTTTTATTTTTGCTGACCGAGGACTTTCCGCTGCGCTTTACCGAAACAGATCTGCGCTTTACCGTCAAAGACCTGATGGGCACACACCCGCGCATTGAAAACCAGCAGATGCATTTGTCCGTGGATGATTTTTTTGCACGGGTACGCCAGCACACAGAAATATTCCTGCCGGCACTGAACCGCTACCAGTTGCTGCGGCAAAACATCATTACCCAGGAACGCGAATCATTGCGGCTGGAGGAGTTTAAACCCAGGCCACTGACATCTTTTGTCCGCAACCGCCTGATCAATGACGTCTACCTACCTGTTATCGGCGACAACCTCGCCAAGCAGATGGGAACGGTCGGGGAGAGCAAACGCTCTGACCTGATGGGCCTGCTGATGCTGATCTCCCCGCCCGGCTATGGTAAAACCACGCTGATGGAATACGTGGCGCACCGGCTGGGGCTGATTTTCATGAAAATCAACGGCCCGTCATTGGGCCACCGTGTTCACTCACTGGACCCGGCCCAGGCACCTGACGCCACATCACGCCAGGAGCTCGAAAAGCTCAACCTGGCGCTTGAAATGGGCAACAACGTCATGCTGTATGTCGATGACATACAGCACACCAATGCGGAGTTTTTACAAAAATTCATTTCACTGTGTGACGGCACCCGCCGCATCGAAGGCGTATGGAAAGGCCGTACCAAAACCTACGACATGCGCGCACGCCGGTTCTGCGTTGTCATGGCCGGCAACCCTTATACAGAATCAGGCGAAGTGTTCAAAATACCGGACATGCTCGCCAACCGTGCCGACATCTATAACCTGGGTGAAACACTGGGCGGCATGCAAGAGGCATTTGCACTGAGCTATATTGAAAACTCGCTCACATCCAATGCAGTGCTGGCACCTTTGGCAACCCGTGACATGGCCGATGTGTACCGCTTTGTGGACAAGGCCGATGGCAAAGAAATTTCCAACAACGAGTTCAGCTACAGCTACAGTGCAGCAGAAATCAATGAAATTGTCGGCACCCTGCAACGCATGTTCACCATTCGCGAAGTGGTGCTCAAAGTCAACCAGCAATACATTGCCAGCGCTGCACAGGCTGATAAATACCGTACAGAGCCACCATTCAGACTGCAGGGCAGCTACCGCAACATGAACAAAATGGCAGAAAAAATCTCTGCCATCATGAACGACGGTGAAATTGCCCAGGTCATTAACGACCACTACCAGGGCGAAGCCCAGTTGCTCACCACCGGCGCTGAAGAAAACCTGCTGAAACTCTCTGAACTGCGCGGCCGCATGACCGAAGAACAACAGCAACGCTGGGAGCAGATCAGGCAGGACTTCCTGCGGATCAAGGCCATGGGTGGTGACGATGCCGATACCGGCATGCGGGTTGTGGCACAGTTGAATGATCTGGTCAATGAATTCCAGGGCTTTGCCCAGTTTGTTGAAAACAAGCCGGATACACCGCCCCTGCAAATTCCATGGCAGCAGATTTTTGATCAGCTCGAAAAACTCGGGCAGCCTCCTGCCCCGCCCAATGTGTCGGTGAACCTTTCAACCCAGCCGCAGCCCGGCGTGGCCGAAATTCTGCAAGGTATGGCAAGCACACTGGAGAAGAGCTTTATTCCTGTCATGAAGCTGATGGATAAAAAGCTGGAAGTAGATCTGCGCTCACAGAAAAACATTGTGAACCTGACCAATGGTTTACGTAAACTGGCAACACTCATGGGGCACACCCAGGTGATAGAAACCATGAAAGACAGCGACACCAGCGATTACTATGACCGCAAGTAAAGCCCAGTGGGAAAAACGGCTGCTGATACTTTTCACCATAGCGGCACTGATGATTGTGCTGCAAGCCATCAATGCCACCATGGGCGGCATATTGGCACGTGATTTTGGCCTTTGGCCCAGGCACCTCAGCGGCCTGCCCGGTATTATCCTTTCGCCCTGGCTGCATAACAGCTGGATGCATCTGTGGTCCAACCTGCCGGTCCTGCTGCTTTTCAGCCTGCTGGCCATGTGGGACTCCCCAAAACGCTTTATACACGCCAGCGTATGGATTATCCTAGGCAGTGGCCTGCTGGTCTGGATATTCGGCCGCAACAGCATTCATGCCGGCGCCAGTGGCTGGCTGTTTGGTTTATGGGCATGGCTGATTGCGCGCGCTTTTTTTCAACGCAATATCGCCAACATCGTCATCGGTCTGATCGTATTGCTGTTGTACGGCGGGCTATGGCTGGGGCTACTTCCCAAAGAAGGCGTATCCATCGAATACCATCTGGCCGGAGTAATCTGTGGCACACTGACAGCCTGGATTTACCGAAAAAAACGCGCCTAACGGAAGTGCTTTGCCAAAACTTCTGCATTTGTCAAACCTGAACCTATGCCCACTGAATTTATCCAACGCATTACACAGTTTTACCGTACCTGTTATCAGATAGAAAACCGTGAACTCAGGCTCGACCAAGTCCTCAATGAATCCGGGAACAACTATTTTCAGGATAAAACCAAGCCTCAGGAATTTCACTTTTTTTCAGGGCAAGAACAATTAGCTAGGTGCATTACACCCACAGTTGAGCTGGATACGGAGACAGGAAAATCTTTTTGTCTCCAAATGTCTTTATATGCCCATGAAACTCAGCTAATCTACGGCCTGTTTTATATCTGCGGCTATCCGCCTCATGCGCGGGTACTCGAGTTGTTACATTTAATCCACGGCTTTCGTGACGCCGAAGGCAGATATGTCGCACCGGCCTGGATACAACAGGCCAACGGTGACGAAAAGAAAAAGACACAGCTATACAACCAATACCGCAATCAAATCGAACCTTATTGGGTTGCAGGCCCTTTAATTTATTATGAAGCAATTGTTGGTCACAATAACGTTACAGATATTTATGCCTTGAGTATTGATGCACACATGCCTGTGCTCAACAAAGGCCTTTTAAAAAGAATATTGCGTGAACAGTATGATGCATCTGTTCTCAGCACAGCACCAACGCCCACACCTGCAGAAGGCATTACCCGAAGCTATCTGGAAAAATTGGCTGAATGGCTTAAGACTTATTGTTGCTTCACGCCCTCCAACCATGTAGACCATGTGTTTGGCTTGACCTCAGGCGGCACAGTTACAGCTTCCGTTACGCCTAAACCGGCTCCCAAAATTTCCAGAAAGTCCAAGAAAAAAGCCCTACGTCGCAAAGCAACAGGCATTGCCATCAGGTATGTGATTCACACGGCCAGCTTCCCTGCTCTTGAGCCCAATCTCCAACAACGACATTTAGACAACCCTGATCAGGAAAACCATCTGAAAATATATTCCTGCGGCATGTTGTTCTACGTCAAACAAAAAAGCATCAGCCAAAATATCCGGCATGAACTCAATGAACTGCCAAAACAGGCGGGTTTTTCCAACGCAATCTACAGCCTGCTGGGCATGCCTGCTTACCATTTTGATGATTCATCTTATACATTGCATCAGCTTTATAGATACTTTGTATCACGCCAGGAAAAACAACCCAATGCACCGGAATTGTTCCCGATTGCACAAAAAATTGCCCGGCGCTTGTTATCAAGAAGACTTTATCTCCTTGAACAAATATATATCAACTCATTGCTGAGCCTACATCAGAAACCAAGTAATAAGGGTGAGGTTCAGAATAGAGAGAATCTCCTTTTTTCCATTCAACATCATAACGAGCAGCTATTTCCAACGCCTGCACCCACCATTCTACAAAGCAGACCTCATGCCTTACCCGCTTTATTAAGCCAGGCACAGGCCAATGCTTTAAACAACGCTATTCAATACCCTTTAAGCATCATCAACGGCCCACCCGGAACCGGCAAAAGCTATACCCTTGCGGCCATGGCTCTGGATCGCATACTCAACGATGAAACTGTACTGATTGTGACCGGCACAGAACAGGCTGCCAACGTAATTGCCGATAAACTGTGCACTGACATGGGTCTGGCAGAAGGCATCATGAACTTCGGCTACAACAAAGCGCTGGTTCCAGCCCTGAAAGACAAGCTGAACTTCTTTACCAGAATAGATTTGTCTGCCCCCGAACCGAATCCAGCCACACCATCCACCCGATCCGTGGAAAATGAATTAAAAAAATGTGCCCAAAAAGAGCTGAACCTGCGCAAAGCTTTTACCGAAAAAGGAACGCTGGCTTTGCATACAAGTCAGCTGATTGTTGCCAATGAACAGAAAAAACTCCCATGGTGGAAAAGGACATTGCAAATGTCATTTGTCCGCCGCAAAATCAGCAGCAGCACCAAGCACTGGCAGATTTTGGACCAACTGATTGCATGCCAAAAACAGCGTGAAATACTCAGCCGAAACTACCTGAACATTAAACGCCACGACACCCTGCAAAAACTGCTGAACGAGCATAGAGAAGAATTTCTGAGATACGATGAATCACTCAATGAAACAGAGTTTAAAAACTGGAGAATTGGACATGTAGAGTGGCACCTGATGCTTAAAGCACTGCCTGTATGGATCATGACTTTCAACGACCTGCATCGGGTACTCCCCTTGCATCCTAATTTGTTTGATCTGCTGATCGTCGATGAAGCCACGCAGTGCGATATTGCCACGGCCCTGCCTGCTTTTTTCCGCTGCAAACGTGCTGTAGTCACTGGCGACTATCAGCAACTGCGACACATCTCATTTTTGTCACGCCAACTGGAGCAACACACTTTTCAAAAAACCGGTCTGCCTGCAGAAACATTTGAAAAATGGAGCTACCGCGATAACAGCCTGCTGGACCTGGTAAATGCACAAATCAAAGACGGCAACGCCATCACGTTTCTGGATGAGCACTTTCGCTCCCGCCCTGAACTCATTGCATTCAGCAACCAGCATTTCTACAATAACCGCATTAAGGTTATGAAAGAAAGGCCGGTATCGCCTGAAAGCATGGCAGAACAACCGCCCGCGTTGATTCTGGAGCGTATAGAAGGCGCACGCTCATCCACCAATGTCAATCAGGCAGAAGTAGAGCGCACTCTTGAACTAGTACAGGCGCATATCCATACTTATCAGAATGCCGATACCAAACCCAACATCGGCATTCTGTCGCCATTTCGCGCCCAGGTAGATGCAATCCGCCAGCGTCTCATG
This sequence comes from Saezia sanguinis, assembly GCF_963921665.1. Classification (NCBI taxonomy): domain Bacteria; kingdom Pseudomonadati; phylum Pseudomonadota; class Betaproteobacteria; order Burkholderiales; family Saeziaceae; genus Saezia; species Saezia sanguinis. The sequence continues at coordinate 93,871 of NZ_CAWUGC010000017.1, forward strand.
CGCAAAATCAGTGCAGACAACATTCTGGCCTTTAAAATTCTGGTCGGCACTCCCTATGGTTTCCAGGGAGAAGAACGCGACCTGATGATTCTGAGCTTTACGCTGGACAATGAAAGCCGGCGTGCCAGCTATTACCTCAACCGGCCTGATGTGTTTAATGTGACCGTAACACGTGCACGCGAGCAGCAGATCGTTCTTTTCAGTGGCGATGAAAATACACTACCGCCAGATAACCTGTTGAGACTGTATCTGGAAAGCATTCAGTCCGGTTATGCTTTGCAGCAGCCTGACGCCACTCCACATACAGAATTCCAACAGCAGGTCTGCAACGCGTTGGAAATTTATGGCATTAGCATCTGGAAAAACTTTTTTATTGCAGGCCAGGTCGTTGACCTGATTTGCCAGAAAGGCGAACGTATGCTGGCCATTGACTTGATTGGTTACCCCGGCCCTGGAGAAGATTACCTGGGTGTAGAACGCTACCAGATACTTGCCCGTGCCGGCCTGGAAATGTTGCCATTGAGTTACGGCGTCTGGACTGTGGACCGGCAGGCGGCAATAGATGCTATTTTGAAACGCCTGGCCTGAATCAGCCAAGTGCTAACAGGACAAAACAGGCTCTTTGGCACCACATGCTACTCATATACATGCAAAAAAAGAATTCTTTCCTTATAATGTGCACTCGCATCCTCTTGCGGTGCGCTCACTTTAAGCGGGTGTAGTTCAATGGTAGAACGGCAGCTTCCCAAGCTTTAGACGAGGGTTCGATTCCCTTCACCCGCTCCAACAGGTTGTACGCAAAAACGCACTGCTACTCATAACCTGTTGAAAAATAGAGTCTGGCATTAAATGGTTATACTGAAAACATGATGACCAGAAATCAGAAAATCGGGTTTGCCATAGGCCTGCTGTTGGCCATCAGCGGCGCGGTATCTATCTATTCGCTTCTTGCTTATTTGGGTGCTCTTTTTGAATCGTTTGGGGCGGAGTTACCCACACTCACAGCAATGCTCATCAGGTTCAAATGGCTGGACATGTGGCTGCCGTGTGTTTTTTGGCTGCTGGCTTTGGCGACATATCGCTGCCGCCATCGAAAAGCATGGATAGTCATGCTAACAGCAACGTATATGATTTCCATCGCATGTATTGCATTTGCCGCCTATGTACAGAATGCGCCGATATACGGCCCTGCTGCTGTATAAGCAACAGCGCTGCCAGCATGACACATCAGCGGGAAACATGTTGTGCCATAAGTGACCAACTAAATGGTTTATGTAATGCCGTTGCTGAAGTGATATCAAGAATACGCCTAGCGACTTGCTGCCCTGCATATCCCCTGGTGTCATCCATTAGCCTACAAGGCTGTGCCCTGACGGGGAATAAACAGGCCAGATATATCGGCACCTTCCAACTCCAGCAGCTTTATTTTCTTGCTGATACCACCGGCGTACCCAGTCAAACTGCCATTTGCTCCTACCACACGATGGCAGGGAATGATAATCGAAATGGGGTTATGCCCCACAGCGCCCCCAACGGCCTGGCTGGACATGCTCACTTTCCCCATTCGTTTGGCCACCTTTTTAGCAATATCGCCATAGGTGGTCAATTTTCCATACGGAATTTCACACAGGATATTCCATACAGCCTTGCGAAACTCCCCACCAACCGGGGCCAAAGGCAACTCAGAGATAGCCGGCGTTTTACCCGCAAAATACCTATCCAGCCAGTTTCTGGCTGCAGTAAAAATAGCCAGGTCAGGTTTTTCTGTAAGCGATTCTGTTACCGTGTCGCCAAAATACTTTTGCCCTTCCATCCATAACCCGACAAGCCGTTCACCATCGCTTGCCAACATGATCACACCAATTGGCGACACATAATGAGTTGAGTAAAACATGTCTTCCTCCGTATATAGGAAATGTTTTATAAAGAATTCCACAAATTGACAGTTGCATAACTTCGCCAGGGTCGCCAGACTTCAGCCAGGGCTTGTATCTCCTTGAGCGTTCGAGGGGCAAGCGCTTTTTTCACGCCATCATCTGTGTATGGGAATGCATCAGGCCACCCGGCAGCCCTCATCACAATGTATTGTGCTGTCCACATGCCAACGCCGGGAATATCCATCAGTTTTTCAACCACTGTTTCAGGCTGGGCACACACATTGAAATCAATGTCTTTGTGAACAAACGCCTGGGCCAGCTCCAAGATAGCGTTTGCACGTTTTGAGGTGATCCCTAACGGGCCCAGATGATTGTCAATTCGGCCACCTAACGCGAGAATACCTTCGGGTGTTGGAAACGTGTGCGTCAGCCCTTGCACTCCTGTTGCCACAGGTGTGCCATAAGCTGCGGCCAGCCTTGCAGCCAGCGTTGTTGCCGCTTTCACGGTCACCTGCTGCCCCAGCACAGCACGCACAGACATCTCAAAGGCATCAAAACTGCCAGGCAGGCGAACACCCCGCACACAAAGGCCTGGCCGAATGCTGTTCATGGAATCAAGCGTTTCGTATACAGCATCCGGATCGCACGCCACATCAAACAAATACCGAACCCGCGCCAAAACATGAAGCAGCACCGGCAGCAAAGCTGAATCAACTGTCACGGCCAGAGTATTGTTCTGCGGACAATGCGCCACCCGTATCCAGCCATGCATATTTTTCTGATCTTTGGACACTAAATGCACCGTGCGCAGATAAGCCCCGTTACTGACAGTTTCTACGCCAGGTACGGCTCGCTTGGCCAGAAAATCCATCATTTGCTGCCACTGGTAAGGGGGCCGGTACCCCAGCGTTAAAGTCACGCTGTTGCTTTGCCTCGCCACACCTCCAGCCTGCCGGCGTAGTGCCGTTGGTGCAAGCCGGTAATGCTTTCGAAAAAGATCATTGAAGCGGCGCAAGCTGCCAAAGCCGGCCGTCATTGCTACATCAAGCACGGAGAGATCCGTGTCGGTGAGCAGATTTTTGGCAAGCAACAGCCTGCATGTTTGCAGATACTGTATGGGCGTGACATTGTATTGTGCTGTAAATACACGGCGTAAATGGCGACCTGTACAGCCAAGACGGCTGGCAAATGTTTCAATGTTGTGCTCACTGCCGCAGTTTTCTTCAAATAACCTGGCTGCCCGATGGGCAAGCGAGGTAGACGCATCCACCCGCGATACGCCAGGAGCCAGCTCTGGCCGGCACAAAAGACATGGGCGAAACCCTGCCTGCTCTGCCGCCGCCGCTGTGCTATAAAAAGTACAGTTCTCGGCTTTCGGTAATCTGGCGCGGCATACAGGCCGGCAGTAAATTCCTGTTGAAGAAACGCCTACAAAAAAACGGCCATCAAATCGCGCATCCTTTGCTTTAAAGGCAGCATACCAGATTGACTTTTCGTTTTTCAGCATGGCTATTCTCTTTCCTCTTGGATACCAATCATAGCACCGCCACCATTTAATTCTGGCTGTTTTCGGACATATATATAAAAAGTCAGATATTTCCCGGGAAAGTGGCTTAACTGAAAAAGTGCAAACCACTTGATATTCTCATCGTCTAAAAGATTGAAACGTGCCGGGGAAAGGCAATACGCCAATGGAGCGGCCAAACGCTAACGCCCCGCCCTACCCTGAGCAGAATATCACCGGCAAACTTCCGGTTGAGGCATGAAAGAAAGCTGTTTTCAGCAGATCAAAGTGAGCCCTTGAATACGCATTCCACGCCAAATCGTTTTGGCTATGCAACGACATACACTTACAGTATGCAGGCTATATTTCTGCCAGAAACTCCTGCAAAAACCATTGAATCTTCTCGTGCCTGGATTGCGCCATCTGCACCCCGGTTTCCGTCTGGAAACCGGATGACAGCTTCAACAATTTGGCATAAAAATGATCAATGGCAAAACGCCGGTCATCCAGCCCCCGATACATTGCGGTGGGGTCTTCCCGGTCGTACAGGGCACTGCCAATTCGTCCTGAAATATAAAAGCAGCGCGCAATGCCGACCATGCCCATGGCATCCAGCCTGTCTGCATCCTGCAAAATCTTCGCTTCCAGCGTTCGCGGCACAATCTTGGCGGAATAGCTGTGCGCCTCAATCGCATGGGCAACATCCTCAATCCGTTCCTGGTCCCAGCCCAACCGGGTCAGTATGCGGGTAGCCTCCTGTGCAGCTAGCGTTGATGCCTGGCTGCGTAAAGGTGAGTTCTTTTCAACGACCACACAGTCATGCAAAATGATCGCAGCCAGCACAATGCCGGCATCGCCACCCTCGGTACGCATGATCGTGCTGGCGTTTTTCCACACCCTTTGAATATGAGAAATACCATGCACGCCATCCACATGCTTAGCCTCAATAATGGGGATAAGCTGTCTGGCAACCTCCTGGAATGGGGAAAACTGCTGATATTGATCTTCGGTCAAAAAAACATCCTCACTACAACAGTGTATCCGGCTGGAACAGCAACGCGTCTGAGCCAATACAAACAGCCTGCATTTTATACACTGCGCCGCATCCATGCCCGCAACAAACCTAAACCGCTACGTAATAGGCTAGGATATGTATTTCGCAGAACTCACGGCCACAGTCTTCTCAAACGCGCGTCACTGCGCTGGAGCATATCTTTGTCAAGCGATCCGCTTTCGTAGGCCTGAATAGCGCAGAACATCATCTCATAATATTTCTCGTAATCATATGAAACCAGCAACAGGTCCACGCCTACGTTCAAAGCGCTGACCGTTGCATAGCAAAAACCATGACTATAGGCTGCACGCATGGTCAGATCATCGGTGATCAAAACACCATCATGCTGCCAGCCGTTACGGACAATGCCTTGAATCACTCCTTTTGAGAAAGATGCCGGATTTTTCTGGTCTACCTGGCTCAATATCACATGCCCCACCATCAGCAGGACATCATTCTGGCGTGCGATTTCTCTGAAAGGCACCCAGTCGCTGCGCTGCTGTTCATCTGCTGCCACATCCAAGCGAGCAGAAAAATGGTGCGTATCACTTGTTACCCTGCCCAGTCCGGGAAAATGTTTGAGTGTGGCTAACACACCCTGGCTTTGCAGACCTTTCACATAAGCACCGGCCACAGCGGTTGTCATGGCAGGATCAGCTGAAATAGCCCGCTGGGAAATCATGCTGTGAAAATCCAGCCAGTTGGATGTATGTTCCAGCTTCAAATCAACCACAGGGCTGAAGTTGACCGAAACCCCCAATGCAGCCAAAGAACGCCCCTGCCTCTCTCCATACGCTTGCGCATTTGCAAGCAGTGCTTCCTGCGTATCACTGCTATCTATGACTGAAGACAATGGCGGCATTCTTTCCAGCGGGGGAGAAAGGTGGGAAACAATACCGCCCTCCTGGTCTGTCGCCACAATCAGGGGACGCAATCCGGCATCAGCTCGTAAACGCTGCAGCGCTGCAATTTCCTGCTGCAATGTCTCAAAACTTTTTCCATCTGTATTGCGACGCGTTACAAATATTCCGCCAATCAGCCCTTTACCGACCAACGGCTGTAGTGCATGTACATCCTCATACCCCACAATAAAGTGCTGGCCTAAACGGTCTGCTACAGCAGCATCAACACGCATCACCGCACTGCGCCTATATTGAAAAGCGCCCTCTCCCCAAAGGGTGAACATCACCACAGCCAACAGCAGTGTCAGGCTTATAACACGTCGAATATGACGGTATTTCAAAAAACAGAAGAGAATCAGAACGCAGGCAATGAGCAGTAAAAACGGTGTTTCATACGGGCGGTATGCAAACAGATAAGGGCTTTTCAGATGTATGGCAGCCACCAGCAAAGCAAACAGAAACAACCAGCCTAATCCATGACATAGTACTTTCAAAATACTTTTTATACGGCTAAAGGTCAAAGAGAAGGTCATGGATTCTGGCAAAACTCATCAGAAAGAAACGAAGTATAGCGTTTCCGGCATAAGCACCGATTTATTTCAATATCGCAATACCCCGTCGAATTGATTATCAGGCACAACCTGAACTGCTGCACAAAACAGGTATGCAATACTTCTTTGGATTGGCTGCGTAATGCAGTTCATTTATCCATGAAAAAAATTCCGTAATACAAATCACTGGAAGAGTCTGAATTGTGGACCAGTCATTGATCTGCTTGAAAAAGTCTTTTGACTTTGACTACCTACTGAGTTCTTTCAAGTTGTTATTTTGTACCCTTGGCATTGTTATACGGTACTTTATACATAGCCAGTCGCTACAGGTTCTGGAAGCATTAGGATAACTTTCACTGAAGGACAACCACTATGAAAGAAAGTTTTTTTAAGCTTATAGCAACCTTAATCATCAGCGCATCAATCGCCTTTTTGACATGGAGTCTTTATTGGACTTTTATTGTTTTTAAATACATTTTTGTTTTTTTAGGCCACTCAAATTGATGTAAAGCCCCACATATAGTTACAGCAGCCATTTATCTTGCTGGTTTTGCAATAGTGATTACTGGTTATTTCGCAATACTTTTAGGAGGATAACGATAGTTTCAAAAAGTAAAAGCCACTGCAAGTGGCTCTGGTGGCGGAGAGAGGGGGATTCGAACCCCCGGTGCGCTTACACGCACTCCTGATTTCGAGTCAGGTACATTCAACCGCTCTGCCATCTCTCCGCAAGGCATTTCTTTTCTGTTTAACCGAATGGGAACCAGTATAACAACCGGGCCCGGATAAAACAGGAAGCTATTTTAGCAAACTTTGCGCGTATGCTTGCAAAACATTTTGCAGCATGCACATTTGGGGCGTGTGAACACGCCCTAATCAATCAGGGTTTAAGCACCTGCACACCTCCCATATAGGGCTGCAATACTTTAGGCACGCTGACGCTGCCATCGGCGTTTTGGTAATTTTCCAGCACGGCAACCAGCGCACGCCCGACCGCTACGCCAGAACCATTGAGTGTATGCACATACTGTGGCTTACCGTTTTCATCGCGGTAACGCGCCTGCATGCGACGAGCCTGGAAGGTTTCACAATTGGAGCACGAGCTAATCTCGCGGTAGGTTTTCTGTGCGGGCACCCAGACCTCCAGGTCATACGTTTTAGCCGCTCCAAACCCCATATCGCCGGTACACAGGGTAATGACCCGGTAGGGCAACTCCAAACGCTGCAGAATATCTTCCGCATGCCAGACCATTTCTTCCAGCGCTGCCCAGGAGTCTTGCGGTTTTTCGATGCGCACCATTTCCACTTTGTCGAACTGGTGCTGGCGAATCATCCCCCGTGTATCGCGCCCGTAAGAACCCGCTTCAGAGCGAAAACACGGGCTGTGCGCAGTCATCCGCAACGGCAGTTGATCTGCATTGAGGATTTGCTCGCGTACTGCATTGGTCAGTGGAATCTCTGCTGTAGAAATCAGGTACTGCTCATCCTGCGGCTCGTCTTCCGTACCACCACGGCTGACCCAGAACATGTCTTCCTTGAACTTGGGCAACTGCCCGGTACCCACCAGTACATCGGCATTAACGATATAGGGCGTGTAACATTCAGTGTACCCGTGCTCACGTGTGTGCACATCAAGCATGAACTGCGCCAGCGCCCGGTGCAGGCTTGCCACCTGCCCTCTCAAAAATGTGAAGCGCGCCCCGGACAACCTGGCCCCCAGGTCAAAGTCCAACCCCAGCGGCCCACCGACATCCACATGGTCTTTGATCTCAAAATCAAATTCACGCGGTGTTCCCCAGCGGCGCATTTCAAGGTTGTCGTTTTCGTCTTTACCGACCGGAACGCTCTCATGCGGCAGATTCGGGACTGACAGCACAATATCCTGTAGCTCTGCCTGAATGTTTTCCAGCCGTGCTGCACCGGTTTTCAGTTCATCGCCAATACCAGCCACCTCTGCCAGCACAGCATCGGCACTCTCCCCTTTGGATTTGAGCGCACCAATCTGTTTGGAAAGCGTATTGCGTTTGGCCTGCAGTTCCTCGGTACGGGTTTGCAGTGTTTTACGCTCCGCCTCCAGTGCCTTGAATTTATCCACATCCAGATAGGGCTGCGGGTTTTTACGTTTTTGCAACTGGGTGACAACAGCATCCAGGTCTTTTCTCAATAAATTAATGTCTAGCATGGTGCAGCTATTCTGAAATGATGATGGGTGTAACAGGGATCAATCAAAGGGTGATTGTCCAGTATGCGCATCATACAGGCAAATCCATGGTCGCAAAGATGACTGGGTTGCTCTTGCTTGCCCCAATGTGGGCGTGTTTTTAACGGTTTCCAGAGCAGTCCACCCTGCCCAGCGCCTTGGAAAACAATATGCATGAAAAAATGGGTTTTTGGGGCACGGCACAAGAGAGCCAGTCTAAAGGTATATGATAGTCTCCCTGTCATTGACGTTTCTGTCATAAATAAGGCATCCCAGCGAGCACATGCCGTTGTTTTTTCGACGCGGCATGCCTACCGTCTGGTGCCCAGAAAATTCCTTTACAGAAGTATGACGCTCCCTTATCAACCGCTCAATCGCCTGCCAGACTGGACTGAAGAGGAAAAGCCATTTGTCCCCGGCTCCCCTTCAACCCCGTCACATCCGCTGCTGGTCCGGATTGCCTATGGCTGTGTAGGGTTATTGGTTGGCATTACCAGCGGGCTGGGCATGTCGCTGCTCAGCATCAACCTGCCCAATATCCAAGGGACCATGAGCCTGACCCCCGCGCAGGGGGCTTATTCGATTGCGGCATACTCTACGGCCAACGCCTGTGCCAATTTGCTGATTTTTAAGTTTCGCCAACAGTTTGGCGTGCGGTTATTCGCGGAAATTGCGCTGTCCATTTACGCTGCGCTGACATTGCTGCATCTGCTGGTCAACGATTTCAACACGGCACTGCTGGTCAGAGGCGCCAGTGGTTTTGCCGGTGCGGCCATGACGGTGCTGGGCTTTTTCTACATGATACAAGCCTTCCCCAAAAAACATCGTGGCAAGGCCCTGGTCATTGGCCTGGGTATTTCGCAACTGGCACTGCCCATTGCCGGCATTATTTCGCCAATGCTGTCCAATTACGGACAGTGGCATGTCCTGTACCGGTTCGAGGCGGGCCTGGCCTTGTGCTCGCTGGCCGCGGTAGTCATATTGAAACTGCCACCCAGCATTCACATCAAAGCGTTTGAATGGCAGGATATTCCAACGATTCTGATGATCATTCCAGGGTTGGCGCTGTTCTTTGCCGTGCTGTCGCAAGGCGTCATTCAATGGTGGGTCGATGCACCATGGATTGCTTACGCATGGTGTGCCAGCATTGTGCTTACTTTTTCAGCGCTATTTTATGAGCATCACCGCACCAACCAGTTGATTTACACGCACTGGATATTTCAGCCATCGACACTGAATTTTGCAATGGGTGCACTGGCATTGCGCTTTTTGCTTTCTGAGCAGAATTACGGCGCCGTGAACATGCTCAAAATGCTGGGAATGGGGCCCGATCAGTTGCAACTGTTTTATGTGGTTGTGTTTTTTGGTGTTCTGATCGGCATCATCAGTTCGGCAATGCTATTCAGCCCCAAAACCATTTTTGTACAGACCGGCATTGCGCTGGTTTTCATCATTACCGGCAGTTTCATGGATACAGGTTCAACCAGCCTGACCCGCCCGCACGACATGTTCATCAGCCAGTTCCTGATTGCAGTGGCATGCGGCATGTTTTTGGGCCCAATGATGCTGCTGGGCATTATGCAGGTATATACAAAAGGCAAACACTACATCATTTCTTTTGCCATTCTGTTTTCTCTCACACAAAATATTGGCGGCATTGGCGGGCAGGCTATCTTTGGCACCATTCAGCAGATTCGCGAGCGCGAATATTCAGCACTGATTACCTCGCACACCAATCTAGCTGATCCGCAGGTAGCCCAGCGCCTGCAGATTCAGGCCGCAGCCTACGCGCCTTACATCACCGACCCGGCGCTGCGCAACGCTTACAGCACCAGCCGCCTGGCTGCGATCGCCAGACAAGAAGCCAATATCCGCGCTTACAATGATATTTTTCTACTGGCCGGCTCAATTGCCGTGATATTTTTGATCTGGTCACTGATCAATCTTTATCTGGCATTCAGAAACGCTAAACAAATCATCAAAATCGCTCGCTTACGCAGGAAGCTGATTATTCATGTCATCAAACAATATAAAAGAAACACCTCCCACAGACGAAACCGGCAAAGAAGAAACAGACCAACAGCTACCGCCAATCACGCTTAAAGAGATTGCCTCCAAGGCTGTTGAAAAAAGTATTCCGGCTGCTGCCGACACACCGCCGAAAATCATCAAACCCAAACGCTCTACCGTGATTTTGATGGCGGGCGTGGCACTGATTGGTATTTTGCTGATTCTGAGCGCCTGGCATTTGTGGCCATTCAGCAGCGCGGTGATGGTGACTGATAACAGTTATGTCCGGGGCCAGATCGTTGTCATTGCACCGCAGGTGAATGGCTATGTGGTTGACATTCCTGTTAAAGATTTTGAACATGTGGAACAGGGCGCCATTCTTGCACAGATTGACGACCGCACCTACCGCGCCCGTGTTGCCGAGGCACAGGCACGGGTAGCCAATGCACAGGCCACACTGGACAATCTGGCACAAACGCTGGCACAGAACAAGGCCGCGCTGTCATCCAGCCAGGCGCAACTGGCCGCTTACCAGGCCGAATACAAAAGGGCTGCACTTGATAAGGAAAGAACAGACCAGTTGGCCACCGGCGGTGCCCTGACCCGCCGGGAACAGGATACGGTGAACGCCACCTACCTGCTGGCACAGGCCAATGTCCTGCGGGGCCAGGCCGGTGTGCAAACCGCGCAGGAAACCATTAAAGCCACAGAAATTTCCCGTGACAGCCTGCAAGCACAGCTTGAGATTGCACAGGCACAACTGCAGCAAGCCAATATCGACCTGGATAACACCACCATCCGTGCCCCCCAATCCGGGCAGGTCAGCGAGGCAACCGTGCGCCAGGGCCAGTATGTCTCAGCCGGTTCGCAGCTTATGTTTTTAATTTCGCAGAAAATTTGGGTGGTAGCCAACTACAAGGAAACACAGACCAGCCACCTGCACATTGGCATGCGGGCCACATTCACAGTAGACGCATTGGATGACCAGAAATTCAGCGGGTACATTGAAGAAATTGCACCCGCAACCGGTTCAGAGTTCAGCATTCTGCGCCCCGATAACGCCACCGGCAATTTCACTAAGGTGGTGCAGCGCCTGCCTATCCGGATTGCCATCGATCCTGATCAGGAGCTCTATCACCGCCTGAGGCCCGGCATGTCGGTTGTCACCTCCATTGATACGTCGCAGCAAGTGCCCGATCAGTAATAACGCCTGCCTGTGCCTGTACAGGCTAACAACGGCCCTTCACTTCAGCCTGTTGCACATGCTGCTGAATCAGCGTATTCACGGTATTCAGAATTTGGACAACTGACAGATCAGCCAGTGTGGCCGTCGCAGAAAAAAGTTGTACCGCCTGCGGATTATTCGGTGCCATCAGATCGTCATTGATCAGGATCTGCCGCGGCCTTTGCCCAGCATCGATATGAGGGGCATCAAAAAAATAATCCTTGAGCAACTGCATCTGCTGATAATAGTGCCGTTTGGCTTTTTCCTTGCCATTGCGGGGTGGGCGTAATGCATGGATATATAACCCGACCGTCGGCTTTTCAAAAGTCGCGGCAATGTGCACAATGGACGTATCCGGTGTGATCACCAGATCAGCACAGCGAACCAGCGGCACCACATCCATGATGCTCGGAGACGAAAACCGGTGTACCTGCGCGGCATATGCTGCTGGCACTTCTATCTGCGCCAGCCGGTCTTCATAGCCAATCAACACCACCTGTGCCTGCGGATAGCGCTGCAAAATCCCTTTGATAATGTCCTGAATCTGCGCTCTGCTGAGGTCACGGGTTTCGTGGCTGGCAAACGGGTTAAAAACAATAACCGGTTCTCCGCTCTGACGCAGCTTCTCAACATATGCCTGCCCTTTTTCGTTGGTTGCCTCATCCACAAACAGGTCGCAAGAAAGGTCTGCGTTCGGAATGCCCAGGTAGTTCAAAAACAAATCCATCACCCGGATGAAATGCGCGTGTACATCATAGAAATTCAGTGACACGTCATAGCAGCCCAGGTGACTGCGGTTCCAGCTCACCAGGTAATTGCAGGGTATATCCTGCGGGAAAATCAGCCAGTCGATATTTTCATTAAATGAAGGGTAGCGCACATCCAGCACCATATCGTAGTGCAGGTCATGAAATGTTTCCTGGATAAATGGCTTGATGTCCTGGTTTCTCACCTGCTGCACATGCAGCCGGTGAATATACGGGTTGTGCCGCACAATCGCCTGGTTGCCCCCGGTCGCCAGTACATCCACCTGATAGCCATGCAGTGCCAGATGCCGGATCAGCGGCGTTGTCAGCACCATATCGCCAATGGCTTCATTTTTAATGACCAGGATGCTTTTAACTTTTAAAAGGTCAATGCTGCTCTGGCGGCTTCGATGCAATTGCTGCACCAATGCCTGGTATGTCGCATCAATCTGCCGCTGAAACTTTTTAAGTTTACGGGCGTACAGGATGTTATAGAAAATGGAATAGAAATAATCAATCATTTGAACAGCCTGCCTGCTAAAGCACATGCTTTTTTCATGTCAGACATTCCAGCGCCAGAAATGGGATTTCAACCGGTATTTCAGACTGGCCAGATCTTTTTGCCGTTCTTTTTGAATCATCGCAAACCCGTCAAACAAAAACGCATGCAGCCCATGCATATTGCTCACCAGCTTGGCGCCCAGCATATCGGCAATCCGGTGCAGTGTTTTGATCGCATAAATGGAAATGTGCCCGTTGCGCGGCGCAATATACCAGTGGTTTTCCCAGCCACCTTTCAATTCTTTTTTGTCCAGCAAATGCGTTGTAAAGTAAATGGCCGCAGGTTTATTCCTGTCCAGCTTGGCCACCATGTCATAAATGGTGGCCATCGGATTGTTCAGATGCTCCATCACCTCCACACACAGCACAATGTCAAATGCCTGGTGGCTTTCAAAAAGAGAACCCTTGCTGGTGTAAGGATCGAAAAACTGCACGCTGACGTATCCGTTCTGTTTCAAAATATCAGCCAACGCTCCATGCCCGCCCCCGTAATCAAGGAAGGATAACTGCTTGTGATCTGCAAAAAACCGGACAAATGACTTGGCTACCCGCTCAGAACGTATCCCTTCATACTCAGGGTCGTACTTGATATAGTTCTCGTTATAAATACGCTCGCCGAAATCTGCAGCGCTCCAATGATCAAAATACGGGGTGAATACAAAAGAACAGTTCGGGCAGCGGTAATAATCAATCAGCCGCTCTTCCACGTCTGTTGCGATCAGGCCATTACATGCTTTTCTGAGGTCGACACGCATCTGGCTCTTTGCAGCACTCCCACAGATCTTGCATCTCATTTATAACCCATCCCGTTTGAAAAATAACCGACTGCTGCATTTTACTCTGGCAACCAGACCTGTACACCTTTTTGCCAAACAACCAGTCAAAAACGCCGCCTTATCTGATGCGCATAACAATACAGCCAGGCAAATCAATTGCCTGGCTGTAAATTCAAAAAACAAAGACAGTCGTAATCGCGAGCGTTATGGTGTACCCATGGTCATCATCACACCCCGGCCGCATGCGCCTGCTGGTCAGCATGGTAGCTTGAGCGCACCAGCGCCCCTACTGCAGCATGGCTGAACCCCATTTCCTTGGCTTTCGCTTCAAACATCTTGAAGGTATCCGGGTGCACATAGCGCCGTACCGGAATATGGTAATTGGAAGGTGCCAGATATTGCCCGATGGTCAGCATCTCGACATTGTGTGCACGCAGGTCACGCATCACATCCAGAATCTCTTCATCGGTTTCACCCAGGCCCACCATCAAACCGCTCTTGGTCGGCACATCGGGCACCATGTCCTTGAATTTTTTCAGCAGGTCCAGGCTGACCTGATAGTCCGCCCCTGGGCGTGCTTCCTTATACAGGCGCGGCACGGTTTCCAGGTTGTGGTTCATCACATCCGGTGGGGCCGATTTCAGGATATCCAATGCTTTATCCAGACGACCGCGGAAATCCGGCGTCAGAATTTCAATCTGGGTGCTGGGTGAATACTCACGGATTTTGGTAATACAGTCCACATAATGCTGGCTGCCGCCATCGCGTAGGTCATCCCGGTCCACACTGGTAATCACCACATAACGCAGCTTCATGGCCGCTACCGTTTTTGCCAGGTGCTCGGGCTCGTTCACATCCAGCGGATCGGGCCGGCCGTGCCCCACATCACAAAACGGGCAACGGCGAGTGCACTTATCACCCATGATCATGAATGTGGCCGTGCCCTTGCCAAAGCATTCGCCAATATTGGGGCAAGAGGCCTCTTCACACACGGTGAAAAGCTGGTTTTCCCGCAGGATTTTTTTCACCTCATAAAAATGAGATGAAGCCGATGCGGCCTTGACACGCAGCCACTCGGGCTTGCGCAATTGCTCGGCCGGCACAATCTTGATCGGAATACGCGCCGTTTTAGCCTGCGATTTCTGCTTGGCCGTTGCATCGTAGTTTTCTGCCGCCTGTGCCTGGTGAACGGTTCTGTCTGGTGTCGTCATACTTAAAGCGCACACGCCAGTTGCTCAGATAACCGGGTGGCTACCTGTTCCCAGCTGTGCTCGTTAATGGGTACCCCCATTGTAAAAAGATCGGTGGTTTTCAGGTTTGCGTAACCGCAAGGATTGATCCACTCAAAAGGCTGCAAGTCCATTTTCACATTAAGCGCAATTCCATGGTAGGTGCAATGACTACTGAGTTTGACCCCCAGCGCAGAAATTTTCGCCAGCCCGGTAAAGTCGGGATTTTTGGGGTCGCCTGCGGGTAATGGCAGCGTATCGGGTTGCCCGGCAACAGCCTGGGTGTGTACATAGACACCAGGTGCGCCAGGCACCAGGAAGCCGCTCACGCCAAAATCCGCCAGTGTGCCAATCACAGCCTGTTCCAGGCGGCGCACATAATCACGGATGAAATAATCGCGCCGGCGCATGTCCAGCAGCACATAAGCCACCACCTGCCCCGGGCCATGGTAAGTCACCTGCCCGCCACGGTTGGTATGTACCACGGGAATGTCATGCGGGGCCAGTACATGCTCCGGCTTGCCCGCCAGGCCCAAGGTATAAACGGGAAAATGCTCGCACAGCCAGATTTCGTCTGGTGTTTCCAGCGTTCTGGCTGCCGTGAAATCGCGCATGGCATCATAAGTCTCCTGGTATGGAGCCGGACGGATTGTCTTCACCCGAAAATCCATGAATTCCCCTGATGCCTGCGCTATCTGCCGCGTTACAACACAACTTTGACCATCGGGTGCGATGTCAGCGCCAGATACAGGCGGTCCAACTGCTCCCGGCTGGTGGCATTGACAATCACTGTCAAGCCCAGATAATTGCCCGCTTTGCTGGGGCGATGCTCCATGCGCTGCGCGTCAAACGCCGGATCGTGCTCGCGCACAAGCTCAGCGATTGTCTGGGCAAAGTCCTGCACATTGGCTCCCATCACCTTGATGGGAAATTCGCTCGGATACGTGATCAGCGACTCGGCTCCCGGTTCCATCCGGATCGGTCTCATACCATTCCCCTTCGTTACATTACAAAGCAGTTATATGCGGACAAATGCTCCAAAAACAAGGGGGTTCCGGCTTATCCTATCAGCGGATCCACAGGCGGAAACCATCCCACATGCGACCAAAAAAGCCCGCTTCACCCACATTTTCCAATGCCACCAGCTTATGGGTGCTGATATGCATCGGGCCGGTCGGCGTTTCAAGCGCAATTTTCAGTTCACCAGCCTCCTGCCCACGGGTAATCGGCGCCATCAGCGGATCGTTATACGTTACGGTTGGTTTCAGACTGGTTGCCATGCCCCGGGGCACTGTCACCACAATAGGCTGCAGGCTACCCAGTTTGACTTCATTGACGCTGCCTTTCCAGACCCGCGGTTTGACAATTTCCGCATTGGCGGCATACACCTGCACATCATCCCAGGCGGCAAAGCCCCAGTTCAGCAGTTTCTGGCTTTCTTCGGTACGAATCTTGTCGCTGTCTGTTCCCAGCACAATCGACAGCAAACGGCGCTTGCTGCTCAGGTTGGGAAAATCCCGCGCGGCGCTGGCCACCAGACAGAATCCGGCTGAGCTGGTGTGCCCGGTTTTCAGGCCATCCACCGACGGATCCAGAAACAGCAGGCGGTTGCGGTTAGGCTGGGTGATCGATTTCACATTCTCTCCCTCAGGAGGGTAAGTGAATTCTTTCATCGAATAATACTGGTACTCTTTCGGGAAATCGGTCATCAGCCGGCTTGCCAGTATTGCCAAGTCACGCGCTGTGGTCATGTGTCCCGGATCCGGCAGGCCTTCCACATTTTTGAACGTGGTATTCCGCATGCCCAGCAAATGTGCCTGCTGGTTCATCATGCTGACAAAATTTTCAACCGAACCGCCAACCCCTTCAGCCAGAACAACTGTGGCATCATTACCGGACTGCACAATCATGCCTTTGATCAGGTCTTCCACCTTGACCTGCGCATTTTGCTCCACAAACATGCGCGAGCCTTCCATGTTGCGCGCCCGTGCAGAAACCGGCAGGGTCTGCTCCAGCGTCAAGCGGTTGGTGCGCAATGCATCAAATACCAGATAGGCGGCCATCAGCTTGGTCAGCGAGGCCGGCTCTACCAGCATATCGGCATTGTTTTCAGCCAGAATCTGGCCGGAATTGACATCCATCAGCAGATAGGATTTAGCGGCAATGGCAGGCGGCTGGGGCAGCGCCGGATTTACCGGTACTGTAGAAGAGGCTGTTGCCGTTGCCTCTGCCGCTGGCTGCTGCGCCCATGCTGTTGCTGAAAACCCCGCCCACGCCATTGTGCAGGCCAAAACCCAAGAACCCAAACGTTTCATTCCAATCTGCCTAAATAATAAAAATTGAATCCACTATTGCTGCGTATATGTGGTCTTGCCATGATGCGTCCAGCGCAACTTTTGTTAGACGGCATTCAGGCCTGCCAGTTCCGCAAAACAATATTTTTTAACAAGGGAAGCTGGCCATGAAAATAATGCCCCACACCGGGCACCACGACCACCGGCATATGCTGTGGCCTGGCCCAGTCCATGACAGCAGACAAAGGCACCACCTCGTCCTGCTCGCCATGAATCACCAATGTATCAGGCGGAACTTCAGCCACCTGAAACCGCGATGCGGCAACCCCGACCATCACCAGCCGCTCGGCTGGCTGCCCAGCCTGCGCCTGCATTTCGGCAACACGTGCAGCCACATAGCTGCCAAAGGAAAAACCGGCCAGTATCAGCGGCTTGTCCTGCACCTGCGGCAGTGCGCGTGCGTATTCCACCACCTTCAGCATATCGTCGACTTCGCCCACACCGTCATTCCATTCACCAGCAGATGCGCCTACGCCGCGAAAATTAAACCGCAGAGTCACATAACCCAGTTGCAAAAATGCGCGCGCCA
Source organism: Saezia sanguinis (assembly GCF_963921665.1). Lineage (NCBI taxonomy): Bacteria > Pseudomonadati > Pseudomonadota > Betaproteobacteria > Burkholderiales > Saeziaceae > Saezia > Saezia sanguinis. Next base: position 111,389 of record NZ_CAWUGC010000017.1, read on the forward strand.
GCGTTTGCACCACTTTGTTATCCATGGTGCCGCCATACAAAGGATGCGGATGCCCGATCACCGCCACACCGCGGGGCGTTTGCCATTCTGCCGGTGCCGGCTCGTCGCAGGCAGCCTCCAGAACACCAGCGGGGCCTTCAAGGGAAAAAAATTGTGTATTGGCACTGATAGGAACAGCCATGGCCTCAGTCACTCGATTGCTTCAACATCATCATATTTACCGTCTTTGCCCGTGAAACCAACTTAACTATGGCAGGTAATTTGATGTTTTACCATTGTTTTTACTCAATCTTTGATTGTAACTTGTACCCTGCTGCGTGTAGCCTGATGATGCTGAAACCACTCTATTTAGGCAGGTTTAACATGCACATTGGGCTGCCTTGCCGCTTTTTGACTGTGCTGATCAAACGGTACTGCCGTCGTCTGCATGCTGAATCAGATCGGGCATAACCTGTTTGACTTCTGCTGCGGCCCGGCCATCGGCAAACTGTGCCTGTATTTGCTGCCCCGGCTGTAACTGCGTAACAGAGTTATAGACCCGGCCATTGGCGTCGCTGATCCAGGCATAACCTCGCGATAACACCTGTGACGGATTCATCGCATTTAAACGCACACTCAAATGCTGCAGGCGTTGCTGCCTGGCGTCCAGCCCCTGCAAGGCAGAAGCACTGAGCCGGCTGGCCTGCGCCTGCATCTGATGCTGTTTTGACTGCAACTGCTGCTGCAAAGCATCCCGGCCACGCCACGCCAGTTGCTCCAGGCGCTGATGCGCATTGCGCATCAAACGCACAGGCTCCTGCTGCTGCCAGCGCATGGACAATTGATCCAGCCGGGACTGGTTTTGCTGCAGCACCTGTTTGGCATACAGCGGCAACAGGCGCTCCTGCTCCAGTACCTGCTGGCTGCTGCTGGTCAGTTGTTGCCTGAACGCCTGCTGACACCGCAATGCAGCTTGTTCCAGGCGGTTTTTCTGTGTATGCAACAATACGGCAGGCTGTTTCAAAGACAGTGCCGCATGATCAATCCGTTGCCCAAGCTGGTCCAGGTAAACACGCACTTGCCGCTGCATGTCCTGTGCATGCTGAAATACCGTTTTCAGTAAATCTGCACGCATGGGTGCTGCCAGCTCTGCCGCAGCGGTGGGTGTAGGCGCACGCAAATCAGCCGCAAAATCAGTCAATGTAAAATCTGTTTCATGCCCGACACCGGAAATAACGGGAATGCTGCTTGCCGCCACCGCACGTACTACAGCCTCTTCATTAAAACTCCACAAATCCTCCAAAGAGCCGCCCCCCCGGCATACCAGTAACGTATCGGCCTCATGCCGCTGGTTTGCTTTGTGAATGGCACTGACCAGCTCTGCCGCTGCCTGCGTTCCCTGTACAGATGCCGGATAAATCACCACGCGCACATGAGGCGCACGCCGGCGCAAGGCGGTCAATACGTCATGCAATGCAGCCGCCTGTAAAGAGCTGACCACACCCAGCACCTGCGGATAGCGCGGAACTGCACGTTTACGCGCCGTGTCAAAAAGCCCCTCATTGCCCAGCTTGGTTTTCAACTGCTGAAACTGCTCCAGCAGGCGCCCTTGCCCGACCGGGCGCATCACCTCAACGATCAGTTGCAACTCGCCACGCTGTTCATACAGAGCAAGACGGCCTTGCAACTCCACCTCATCGCCGTTGGCCGGGTTAAAAGAAAGCATACCGGCTGCGCGCTGGAACATCGCACAGCGAATCTGGCTGGTTTCATCTTTGAGTGTAAAGTAGCAATGGCCACTGGCAGCGCGGGTAAAGCTGGAGATCTCCCCCCTGACATTCAAAACGGCAAAACGCGCTTTAAGCGCATCGCTGACCGCGCGCACCAGGGCCGAAACCGTCCAACTCATTGATGCGATATCTCTCATATGCAGGTCAGTCCCATTTGGGTTGCCATGTCCGGCTCATTGCAACTGCTCGCTGGCAGGCGGTAGCGGATCATCTGAAGCCAGCAAGCGCTGCGCATCAATCGGGTCAAACTGGTATCTGGCACCACAGAAGTCACAGTCCACTTCCACCTGCCCCTGTTCGCTCAGAATGCTTTCAACCTCATCACGCCCAAGCCCGCGCAACATCTGCGCGACCCGCTCATAAGAGCAGGTACAGTGAAAATAAGGCTGCTGTTTATCAAACAGCCGCAACTCCTCCTGCCAGAATAAACGGTGTAACACCTCATTCACATCCAGCGTCAGCAGCTCCTCACGTTTCAGGCTGGCTGCCAGCATTGCAATACGGTTGAAGTGCTCATCCATGGCGTCGCGTTCTGCCACGCCCAAATTGTTTTCACCTTCAACAGGCAGGCGTTGTACCAGCAAACCAGCTGCACACTGCTCATTGGCAGCCAGAATCACGCGTGTGGGCAACTGCTCTGACTGCTGCATGTACGCTTCGATCACCTGGCTGAGATGGATGAAAGGCTTTCCACTTGCATCTGCCAGCGGCACAATGCCCTGATACGGCTGCTGCCCGGGCAACTTGTCCTGCGGATCCAGCGTGATCGCGCACCGCCCTTGCCCATTCACGTTGCTGAGAGCATCCAGTCCGCCCAGCACCGGCACATCACCCGAAATTTTGGCAGTTGCCCGCAGGCCCATATCAGACTGCACCTCTGCCACCGCCAGTTTTAAAGGCCCGTCGCCCATGATCTGCAAAACCAGCGCGCCATTGAACTTGATGGTGCTGTGCAGCAAAGCAGCAGCAGCAGCCATCTCCCCCACCAATTCACAAACTGCCGGCAAAAAAGCCGTGGTTCCGCCGTGCGCCGTTTGCACGGTCGGGCCCGCATGGCTTTGCTGATGCCGTGCCAGTATTTCCTGCCAAGCATCGGTCAATTGCACAACAGCCCCGCGCACCGGCAGCCCTTCAAACAAAAACTTCTGCAACTCAGACATGGACTTCCTTCAGCTCACGCATATACATCTGCGCCTTTTCCTTATACCCTCTGACACTCTCTTGAATCAATGCCCGATCAGCCTCAGTCAACTCACGAACCACCCTGGCCGGACGCCCCATCACCAGCACACCGTCTGGAAACACTTTGCCCTCGGTCACCAGCGAACCGGCTCCGACCAATGAATCACGGCCAATACGGGCACCGCTCAGCAGAACCGATTGCATGCCGATCAAAGAACCTTGCCCAACCTGACAACTGTGCAGCATCACCTGATGCCCTACCGTGACATTGGCCTCGATGATGACCGGCGTCCCCTTGTCGTTATGTACAACACACCCATCCTGGATGTTGCTGTTCTCCCCGATATGCACCAGATCATTGTCCGCGCGTATCACGGTACCAAACCAGACGCTGGCATAAGCATCTATCTGTGCCTGCCCGATGATCTGCACGCCTGGCGCGATCCAGGCGGTCGCGTCAATCTGAGGTACTTTTTCTCCAAGTCGATAAATAGGCATGTTGCTCCACTCTCTTGCATTATCAAATGTCGCCAGACGGGTTATCACTACAGTTGCATACGCTCATCACATACAGCACCCCCATCTGCGCACCTGTATTTTATGTGACACATGCAAAAAACATCACCGCACTTTCACACAGCATGAAAGAAAAAGGGGCAAACGAATGCCCCTGATGTAAACGGCTACAAGCATTTCACTCTGCCAGGAATTCCTTCACCAGCGGCGCCAGACGGGCCACAATGTCATCGGCATCCTGCTGTGTGAGAATCAATGCCGGCACAATACGGATCACCCGGTCAGCCGTGACGCTGATCAGCAAACGCTGCTCCAGCGCCGCGCGCTTGAGCAGAACGCCACACGGTTTTTCCAGTTCCACACCAATCATCAGCCCCTGACCGCGCACCTCAACCACACCCGCCACGCCTTCAAAAGCCTGCTTCAGCGCATTTTGCAGATAAGCCCCTACCGTCAGCGCATTAGCCAGCAGACGGGACTCTTCCATCACCTTGATCGTTTCCAGCGCCGCACGCATTGCCAGCGGGTTACCGCCAAACGTCGTGCCATGATTGCCGGGCTGAAAAATATCGGCCACTTTCGGCCCGCAGATCATCGCGCCAACCGGAACGCCGGACGCCAGCCCCTTTGCCAGCGTCATCACATCCGGATACACGCCTTCGGCCCACTGCCAGGCAAACCATTTGCCGGTACGGCCAAACCCGCACTGAATTTCATCCACCATCATCAGCAGGTTGTACTTGTCGCACAGCTTACGCACCCCCTGCAAAAAGACCGGGTCACACGGGTGAACACCACCTTCGCCCTGAATCACTTCCTGGAATATGGCGACTACATCGCGGTTTTCTTTGATAATGGTTTCCAGCGCCTGCAGGTCATTCAGCGGAGCGCGGATAAATCCCTGCACCAAAGGCCCGAACCCATCTCTGACCTTGGCATTTGCGGTTGCAGTCATCGTGGCCATTGAACGACCATGAAATGCATGGTCAAACACAATGATGGCGGGTGCTTCAATCCCCTTGTTGACGCCAAATTTGCGTGCCACCTTAATGGCCGCCTCATTGGCCTCCAGCCCGGAGTTACAGAAAAACACATCCGTCATTCCTGAATGCCATACCAGTTGCTTGGCAACCTCTTCCTGCAGTGGCACTTCATAATAATTGCAGCAATGAATCAATTTGCCGGCCTGGTCGCTGATGGCCCGCACCAGCCGCGGGTGTGCATGCCCCAGCGTACTCACGGCAATACCGGCCAGCGCATCCAGGTATTCATTGCCCTGGACGTCCCAGACGCGCACCCCCTCACCTCGCTCCAGCGCTATGGGCAAGCGTCCATAGGTATTCATCACATGCGGCATGGATGATGGCGAGGTTGTATTTGAGGCCATGGTAATCAGATCCTTTCACAAAATAAAAATATGGGGAGAGTCTGTTTTGTTTTTTGTTTCAGACACTCATTTTAGCGCGACCAGACAACAAAATCCGCATTAACTTCGAAACCGCACAACACCGGTAAAAACCATTCTCATTTCGGCTCAAACCGGAAAAGCCCACCAAACCATGGAGTCTTATATAAGACCCTGCCCTTTCCTGTGCAGAATAGCTATCATATACGCATATTTTCATATGCCGCAACTGCAATGCGCCAACAGGATACCAAGCAGGTCGGCAGCATATGTACCGACTTTATGGCAACAACAAAATCTACTCACACATTTATACAGGGTATTACCAGTTCAGGCCGAAAATTCAGGCCCAGTGATTGGGCCGAGCGCCTCGCTGGTGTCATGAGCCAGTTTCGCCCAGGTGTATGCAAAATGCAGCGCAGCACATTTCTGACCTATTCTCCCTGGTGTGTGCCTACGCTGGTCGGTGATATCAAATGCGTTGCCGTCAATCACGAACTGCAAAAAGCCAATCCACAGGCCTGGTCATTTGTCATGAGCTTTGCCAGCGATAACGATTTGCAGGTCAGTGAAGCCTGCCTGGTTCCAGACGACGAGCAGACCCCTTAACGCGTTTTAACGCTCGCCATATTCAATTGGCAAGCTGACAGCCACACACCCGTACAAATCACGCTAGGCTACAGGCATGAAAAAACCGCCTGAAAACAGGCGGTTTCTCTTCACCAGCAGCGCACCGCTGCAAACCATATTTATATTTAGGCAGCGTCCTTCAAAGCCAGAGCCTTGATTGCTGCGGCCAGACGGCTTTTATCGCGTGCTGCTTTGTTTTTGTGAAATACCCGCTTATCCGCCACAGAGTCGATAACGCTTTGTGCATGCTGGAACAAGCCCGCGGCACGTTCTTTATCACCTGCACTCACAGCTTTGCGAACGTTTTTAATCACGGTACGGTATTTGGAACGCAATGCGCTGTTGGCTGCATTGAGTTTGGTATTTTGACGTGCCCGTTTGCGGCCAGATGCCAGACGGACGGTTTTCTTTTTAACTGTTGCCATTGTATTTAATCCTGGTGTATTAAAGTTTGCTGATGTTACTGGTGAACCGTGTATTATACCTTAAACAGGCATATAGCTCCAGCCCTTTAACTTGCAACCGGAAAAAAGCTGTTGATTTTCGGCAGACCGTTCCTGCCTTAACGTGGCGCAGCAGCCTGTCCTTTGCGGTGAAAATAGATCTGCTCGGCAAAACGCCGGAACAGCGAAGTCGACAACAATTGGTTAAACAGCCAGTCAGACTGCCAGCGGTCATAACCCCAGCGCAAAAAGCGTTTGCTTCGATAGCCCGGGTATTGCCTGACCAGCCAGTCGGCCGGATCTTCCGCTTTGCCGTGCAGATAATCCGCCACGGCCACACCGGCTTTCTCGCCATACACCAGCGCCGTGCGAATACCACCTGCTGTGACAGGAGACACCGTTCCGGCCGCATCGCCTATCAGCATGGCACCAGGGCAGCCGATATGGCGCAGCGTACCGCCACACGGAATCATTCCGGCACGCACCGCCATACATTCAGATTGAATCCTGACCACAGGAGAGATTTTTTCTAAAAACTGCTCAAAATGCAGCGCCCCGGCCCTATGCATACCGTGCCGCTGCGATGGCAGACGCTTTGCCAGCCCGATCTGGGAATAACCTTGTGTGGCCAAAGCCCAGCCGATGTAGCCGGTCGCCAGTTGATGGTCAATAAAACAATGCAAAAAACCAGGGTCAAGTTCTGCCATGGCGTATTCACGCTCCATGCCAAACAGAAACTCTGTATTTTTAGATAACCCCAGCGCACGTGCCACGCGCGATGTCGGGCCATCGGCACCGATCAGGTAACGCGCCTCGATCTCCATATGCGGTGCCGTCAGGGCCCCTGCACTTTGCATCACCGGAACCCGCCAACCGCCTTCGACAGTCCGCTGGGCCGTTTCAAACAGTGTCGATGTCAGAATCTGCACGCCCAAAGACCGAACCTCCTGGGTCATCCAGTTGAGCAAACCCGGCGTTTCAGTCGCCCAGAAAAAATAGCCGGGCGCCTGCAGATCAAGCATCCGCATATTTGGGGCATACAATCGCACGCCTTCAATCTGTCTGATCAAATGCTGCGGCACCTCCTGCAGCCAGCGCACCTGATCCACAACCTCTTTCACCAGAATACCTGTGGTGTGTAGCTTGTCGCCCGCCTGCGCCTTTTTTTCCAGCACAGTCACAGACAGCCCCGCCAGGGCCGCCTGACGCGCACACGCCAACCCCGAGAAACTAGCGCCTACAATCAATAAATCCGTTTTCATCAGGTACGATCAGTTATTTTTAACATAAACCCATCACAGGAATATGCATTGTCATGTTTTAGCTGTTTGAGTGCCTGTGTGCTGAAAAGTTTAACCACAGCTTTATCAGTTAATGCCTCTTTCTGCTCAAACAACAGCAGACATCGCCAAAATTCAGCCAGCCTTTCTGAATCTCACTGGTTTGCCTGAGTACATTTCCATTTTATTCACGCGGATGCGCAACCCGTCTAGAATCCACTTCATGAACTTATGGCGCGCAGTATCTTCTGTCTCTTTACTTACGCTGGCCTCCCGGCTGACCGGATTGGTACGTGAACTGCTGATTGCTGCGGGCTTTGGTGCCAGCGCCCTGACAGACGCCTTTAATGTTGCATTTCGTATCCCCAACCTGTTGCGGCGCCTGTTTGCCGAAGGCGCTTTTTCACAGGCGTTTGTTCCTATTCTGGCCGGCAGCCGCTCTCAGGAACAACCGGAGCAAACCCGCCAGTTGATTAACTCTGTGGGCAGTGTTCTGGCGTTTATATTGCTGATCACCTGCATCATTGGCATTCTCGCTGCTCCTGCATTTGTCTATCTGCTGGCCAGCGGCCTGAAGAACGGCCCCGGGTTTGACGCCGCCGTGGTCATGACACGCTGGATGTTTCCCTACATTGGCTTTATGTCGCTGGTTGCCTTGGGTGCCGGCATTCTCAACACCTGGGGTAAATTTGCCATTGCGGCAGCAGCGCCCATCATGCTCAACATCTCCATGATTACCGCTGCGTCACTGATCTATTTCGGCGCCGGAGACTGGATGCGCGCTCACGGCTGGGAGCCTGTTTATATGCTGGCCTTTGGTGTTCTGTTGGGCGGCATACTGCAACTGGGCATTATTGCAATCGGTTTAAAACGCATTCAGATGCTGCCACGCATCCATTTATCCTGGTCAGCCCTTAAAGAGGCGTTTGCTTTTCCCGGGACACAGCGCGTTCTTAAACAAATGGCACCCGCCATTTTGGGCGTATCTGTCGCACAACTTTCTTTACTGATCAACACCCAGATTGCATCGTACCTGCAAGCAGGCAGTGTGAGCTGGCTGTCCTACGCTGACCGGCTGATGGAATTTCCCACTGCCATTTTAGGCGTGGCATTGGGCGTTGTACTGCTGCCGCAGCTTTCCGCATCCCTGGCCAGCCAGCAGAAAGAACAATACAGCAACCTGCTGGACTGGGGGCTGCGGTTGGTATTTGTGCTGGGCCTGCCCTGCGCCGTCGGACTCTTGTGCTTCTCTGAACCACTGGTTGCCATGCTCTACCATTATGGCCAGTTTTCATATGGTGATGTGCAGCAGACACGTCTGGCACTCATGGGTTATGGCATTGGCCTATTGGGGCTGGTTGCCATCAAGGTATTGGCTCCCGGGTTTTATGCGCAGCAGGATATTCGCACACCGGTGCGCATTGCCATTGTTGTGCTGATTTTCACCCAGATCATGAACCTGGCTTTTGTCCCACTGTTCAATTATGCTGGCAATGCCGGACACGCCGGACTGGCCCTGTCTATCGGGCTTGGTGCCATGATCAATGCATTCTGGCTGCTGCGTGGGTTGAAAAAACGTGGCAGCTACATCCCCTGTTCCGGCTGGCTTCGTCTGACATTTCAGGTTATTTTCAGTTGCATGCTGTTAGCGGCCTTCCTGCTGGCCGGCAGCCATTATTTTCAGTGGGAGCAATTGCACGCTACCCCCTGGAAACGGATTGGCCTGATTTTGCTGCTGGTCAGCACAGCCATTGCCCTTTATTTTGGCACACTCAGGTTATCAGGCTGCCAGTTGAAAACATTGCTCAAACCCAGACAAAGCCATTCATCCCCTCCACCAACCACGGTGTAAATATACACCGCCCACCGCCATTCACCGGCGCCGATAACCGCCCCCGTGAACTGTCATTAAAATATCATCGCTGTTAGCGATAATTGACATAACGCACTTCCAAACAAGCTTCAAGGGGGAACCATGATCAACCAAGAAAAAGAACTGGCGGCATTGCTGGCAGATACGCCACTTTCAGGACGAGAGATCATCACACTGCCTATTCTGGACAGCCAAGAAACCGCACTGGCGGTGCAAATCATGCCTCATGAAGTTGAAACGGCGTGGCGCATTGGCAGAAACCTGCTGCCCAAGACCGGGCGCTGGCCGCTGGCGACCATGTTTGGTCCCAGTTGGGGCACCCCTCCCTGGCGTGAAGCCATTGTTGATGAAGACCTGTTTTCACGCTTTTATTACGAAGAAGAGCCTGATCCTGTCGATATCTCACCGCAAGGGCTGTGCCGCCGCGCAGACCATGCAGATTACGCCAAGGCATTCGAGCAGGTTTTGCACGCCCGTGCTGAATATGACCTGCTATCAGAACGCCTGGAATACACTATAGAATCCTGCCAGTCCCGCCTGGGCCACGCACCACAGCCAGAGGAAATTGCCGCCGCCAAAGCCTCCGGCAAATTCCAGCATTACTACGGACTAGAACACTGGATAGCGCAGTGGGAAACGGCACACGGCTACCAAACTAATCTGGAAGAAAGCCGTCCGGAATGTTTTACGCCTGAAAACTTTACCGCTTTGCTTTTTCTTCCCACCACGCAAGGCTGGGACGCGCTGGCATACCTGAACTGGTATGGCACCTCTGATATTGGCAGTGCCTATTACATTGCACTGGGACGGTCATGGCAGCAGCGCTTCGGTGCCGAGCTGGTTGCACATTACGGCACCATGTTGCAGTGTGAGATCAGCCGCCCACCTCAGACATTTGAAGAGGCCTGGCCGTTGGCTTGCGAACATGATCTGGCCGGTGACTGCACTCTGGCATTACCCGGCATCCTGCTGCGCGACTACGCGCATGGATTGGTTGGCTGGGACCGCTGGTTTCTGCATGAACGCCCCTAAATAACAACGTGTGCAGCAGAAATAAAAACGGCTCCTGCAAGGAGCCGTTCATGTCTGTATCCAGAAAAAGAATCAGTTCAGATATTCTTTGATCTGTGCAGGAGACAGGCGACGGGCATTCAAAATCAGGCCCTGGCGTTTCAGGGAAGCCAGTTCTGAGCGTTTGATGCTGATTTCTTCGTCAAAATCCCAGGTGATATCGGAGAAATCACCCTTCAGGTCATCCAGTGCACCTTTCTTTTCGGGCCAGGCAGCATCTTCAGTTACCACAACAACTTCTGCGTCTGTCACACGAATCACGCGCAGCAAGCCATAGGCAGAACCGCCTTCGTCACCGAATGAATATTCAGAGAAGTGATCCAGACGTGCAGCATAGATATCGTCCACTTTCGGGCTAGCCAGTATCTGATCGGCAGACTGAGCATGTGCTGCTGACATAAAACCGATACCAAATACCAAAGAAGCCAGCATCGCTGTCATCAGAGAAATAAATTTACGCATGAAATACTCCAAAATAATAAAAGAAAAATCCGTTATCAACCGCCAGCTTCACCCCAATAGAATCAAAACCCTTTATGGATGTGAACACAGCACAAAATGGCATCAGTTCAGATACGACTGAATCTGCTCTGAACTCAAACGTCGTGCTTCCAGAATCAACTGATCATTCTGCAAAGACTCCAACGTTGTACGCTGAATGGTAATCTCTTCTTCCTGATCCCAGGAAATATCAGAGAAATCACCATTCAAGTCGTCATGCGCCCCTTGTGGCTCAGGCCATGCGGCATCTTCGGTAATGACCACAATTGTATCTGAAGTCACTTCAATCACCCGCAAAAGGCCATAAGCATCGCCTCCTGAACCAAAGCTATATTGGGAAAAATGAGACAATTTGGCTGCATAAATATCATCCACCGCAGGTTGCTGCAACAGCGCTGTCGTACGTGCCTGCGATGAAAGCGAAGCCAGGTACTCCGGGGTCAATTGCGTCTGGGCACACCCGACAGCAAAAAATGCCGCCACCAGCATTGAGAAAAACACAGTCCATAAACGAAACATAAAGCCAATACTCCCACGCCATGTTAGAACGAATAAACGGTCTTGATCATATCAAGTAATGCGGTTGATCTCAAGAGCTCCCTCTGATAACAACCGCACCTCAGAAAACCGCGTTAATTCAACGCGGCAGAATAATCATTTGTCCAGGTAGCGCCGCACTTCCGCAGGCGTGAACCTGCGTGCTTCAAGAATCAGGCCCTGTTGTCTTAAAGACTCCAGTTCCGAGCGTTTGATGGTGATTTCTTCATCATAAACCCAGTTCTCAACGTCAGACAGGTCCCCTCTGAGCGCATCAACCGCTTCTTCAGCCTCGTACCATGCTGTTTCCTCCGCAACCACCACGATGGTTGTTGGAGTCACTTCAATCACACGCAACTGGCCCCAGTCTGGATCAGGGTCACCCCAGTCTTCCTGGGCAAAATGATCCAGCCGTGCGGCATAGACATCGTCAACCTGAGGCTGCTGGAGCAGTGCAATGGTCCGCTCCTTAGGGCTCATCGCCGTAGCCTCAGCCGCCGTCAACTGCTTGGCAGCAACGGCACCGGCAAACAAGAATGTGGTGCAAAAACAAACAAACAGTGTGAAAAATGCACGCAAATTTGATTTCATTGTGGCTTCACCTTAAACAAAATTCTGATGTAACAATTAATTCTGCAGACGACGGATCTCGCTCGCAGATAAACGACGTGCGTCCAAGATATCGCCCTGCTCTTTATGCTCGGCCAGATCTGCGCGCTGGATGGTAATTTTTTCACCGAAATCCCATCCCAAATCCAGCACATATGAGGTATTCTTCAAGTCGCTCAGTGCTTCTCTGGCCTTGTATCTGGCCACATCAGCCGTCACAACAACGATTTCTTTAGAGGTCACACGGATAACGCGCATCAGGCCCCAGTCCGGGTCCGGGTCACCAAAATCAGACTCGGAAAACACATCCAACTGCGCTGCATAAATGTCATCCACTTTCGGGCTGGCCAAAAGCTGGTCAGCAGACTGTGCCGAAGCAACAGATGCCATCCCCAGGCTCAATACCATAACGGTAAATACCGTTGTGAAAAAAACGCCCAATCTACGTGCCAGTACCATCATTTTATGAAGCTCCTGTTTACATTACATATAAGATTTCTATGACAAATCATCTGATCACTATCCCCGGATAGCGGCCCCTGATTGCTCTGTATCACCCACTTTAAGGCAATTCCCGTCCATTCTATCCCGAAAAGATGTTCAAACCGGATTTTATCCTCCCTTTTCTCTCACCCTCACCGATTGCTTGTTTTTTAGGCAAAACTGGCACCGGTATGGCTTGCGCATCATCATGTTATCTGTTTTTTCATTTTTCCCCCTTATTTCTCCCACCCTTTTAGCCCGAGTGTTGAACTCATTTTCAAAAATGAGGTAAGGTAGAAATATGTCCGATACATTGCGTGCACCGGTTAATTCTCTTGAATACTTTGCCTTGCTGGTTTCAGAAGAGGAGAGCCTGCCTTTGGCCGAAACACTGGCCAATATCGCCCAGATTGAGTATCCGGAATTGCGCCTTTCAGACATCGCCGATGAACTGGATCAATTGGCAAAACGGGCACAGCGGAAAGTCCCCGTCAATACACCTGTCCTGCAAAAAATATGGCTTTTCAATCAGTTTCTGTACAAAGACATGCACTTCAAAGGTGCCAAACAGACAACAGATGATCCAGACCTTTCCTGTATCAACATGGTGCTGAAAACACGCCAGGGGGCAGGAATCATACTGGCAGCCATTTACATTGAAATTGCCGGCCAGCTCCATTTGCAGGCGCGCGGCGTTGCTTTCCCTGAGCATTTTCTTGTCAAAATCCGGCTTAACCGCCCCAACGGCGCGCCGGGGGAAGTCATTATCGACCCGCTGACAGGCCGCTCACTGAACATGGAAGATATCCATGCACTGCTGATGCCGTTTAAAAAGCAGCATGGTCTGGTTGATGAGTTTGATATTCCCAGTGACCTCTTTTTGGAATCCGCCCCGAAAAAAGACATGGTGGCCGGCATTCTGGCGCACCTGCGCGCCACCTATATGGAACATGAAGACTGGCCGCGCCTGATTCAGGTGCTGGACCGCCTGATTACACTGAATCCGGAGCATATTGAAAACTACCGCGAACGCGGTTTTGCGCTGATTAAACAGGGGCAGCCGCAACAGGCCGCGATTGATCTGGAGCATTATTTGCAACATGCCCGCCTGCAGATCGTGAATGACACGGACATGGTCATGCAGCAACTGACCCTGTTGCGTAACCGGAATCTGCATTAATTCATATCTCTTGTATTATTTGAGTCTCTTTGCACCGAAAGAGAAGGATGATCTTCATGTCGCCAAGACAATGGCTTGAAAAGCTGGTTGCATTCGATACCACCACCCGTAATTCCAACCTGGAACTGATTGAATTCATTCAGCAATGGCTGTCGCAGCAAAACATTCCCAGTTGGCTGGCCTACAACCCCGAGCACAGCAAAGCCAATCTGTTCGCCACCATTGCCGACCAGCATGGCAACACCCAGGGTGGCGTCGTGCTCTCAGGCCATACCGATGTTGTGCCGGTTGACGGGCAGAACTGGCACACACCGCCTTTTGAACTCACTGAACGTGATGGCAAACTGTATGGCAGAGGCAGTGCCGATATGAAAGGCTTTATCGCCGTGGCACTGGCACTGGTCCCCGAGTGGCTGCAAAACCGGCCCAAGCGTCCCATACACCTGGCCTTCTCATTTGACGAGGAAGTCGGATGCGTGGGGGTATCGTTCATGCTGGACGAACTGCAAAAACGCGGCATACAGCCTGATGGCTGCGTTGTTGGCGAACCCACCAGCATGCAGGTGATCATCGCCCACAAAGGCATCAATCTGTACCGTTGTTGTGTGCACGGAAAAGCGGCGCACTCGTCCTTAACCCCACAGGGCTGCAACGCCATCGAACACGCCGCCCGCCTGATCTGCCACATTCGGGACATGGCAGACCGCATGAAAGCCCAGGGCCCTTACGACCACCTGTATGATGTGCCCTTTACCACCCTGACCACCAACCAGATCCAGGGCGGCATCGCCTCCAATATCCTGCCGGAGCAGTGTGAGTTTGTATATGAGTTTCGCAACCTGCCGGGGATGAGCCCTGCCAACATCCAAAGCCACATTGAAGACTATGTTCGCTCAGACCTGCTGCCACGCATGCAAACCGAGTATGCCCAAGCGCGGGTAGACATCACCAGCACGGCACAGGCCCCGGCCCTGGAAGCCGATGAGCAAGCAGCAATAACGCAACTGGTACGCGCATTGACCAGCGATACGCAGCAGCGCAAAGTCGCATTCGCCACAGAGGCCGGGCACTTCCAGCACATAGGCATTCCAACCGTCGTATGCGGGCCAGGCAGTATTGAGCAGGCCCACAAACCGGATGAATTCATTGAAATCAGCCAAATGCAGGCTTGTGAACAATTCCTGCGTAAACTGGCTTTGGCACTGTAATACACAAAGCGGGGCCCTGCTATGCCGCATTATTGCCCAAGGCAAATGGACCGGTGGAACAGGGCAGGCATCCGTGTTTTTTTGCATTACGTTACTTTTTGGCATATTTGACCAGTTTGATACAACAAACCTTGCAACACACGTGGCTAATCCTTTTAAAATGACCTTTGTTAGAAAACACTTTTGTATCTGATTTGCAGGCTGAATCAGCCCGGATGCCATTTACAATCGGAATGTTCCTCGTACATTTCATCAAGGAAAACGCTCATGGCAACTACAACACAAAAATCCCCCCGTATCACAAAAGCGCCTAAAACAACCCCTGCTAAAAAGAGCCCCCGCCGCCGCAGCGCCCAGCATGTCGAAGTTGGTACCTCATTCATACAACGCACCCCCAGCAAGCTGGCCAAACTAGAGGCCAATCACTCCACACAGTCAGCCCTGGCTGCCAAGGCAGAAGGTGTGATTGACCAGTTGCGCCAGGTTGACATCAATGATCCACAAGCTTCCAGCGACATGGTGCAACATATTCTGACCCGCATTTCTCCGGATGAAGTCAAACTACTGGATAAAACGCTGAAAGCCATTGCAAAAAACAAGGCTCCAAAAGTTGACTACGACCATGAATTGGCTGAGGACTGGCGCCACGGTGGCTACCCTTACAAATACCTGATGCAGCGCAAGACCTATGAAGAGCAGAAGTATCATCTGCAGGTCGAGTTGCTTAAATTACAGGCCTGGGTCAAGAAAACGGGCCAGCGCATCGTTATTTTGTTTGAAGGGCGTGATGCGGCCGGCAAAGGCGGCACCATCAAACGTTTCATGGAACACTTGAACCCCCGCGGTGCCCGCGTCATCGCGCTGGAAAAACCTTCCGAGGTCGAGTTGGGGCAATGGTATTTTCAACGCTATATCATTCAGTTGCCGACCCGCGGTGAGATGGTCATGTTTGACCGCTCCTGGTACAACCGTGCCGGCGTAGAACGTGTGATGGGATTTTGTACCCCAACAGAATACAAGGAATTCATCCGTGAAGTTCCGGAAATGGAACGCAACCTGACCCGCAGCGGCATTCACCTGATTAAGTTCTGGTTTTCGGTCAGCAAAGAAGAGCAGATTCGCCGCTTTAAAGAACGTAAAACACACCCGCTCAAACAGTGGAAACTCTCCCCTGTTGATCAGGCATCGCTCGGTAAATGGGATGAGTATACCAAGGCCAAGGAAGACATGTTCTTCCATACCGACACAGCCGATGCACCCTGGACCGTTGTGAAATCTGACTGTAAAAAACGCGCGCGCCTGAATGCCATGCGTTATGTGCTGCTCAAATTGCCTTACGACAACAAAAACCTGGAAGCCATTGGCGCCATTGACCCGCTGATTGTCGGACGTGCCAACGTGGTTTATGAACGCGGCGAGAAAGGCAGCCTGGACCCGATATAACATAGCCAGATAAATGATGAGGCCGCATTAAAACGCAGGTTGAAAACTGCTTTTAATGCCCCACCTGAAGGTCATAGTGACAAACAGAGTTGGATAATGACAAAGGAGCAAGCGTCAGATACTGAGCAGCACCCCTCACCTCCACAGGATGAGCCGGCCACGCCGGCTGAACTGGAGGTGGTGCAGTATTCGACCATACTGCCACAAGCCATGCTGCTGCAGTCCGACGTGTTTCCGGCCACGCCCCCGGCACAACTGGATGACGGCATTTTGCGGGTTGCCACCTACAACATCCACAAAGGCGTTCGGGGGTTGGGGCCGATCAAACGGGCAGAACATCAAAACCTTGCCCTTGCGGTCGAAGAGTTTGACGCTGACCTGGTTTTTCTGCAAGAGGTCAGAAAACTTTATAGCCGTGCCGATATTGCCCAGCGCCTGCAAATGCCGGGCCCCCAGGCTGATTTTTTGGCCCCCGAGGGTTATATCAGCAGCTACATGACCAACGCCTACACCAAAGAAGGGCAGCACGGCAATGCGCTGCTGTCTCGCTGGCCGGTACTGGGCATGGCACGTGAAGATATTTCAGACAACCGGTTTGAACAGCGCGGCCTGCTGCACGTTAAAGTCAAGGTTGCCGGAACCTTGCTGCACTGCATTGTGGTACACCTCAGCCTGCGTCAGGTCGGCCGTAACTGGCAGATTCAGCGCCTGATTGATCTGATAGAAAGAGAAATTCCGTCAAGCGAACCGGTACTGATTGCCGGTGACTTTAACGACTGGAACAACAAGCTGCTGCTGCCGATGCTGCATGCCGGTTTCACTACCTTCACCATTCCGCCGGAAGCAACCTTTCCTTCCGTTGCGCCGGTCTGGCGGCTGGACCGCATTTACGCCCGCGGCCTGACACCTTTGCGCGCCTACGTTCCCAAGGGCAAAATCTGGACCCGCATGTCAGACCATTTGCCGCTGATTGGCGAATTTGAATTGAGCTGACCCCAATCCTTTGGCTGCCCTTTTTAATGATCTGCACCGCAAACGGGGCAATGAGGCCGGCGCTTGATGCGCAGCGTGGTCCATTGCATTTGCAGCGCATTGAGCATCAGCAAACGCCCAACCAAAGGCTCGCCAATCCCCATCAGCAGCTTCAACGCTTCGCCTGCCTGCATGGTTCCGGTCATCCCGGTCAATGGCGCAAACACGCCCATGGTTGAGCAGGCAACTTCCTGTGGCACATCTTCTGGCGGATACAGGCATGCATAACACGGCGAGCGCTCGTCGCGCAGGTCGAAAACGCTGACCTGTGCATCCCAGCGGATAGCCGCTCCGCTGACCAGCGGTTTACGGTATTTCACACATGCCGCATTGATCTGCTGGCGGGTGCGGAAGTTATCCGTACAGTCCAGCACCACATGTGCCTGATCAACCAACTGCTCTAAAACCTCACCTTGCGCTTTGGCCTGCACGGCATGAACCTGCACATCCGGGTTCAACGCAGCCATTCCCTGTGCGGCAGAGTGCACTTTCGGCTGCCCCACACGTGCAGTGGTATGCACAATCTGCCGTTGCAGGTTGGTCAGATCCACAGCGTCAGCATCCGCCACGGTGATCTGCCCGCAACCTGACGCGGCCAGATACATCAGCGCCGGTGAACCCAGCCCGCCGGCACCAATCACCAGCGCGTGAGATTGCAGCAATTTTTCCTGCCCCTCAATCCCCACCTCGTCCAGCAGAATGTGGCGTGAATAGCGTAAAAGTTGTTCGTCATGCATGGCACATATGATACGCGCAAGCGATTATCTGAGTCGGCTGCATTGCACTGGGTATTCTGCAAAATACCAGCAGAATGAAAAGCCATAAAACTTCAGATGCTCCTGCTGGCCGGCACAAATATGGCACAGATACGGCACACGCGCGACTCTTTTATAAAAAACAGACCTGACCGTCAACAGCCTCCATCGGGGCATCATGCTTTTTTCATTGCCTGCGCCCGTAGCGCAGCAGGCATTTTCTCCAGTGCATAACGAAATGCCGTGCGCGGCATGGTTTGTTTTCGTGCCACCACAAAATCATACACAGCCTGCTGATGTGCTTCACTGGCGGCTTTCAGCATCCAGCCATAGCCTTTTTGCACCAGATCATCCTGATCGCTCAGCAGCAGATCGGCCAGTTCAAAAATCTCCGGCAAAAACATCCCCTTGCGGGCTGGAATGATCAGGGAAACCGCGGCGGCACGCCGCTTCCAGCGGTTATCAGACATCGCCCAGTCTTTCAGCCTGACAACACAGGCCGGATGCATCATCAGCAAATCACCCACCGCATGATTACACAGCGTATCGCATGATGCCCAGTTATTCACATAAGCATCCAACCAACCATCAAATACATCCATATCGGCCAGTTCATACGTCCCTCGCATTTCATAGGCCCACTGGCACGCAATGAATGATTCTTCAATATAGCCGGACTGCCATAACGCCTCACAACATGCAAAAACATCGGTTTTTGAGGCTTGCGGCATCAAAGCGAAATACTCTTTGGCAATACGGTTCACCTGAGGCACCGGGACACCATATAACCGGATTTCCTCTTTAAAAAAACGCTGGCTGTTCTGCCGGGTTTTTTCATCCACACTTTGCTGCAATGCAGCGCGAAGCTGAACAGTTAACCACTTAATGGATTGATCAGGCATCACAAAATCAATATCTCCCTTTTTCTAAACACTGCTCCTTGGAAAAGCAAGAGTTATTCTTAGACAAGCATAGATTAAAACCATATGATTGGAAGACTATCTGTATTATTTTCTAATAAAGTATCTTTTCTGTACTTATCCAAAAATGAATATTTCACAAAAAGACATCAAAATACTCTGGGGACGCTCAGGAAACCGATGTGCAATATGTAAAACGCAGCTAACTCAAGACGCATCAACTGTTTCGTCAACTTTTACACTGGGGGAGCAGGCTCATATTGTGGGAGAAAAGCCTGGATCTGCAAGATCTAATAGTTTGCTAACACCTGAAGAACGAAACAGTTATCATAATTTAATTTTACTATGCCCCACCCATCATACAGAAATTGATTGCAATCCATCAGATTGGCCCGTTGATCGGCTTTATCTTATCAAATCTCAACATGAACTTTGGGTTAACGAAACACTCAGTGAAAAGTCATCCCCTATTGAATCTGCCAAGCAAGTTACAGTTAACTACATTATTGATTCTGCAGTGGAATTATGTAGTTTAGATCAATGGGTTGGATGGACAAGCTTTGCATTATCATCAGAACCAAGCTGGGATATCATAATGCCAAACAAAGTATATGAATTTAGAAAACGGGTTCTTGCAGCTATTTGGCCCGAAGAGTTCAAAGAACTCAAATGCGCTTCTTACACACTCGCAATATTATTACACCAAGCATCACAAAAATTTCAAGAGCACGCGGAACTAAACCCAGAGTTAGAAAAATACTACCCGGTTAAGTTTTATAAAATTCTTGTGAATAATCCAAACTACATAGAAGATGTGCAAGCATATGAGCAGTGGCTTTATGAATGTCATCGCCTTGTCATTGATGCAACAAAAGCCGCTAACTGGTTTGCTGACATTGTCCGACGAGATATTAATCCTTTGTTTTTTGCTCAAACAGGTAAGTTTCTAATTGAGAGGGGTCCCTTTAAAGAGGACTTATCATGTCATACTAGATTAGTTGAATTCATGGAGGAAGAAAAAATAAACCTTCTCAATCTTTATTGAAGACTTTTAGATAAACATATTGAAGCACGTTACTTATTTTTCAGTTCAATAGTACTTTTTTAATACATCATTTATTTTTTACTTTGTTGAAGTGTGTGCTGCTTCCCCCCGCAACAAATACAAACAGGCTGCACAGTAAAACCAACAGCCCATAGCCCAGCATATGCCCATCCTGTCCGGTGACAACCCAGCCGGCAACCAGTCCGATCAAACTCCCTAAAAAACCAGCGACAGCCAGCCGTATCCATGAACGCTGCCGAAACCAGAACAGCCGTGCCATTGAACCAACGGCCATGCCAACGAAAAGTGGCAGCAGCAAAAAATTGCCGATATGCGTCAACAGTTCCAACCCGTTCATGACATGGCCCGTTCTTATCAAAAGTTAAAAGCATTCTATAATAGGACGCTTTCAAGGGTTGAAATGATCAGGTGAGTATCTCGCCTATTTTTCCACTTCATCGGAACTGCTGTTAATGGCACGTATGCACATATCTTTTTGGCTACAGGCACACAGGCTGGCCGCCCGGTCAGATCAGGCCCTGCCCTGCATATTTGCTCCTGGCCTGACCATGCCGGCCAGTTGGCATTCCTAGCACCTCTCTTTTGCTGACATGAACAGGCAGCCTTCGCTGCTTTTTCCCTTTTTCTTTTTCCACTGATCTGATCCGACATTCATGAAACCCTTTATCCGGCAACAAATTGAACGCAGTACCTATCGATTCAGCGAACTCGAAGCATTTCTGTCCAGCCCTGAGGTCATGAGTGACATCCAGCGTTTTCGCACGCTGTCACAGGAGCATGCCGGCCTGAGCCCGCTGATTGAAAACTATCGCCAGTACCAGCAAAGGGAAAGCGACCTGAGCAATGCGCACGAGCTGGAAAACGATCCGGAAATGGCAGAACTGGCTGCGGAAGAAATTCAAAGCGCGCAAGCCGATTTGGAACGTCTGGAACAGGAAATCCAGTCTTTGCTGCTGCCCAAAGATCCCAACGATGACCGCCCGGTGTTCCTGGAAATCCGTGCCGGCACCGGCGGCGACGAATCCGCACTGTTTGCCGGCGACCTGCTGCGCATGTACACCCGTTATGCCGAACGCCAGGGCTGGCGCGTGGAAGTAATCGGTGCCAATGAGTCCGATCTGGGTGGCTACAAGGAAGTTATCATTCACATCAACGGGCACGGTTCACAACCGGGCATTTACGGCAAGCTTAAATTTGAATCCGGCGGCCATCGCGTGCAGCGCGTTCCTGTGACCGAAACGCAAGGCCGCATTCACACCAGTGCCTGTACCGTTGCCGTGCTGCCTGAGCCTGACGAGGCCACTGCCATTGAGATTAATCCGGCAGACCTGCGCATTGACACCTACCGGGCTTCTGGCGCCGGGGGCCAGCATATCAACAAGACCGATTCGGCCGTTCGCATCACACACATTCCAACCGGCATTGTGGCGGAATGTCAGGATGACCGCTCACAGCACCGCAACAAGGCCAAAGCCATGCAGGTACTGCAGGCCCGCCTGCAGGAGAAAGAGCGCAGCGAACGCGCCGCACACGAGGCCGCCACCCGCAAAAGTCTGGTTGGCACGGGGGACCGCTCAGACCGGATCCGTACCTACAACTACCCGCAGGGCCGTGTGACGGACCACCGCATCAACCTGACCTTGTACAAACTGCCGTTTATCATGGATGGCGATCTGGACGAGATCATCACAACGCTACAAACCGCGGCCGGCGCTGAGCAGCTGGCCGAAATGGAAGCCCGCATGGAGGCATGACAAACATGAACGATACACAAACCACTTCACTGCCCGAGCAGGTGATGAATGTACGCCAAGCACTTGATGCTGCGCGTGCCATGGGCATTGACCAGTTGGATGCCCAGTTGCTGTTGCTGTTTGCCCTGGGGCGTTCTTCGCGTGAACGTGCCTGGCTGCTGGCGCACGATGAAGACACCATGCTCAAAGATGAGCAGAACCAGTACATGGCGTTGCTCCAGCGCCGTGCTATTGGTGTACCGCTGGCATACCTGACAGGCGAAAAAGAATTTTACGGTTTAAACTTTTCAGTTGACCGCCGGGTTCTCGTACCACGGCCCGAAACCGAACTGCTGGTCGACTGGGCACTGCAACTTTTGCCGGCCAGCTCAACCGCCCGGGTGCTTGACTTGGGCACTGGCAGCGGCATTCTGGCTGTCACATTGCAGCATGAACGCCCTGAACTGGAAGTGACTGCTGTCGATGCCTGCCAGGAAGCGCTTACCGTAGCCACACTCAACAGCAACGAACTGCTGCCGCCAGAATCACATATCCGCTTATTGCTGGGGGACTGGTTTGCCCCGGTTGCCAATGAAAAATTCGACCTGATTGTCAGCAACCCACCTTATGTTGCCGCAGGCGATGTACACCTGCAAGCCCTGTCTCATGAGCCCCAGCATGCACTGGTATCAGGCGATGATGGTCTGGATGACATCCGCCGCATCATTGCGCAGGCGGCAACCCATCTGTTACCGCAAGGATGGCTGCTGCTTGAACATGGCTACGACCAGGCAGAAAAAGTGCAAACCCTGCTGGAAAGCGCTGGCTTCCAGAATGTGGAAACCCGTAAAGACCTGGCCGGACAGAACCGGGCCACAGGGGGGCAGTTGCCAAAGCCTTAAACTCGACTGGTATGACATAGACACCGTCACCCGTTTGGCAAACACAATTCCCAACCACACACGGGTCACGATCAACTGCAGTACGTTTGCGGTGCGCCTACGATATGCATAGATTGGGTTAAATCATGTGGTGGCATTTTTACATTGGCATCTCAGGGAAATCCCGGCCCGTTTTTCACACCACAAACAGGCTCTGTGAATGAAACGTTGGACAACAGCATATGTGCTTGTTCACAATAAATAATGAACTTTTGAATATTTCCGGACTCTCCTGCCATATATTGCAAAGCATGGTCAAATAGCGAACTAGCTCAAAAGGCTAAATGTGCTGTAAGTTATACGCTGATTTTAAATCGCATAAATTCAGGAGCCCGCGATGTCCGATACACAAAAACGTATTGAAGAACTGGTTAAAAACAACCCCGTATTGCTTTTCATGAAAGGCAGTGCCAAATTCCCCATGTGTGGTTTTTCAGGACGCGCAGTCCAGATTCTGAAAAACTGTGGCCTTGACGACTTTATGACTGTTGATGTTTTACAGGATGAAGAAATTCGCCAGGGCATTAAAACTTACAGCAACTGGCCAACCATTCCGCAACTGTATATCAACGGCGAGTTCATCGGCGGCTCCGATATCATGATGGAAATGTATGAAAGCGGCGAATTACAAAGCCTGATCAAAGCCAGTTGTCCATCTGCATAAAACACAAAACCCCCTGTATTTGCATACCGGGGGTGCATTTTCAATCAAAATCAAATCGGCTATTGCTCTTCAGCCACCGCTGTAGTCACCATGACAGGCGCAGGCTCATGAATCCAGCGCTGCCGGAAATTAAACACCGTATTGGGGTAATGGTCCCGGCCACGTGACCCGTTATAGCGTCCCAGAGCCATAAACAGATCGCCTCGCTCAATATCCATGTAATGGCGCAAAATGACGCAGCCATAACGCAAATTGGTCTGGGCATGGAACAGCTTTTTCACATCGCCATCCCCGATCAGGCGGGTCCAGAACGGCATCACCTGCATATACCCCAAAGCACCTGCCACGCTCACGGCATATTGCTTAAATGCGCTTTCCGTCTGAATCAGCCCTAAAACCAGCGCTGTTTCCAGGCCGGCGCGTTTGCTCTCGTACCAGACCGTTTCCAGGAACTCAATCCGATTGTCAAAGTTAGGAATGCGGCTTGCCAGCCGGTCTGACATCGAGCCCAGCCAGTTCAGATATTCCAGCCGCTCTGACATATCGGCAAACTGCTGTTGCCGCAACGGCGGTGCTTCATTGATAGCGGCTGAAAGTGCCGTGCGCACAGAGTGCGTCAAAGGCTCTTCCAGTTGGGATGCCTGAGAACGCCCAGGCAATAATGCCAAACCCGGAAAAGCCAGTACCGATGCGGCAGCAGCCAGCCACTGCCTTCTGTTTTTAAAAGTTCCCTCGCCCATAGCAGTTAAGCTTACACGCTTAACCGCCCTTTGAGAAAGGTTGTAATGGTATTCAGGTCAACTTTTGTTGCTTCCAAGTCACGCCTGCCCTGGTATTCCAACTGGTTTTCTTTAATACCGCGCTCGGAAATAACCACCCGGTGCGGCACACCAATCAGCTCCCAGTCGGCAAACATGGCACCAGGCCGCTCGCCCCGGTCATCCAAGAGAACATCCACACCTTCTTTTTGCAGCGCACTATAAAGTGCGTCGGCCTGCTGGCGTACAGATTCATTGCGGTCGTAACCAATCGGGCACAACACCACCGTAAACGGTGCCAGCGTATCAGGCCAGATCATGCCTTTATCATCATGGTTCTGCTCAATAGCAGCACCCATGATGCGGGTGATACCAATGCCATAACACCCCATTTCAAAAAATTGCGGCTTGCCGTTCTCATCCAGATACGTGGCATTCATGGCCTTGGAATATTTCGTCCCCAGGTAAAATACATGTCCGACTTCAATCCCCCGCTGAATGGCCAGCTCTCCTGCACCGTCCGGCGAAGGATCGCCGGCAACCACGTTGCGGATATCGGCGACAGCATCCGGCTCAGGAATATCCCGCCCCCAGTTGATGCCGGTAATGTGAAAGCCCTCTTCATTGGCACCACAGATAAAGTCGGTCATGTTCGCCACGGTACGATCGGCCACAATTTTGATCGGCTGTTTCAGCCCGACCGGCCCCAGGTAGCCAGGCTTGCAACCGAACACGGCTTCAATTTCACTCAGGCTGGCAAACCGGAACCCCTGATCCAGCCCGGCAACTTTGCTGACCTTGACTTCATTCATATCATGATCACCGCGCACCAGCAGCAACCAGACCTGGACTTTTTTCACATTCCCGTGCTCGTCCAGCTCATCAGTTGCCAATACCAGTGATTTCACCGTGCGGGACAAAGGCAGATTCAGCAATTCGGCGACAGCCTCGCAAGTGCTTTTCCCAGGAGTTGGGACTTTAGTCATTTTTTCAGCAGGTGCGCCTCTTTGCGTGATCAGGCTGACGGCTTCCGCTTTTTCAATATTGGCCGCATAGTCAGACCCGGTGCTGTAAACAATGGCATCTTCACCGGTATCGGCAATCACCTGGAACTCATGTGAGCGGTCGCCGCCAATAGCGCCAGAATCAGCCGCCACGGCCCGGTAGGTCAGCCCGAAGCGGTCGAATATGCGGCTGTAAGCTGCGTACATTGTTTTGTAACTTTCGCCGGCAGCGGCTTCGTCCCGGTCAAAGGAATAAGCGTCTTTCATGATGAATTCACGCCCGCGCATGATGCCAAACCGGGGGCGCCGCTCATCGCGGAATTTGGTCTGAATCTGGTAAAAATTCTTCGGCAACTGTTTGTAGCTGCGCAGTTCCTGCCGGGCAATATCGGTCACCACCTCTTCGGAAGTGGGCTGAATGACAAAGTCCCGCTCATGCCGGTCTTTCAGGCGCAGCAGTTCCGGCCCCATTTTTTCCCAGCGTCCGGTCTCCTGCCACAATTCGGCCGGCTGCACCACCGGCATCAACAGCTCCATCGCACCGGCGCGGTTCATCTCTTCGCGGACAATGGCTTCTATTTTGCGAATGACACGCAGCCCCAGCGGCATATAGTCATAAATACCAGCGCCCAGCCGCTTGATCATACCGGCGCGCATCATCAGTTGATGGCTGACAATTTCAGCATCTGCAGGCGCTTCTTTGAGAGTAGAAATTAAAAATTGCGAGGCTTTCATCAAATTGTGTCCATTAAAATCGCTAAAAACAGTGAAGCAACTGCTATTTTCCATCCAGTTACAGAAAAAATTCGCTTCACATGCTATATTGGAATCAGTTTAAAAGTTCCAAGGTGTGATTATGCTTGACAGAGACGGTTTTCGTCCTAATGTCGGCATCATTTTGCTCAACCGCTATAACAAGGTTTTTTGGGGCAAAAGAATTCGCTCCAATTCCTGGCAATTCCCTCAGGGAGGCATCGACCCTGGAGAATCCCCCGAGCAAGCGATGCTGCGCGAACTCCGTGAGGAGATCGGTTTGCTGCCAGAGCATGTACGCGTGATCGCACGTACACGTGACTGGCTGCGCTATGAGGTGCCAGACCGCTATGTCCGCCGTGAGGCCAGAGGTTATTATCGCGGACAAAAACAAATCTGGTTTTTACTTCAATTGCTGGGTCAGGATTCTGACATGGATTTACGCTCCACGGAACACCCCGAGTTTGACGCCTGGCGCTGGCACGACTACTGGGTGCCGCTGGATGTGGTCATTGAATTCAAACGCGGTGTTTACAGAAATGCCCTCAATGAACTGGTTCAGTTTCTACCCCGTATTGATTCCCGCAACCGCTATCTGCGCGGCAAGCGCCGTACTGGCCGCTCCTTTTCGCGCTCACTTTATCCACCCAGCCGCCAACCCGAGGAAGACAATGCCGGCCCGTTAACAACGCAGCAGGACAGCAGCCCTGCTGAAGACGCTCTCTCGCAGCCACCACTGGTCATTATTCACCATAAATAATCAAAGTAGACAGACAACATGAAAAATTTCAAATCCGCTCTTCGCACCGTTTTTATCGCATGGATACTGGGAACAGCGGCCACCTGCATTTACGCCCAGAATACCACTTACGCCGATGATTACTGGCTGGACTGGAAAGAAACTGAAATCACCTCTTTCCCTGATTTTGACCTCAACCGCGCCATCAATATTGAAGCCATGCCCGGCAGCCGGATGAACTGGTTCATTGACCCTAAGACCATCACCATCGACAAAGACAGTGTTGTGCGGTATGTGGTCATTGCCACCAGCAATACCGGCGCACAAAACGCCATGTATGAAGGCATTCTGTGCGCACAAAACACATACAAAATTTATGCCCGAGCTGTTGGCGATGGTGGCTGGCGTGCCGTTGAGAACCCCGAGTGGAAAAACCTGAGGGACGCTCCGGCGCTTAGCCATGAAAGAATGATCGCACAGATCTATATGTGTGAAAACGCATCACGCCCACGCAGTGTGGAGAGTGTAATCAGACGCCTGCGTACACCGTATGCAAGCCAAAAACCTTAATCAACTGGCATAAACAATTGGTCTCATACCAGCCAGCAGATGTTGAGTCATCTGCTGGCTGGTCGCTGCTCATATTCCAGCCTGTGTACACATCAAGCTCAACGCCTCTGCCGCTTGCTATAATTTCGACAGACCCTCTGAAAAATGTCATGAACGACCATACCTGCTCACTGCTGGAAAGCCTGGAATCCATTGCACAGGCCACGCCTGCACGCATCATCATCAGTAACCCGCAAACCAAAACAGCACCCTGCACCCGGGTGGATATCGCCGCTGCGACAGCAGGCTACCAGATCAGCAAACGCATTGGCGCCCAGGTTTTCCATGAAAACATCATGCCTGGGCAACTCTGCGCTGTACTCTCCCAACTGATGCAGGACTTTACCCAGCTCAACGCCTTTACGCCGGATACCCAATACCGGCTGCGCCTGACCAAAAAAGGCAAGGTTCAATTTGGCCGGCAAGCTACCCAGGCGGAAACACCGTCCATGTCCAGTAGTGCAGCCTCTATCCCGGCGAAATCAAATACACCGGCATCTGCCCACTCCTCTACACATAACCGCCAAAAACAGTACCTTCTGCCCGAAGGCCAGGCCATTGCACCGCTGGTAGACATGGGGGTATTCACTCCCGAGGGCCGCATTATCAAAGCCATGTACCACAAGTACCGGCAGATCAACCGTTTTCTTGAAATCGTTAAAGACGCACTACAGGAAGAGCATGGCGGTACGCTGCATATTTTGGACTTTGGCTGCGGCAAATCCTATCTCACTTTTGTGCTTTACCATTACCTCAGCACCGTGCTGGGTTTGGATGTGCGCATGACCGGGCTGGACCTCAAAGCGGACGTCGTCGCCAAATGCAACGCTGCAGCACAACGCTATGGATACCAGCACCTGGCCTTTGAGGTTGGCGATATCAATGGCTACCAGCAACAAACAGCGGTGGATATGGTCATCACCCTGCATGCGTGCGACACCGCCACCGATTACGCACTTCACAATGCGGTGAAATGGGGCGCACGCATGATCTTTTCAGTACCCTGTTGCCAGCATGAACTCAATGCCCAGATGCACAGTGATGACCTGGCCATCCTCACCCGCTACGGCATCGTACAGGAACGTATTGCCGCGCTGATGACTGACGCCATTCGCGCCAACCTGTTGCAGGCCTGTGGCTATAAAACCCAGTTGCTCGAATTTATCGACCTTGAGCACACCCCAAAAAATATCCTGATCCGCGCTGTACGTAGCAATTCACCCGTGGCGCAGCGGCAAAAATTTTTGGCTGAGGCCGAACGCCTGATGCAAGCATTCTCATTTCAGCCCACCCTGTATACCTTGTTGCAGCAAATGCAACTGTTCAAGCCATTACGCTGACACCACCACGTTCTCACGGCGAATCAACTCCAGCTCAGTTACAGAGTCAATCGTTATTTCAAAGAATCCTGGCTATCCCCGGCAAGCACAGGCACCAGCAAAACATAGCGCTCTGCCTGGCGACTGTCTGGAAGGCTGGCAGTATTGGCAACTGCGCTATCGGTGAAACGGCGATTGCCCTGACTGTCAATCTGCACACCATACCCGCCGACCAAAATAGCTTCGCCTTGTTGAATCACAGGCAGCGCCAATTCTGCAGCAGCGCCCGTCCCTTCTTCAAAGTGTAGTACGCCTTGCACTACTCTCGCATCTGCCGTCGTTTTCAAACCTAATGTCATACGCTCATCAGGTTGAGACATGATCGTGAGTGTGAATAACTGTGGCACAGTAAACCAATGGCGCGCATCATCCGGCACATGTGTAGGGGCAGAGCCCTGCACAATTCCTCCCGGCACACCTTCGGGCAATAACATTCTGGATGATGAAAAAAGATGATAACGTGCATCCGCCTGTTCCCGTGCAGACATGGCATCTAAAAATGCGGCCAACTGCTCAGCATTCAAGACGAAAAAATAGTGTGACTGCGGCTGCAAGTCTGATGAAGCGTGCTCCGTTTCACAACGAATCGCCAATACCTCCGCAGCAGCCTGGCACCCACCCCATAGCGGGGTCTCAAAATAGTGCCATGTCACAATGAAATCAGAGGTATTTGTTGACCTATGTGACATGACAGCCTGCTGGTCAGAACCATTTGTTGCTGCTGTATCTGCCAGAACAAACCCACTCCAAATAAAAAGCCAGGTGGCGGCTATGCCCAAGAAAAAACGTTGACACCAAAACATCTATTTCTCCCGAACAATGGTTCCCTGTTGCATAAATTTTTTACCGAATACAGCGCTCCAGCACTCCATAATAGATAAACCCGTTTACACAGGCACCTCATATACCCAGCCGGGCTGCCATGCATGGGTATGGCGCCAATCGTCCTGAAAAGCCTGCTGCCAGGTTTTACCACGTAACAAAACGTCCAGTGCCAGTTGAGGTGCCTGATGCGCAACAATGGCAACGGATTTTTCTTTATAGTTTTGCTTCAGATCTTTTAAAAAACCGGCAACCCGGTTTTCCACATCCTGGTAAGACTCGCCACCTGGAAACGGCTCCAGAATATACTGGTTAAGGTTGTTTTTTACTTTGTGAGAAGGCTGCTGACTGAAGTCACCATAATTAATTTCTCGCAACCGCCAATCATTTTTAACTGGGAACCTCGTTCCAAAAACCAGGGCAACGGTTTCAGATGAGCGTTTTAAATCTGATGTAAAAATAACATCAAATACGTCTGTCACCAGTTCACCCAGCTCCTGCGCCTGCTTGCGTCCTTTTGCCGAAAGCTCACAGTCCACCCATCCGGTTGCCAGCCCGGCTTCATTGTCAACAGTGGTTGAATGCACAAAATACGTCAATTTCATATGACATCCTTTTCAGACCATTGAATTTCTGATGGCAAATAAGCCGCTTGTATTCATTGATATTACTGGCAGTATCCTGTTTTTACAGGCTTTCTGGCACAATTCCAGGTGCATTAAAAGAGTACTGTTTTTTCGCTTGCAGCGAATAGATTCTTCAACCTGCTTGATATGTTTTTATGCAGGGATAACCAGCCGCAGGCGATCACGCAGGGCTTTCCAGATACAACAACCACAGCACCAGCTATAGCGAGCAATCAGCGTAGAGAAACAGATGACAACACCATATTGTCACGGTGAATCAGCTCTTGTTCCGCCACATAACCCAGCAGATGCTCAATGTCTGTGGATGGGTGTTTGGCAATCAGGCGGGCCTCAGGCGCCGCATAGTTGGCCAACCCACGGGCAATCTCCCGCCCTTCCAGGTCAATGACCGTAATCACTTCACCGCGTACAAAATCGCCTTCTACTTTCACCACACCAACCGGCAACAGGCTCTTGCCTGCATGAAGCAGTTTGTCTGCCGCACCTGCATCCACCTGTACAGAGCCGCTGACCTGCAGGTGATCGGAAATCCATTGTTTACGTGCCAGCGTTTTATGCGTATCGGCCACCAGCAGTGTGCCGCTGTAGTGCCCATCCACCAGCCGCAGCAGTACATCATCTTCACGGCCCCAGGCAATCACGGTACTGGCACCAGACCCGGCAGCACGTTTAGCCGCCAGCACCTTGGTTAACATACCGCCCTTACCAATTGAAGAACCTGAGTCTCCTGCCATTTTTTCCAGTTCCGGGTCACCTGCCCGTGCCTGCTGAATCAGTTGCGCGGCCGGGTCTTTGCGCGGGTCGGCCGAAAACAGCCCTTTCTGGTCGGTCAGAATCACCAGCAGATCAGCCTCGATCAGGTTCACCACCAGAGCACCCAGCGTATCGTTGTCACCGAATTTGATTTCCTCGTTCACCACCGTATCGTTTTCGTTGATGACCGATACAGCGCCCAGGTCTAACAGCGTCAGCAACGTGGCACGCGCATTCAGATAGCGCTCGCGGTCTGCCAGGTCGGCGTGCGTTAACAGCACCTGCGCACTTTGCACACCATATTTACGCAACTGTGTTTCATACATCTGCGCCAAACCCATCTGCCCGACTGCCGCTGCTGCCTGTAATTCATCGATTTTTTTCGGCCGCTTGGGCCATCCCAGGCGACGCATCCCCTCGGCAACAGCTCCGCTGGAAACCATGATCACCTCGCGTCCGGATTTGGTGAGCGCAGCAAGCTGCCGGCACCACTCGCCAACGGCCCGTTCATCCAAGCCACGGCCCTCATTGGTCACCAGGCTGGAACCCACCTTGACCACAATACGCCGTGCCTGCATCAGCACCTGTGTGGCATCTGTCAAATTGCTATGCTTGGTCATCATCGTCACCCGATATCGTGTCAAAACGTGGATCTTTATCCGGTTCGGCCTCATGGAAAGAGGCGACAAACTCATAGGCTGAGCGCATCAACGGCATGCAGCCCTCATGCGTCAGCGCTGATATTTCAAACACAGGCCCTTTGTATTTCAGCCGCTTTACAAACGCTTTTACCCGTTCTGCACGCTCTTGCTGGGGCACCATGTCCAGCTTGTTGAGCACCAGCCAGCGCGGCTTTTCATACAGCGTTTCATCGTATTTGCGCAGTTCTTCCACAATTTCATGTGCCTGCGCAACCGGGTCAATACTTTCATCAAAGGGTGCAATATCCACCACATGCAGCAGCAAACGGGTACGCTGCAAATGGCGCAAAAACTGATGCCCCAGCCCGGCCCCTTCCGAGGCACCTGCAATTAGCCCAGGAATATCGGCAATCACCAGGCTTTGCTCCGGCCCGACACGCACCACACCCAGGTTCGGGTGTAAGGTGGTAAACGGATAATCCGCAATTTTCGGACGCGCGTTTGAAACAGCCGTAATCAGCGTTGACTTACCCGCATTGGGCATGCCCAGCAAACCCACATCGGCCAGAATCTTCAGCTCGAGCTTCAATTTGCGCTGCTGGCCTGGCTTGCCCGGCGTCTTTTGCCGCGGCGCCCGGTTGGTACTGCTTTTGAAATGCAGGTTACCAAGGCCGCCTTCTCCGCCCTGTGCAATCATTACCCTCTGCCCGTGCTCGGCCAGATCGGCAATCGTCTCGCCGCTATCCAGGTCGGTAATGATGGTGCCCACCGGCATACGCAACACCAAATCTTCAGCCGCTTTGCCATACTGGTCTGCGCCCCGGCCGTTTTCACCATTTCTGGCTTCATGGCGGCGTGCATAACGGTAATCAATCAACGTATTCAGGTTGCGGTCGGCTTCAGCAAATATATGCCCCCCACGTCCGCCGTCCCCGCCATCAGGGCCGCCATAGGGAATGAATTTCTCACGCCGGAAGCTGGCGCTGCCATCGCCCCCTTTACCCGAGGCCACATCAATGGTTGCTTCATCAACAAACTTCATAATACGTTCTTCATTTCTGTACCACAATCAGGCAATACACAATCGATGGCACACCAGTCAAAATCGGCTTTGGGGTAAATCCGCCCCAAAATGAATGCCCAATAAAATAAGCGCATGAAATGCATTCATTGAGGCTAATGCATGGATTATAAGGACTTCAAAAAACAAAAGCCCGCTTATATGCGGGCTTGTTGACCTGACAACGTGTCAGTTCAATCAGGACTGTGCAGTAGGCACCACACTGACCGTCTGGCGCTTAAACTCGCCACCGATCTCAAACTTCACCTGCCCGTCAACCAGGGCAAACAAAGTATGGTCTTTACCAATGCCTACATTGGTGCCAGGATGGAACTTGGTGCCACGCTGACGCACAATGATAGAACCCGCAGGAATGCTCTGCCCGCCATACGCCTTCACTCCCAAGCGTTTAGCCTGTGAGTCGCGTCCGTTACTGGTGGAACCACCACCTTTTTTATGTGCCATTTGATAACTCCTTGTGCTTTATACAATAAAACTGATTTTGCCCAAACGCATTACGCGCTGACAGCCTCAATCTGCACCTGAGTGAATGGTTGGCGATGCCCTTGGTGCTTTTGATAATGCTTGCGACGCCGCATTTTAAAAATTGTGACTTTGTCGTGCTTGCCATGTGCCAACACTGTAGCTTTTACAGTTGCGCCAGCGACCAAAGGCGTGCCTACCTTGAGTTCACTGCCTTCGCCGACAGCCAACACCTGGTCAAACACAATCTCTTGGCCCACTTCCGCAGCAATCTGTTCTAGCTTAATCTTCTCGCCAACAGCAACCTTATATTGTTTGCCGCCGGTTTTTATGACCGCGTACATAGGAACCCTTTCAAATCAGAATACTTTGTACAACAAAATAATACAAAACTAGTTGCCCGGTTTGACTACGTTGCAGCAAAATACGCCATGTGAAATCAATAAAAAACCCTACCCAAAATGGGCAGAGCATTAGATTATAGCCTTTTCTACAGAATTTGTCACCACCTCTTACGAACCAATACACACAACCGCCACCCTTTCTTATAATTGCCACATCATTTGAACTTGTGCTGTTGAATTGCCTTGACTACAAATACAACCCCCTCCTCCAACCAGTTCATGGAACTGGCCACGCCCGAACTGGCGGCCCTGAATGAAGTTATCCGCAACCATTTGCACTCTGACGTTGTACTGATACGTCAGATTGCCGAATACATCATCTCATCGGGCGGCAAACGCCTGCGCCCAGTCATGCATATGCTGATTGCGCGCGCGCTCGGGCACGACAGCGGCACCCGGCACCTGCTGGCAGCGGTCATTGAGTTTATTCATACCTCCACCTTGCTGCACGACGATGTGGTGGACGAATCCGCCCTGCGGCGCGGGAAAAATACCGCCAACGCTGTTTTTGGCAATGCCGCCAGCGTACTGGTGGGAGATTTTTTATACTCCCGCTCTTTCCAGATGATGGTGTCTGTAGGCAGTATGCACGTACAGGAAATACTGGCCGATGCCACCAACGTCATCGCCGAAGGCGAAGTCATGCAGTTGATGAACGCGCATGACCCCGATGTGAACATCGAAGGCTACATGCAGGTCATCCGCTACAAAACCGCCAAACTGTTTGAAGCCAGCACCCGCCTGGGAGCAGTCATTGCCAATACCTCAACGGAAATAGAAGAGGCCTGCAGCATTTACGGGCAGGCGGTTGGCACAGCGTTCCAGATCATAGACGATATACTTGACTATGAAGGCAATGCAGAAGAAATGGGCAAAAACGTCGGCGATGACTTACGCGAAGGCAAACCAACCCTGCCCCTGATCATTGCCATGCAGCGCGGCACAGACGAACAGCGCGAACTGGTGCGCAACGCCATTATCCACGGGGACGCCGAGCACCTGCCCCAGATTGTGCAAGCGGTGCACGCCACCGGTGGCATTGACTTCAGCCGCGAAGTTGCCATCAAAGAAGCCAAGCGTGGTTGTGATGCACTGGAAATCCTTCCCGCTAGCCAATATAAGAAAGCCCTGATAGAATTTGCACTTCAATCGGTTGACCGTCGGGCATAAGAATACCTACTGCCCTATAATCAAACATTGTCAATTTACAGATGCAAGCATGGCAACCTGTTTGTATCTGTATCAGCTACGGGGTGTAGCTTAGCCTGGTAGAGCGCTACGTTCGGGACGTAGAGGCCGGAGGTTCGAATCCTCTCACCCCGACCATCACAGATATCTTCAATCTCCCAAACAATACAAACCAGCAGATTTTTGGGTTAGCCCTCTTTTTCGCTAGAGTTTGTGTCCTTTTGCATCAAACCCGCACCCGAGTCACGTCAACAGGCTACAGAATGTG
This sequence comes from Saezia sanguinis, assembly GCF_963921665.1. Taxonomy (NCBI): domain Bacteria; kingdom Pseudomonadati; phylum Pseudomonadota; class Betaproteobacteria; order Burkholderiales; family Saeziaceae; genus Saezia; species Saezia sanguinis. The sequence continues at coordinate 146,138 of NZ_CAWUGC010000017.1, forward strand.
GCAATTCTGCAAACTTTTCCTTGCCACACTTCATAGAAAATTCATATCAATTTCACATCAACAAAATACACTGCCTCCAGACCTAAGAACAAAAAGGGAAGAAGCATGAAAAAAACACTGATCTTCGTTCTGGCGCTTCTGGTATTGCTCTGCCCGATGTTTTACGACACACAAGACCGGGAACCCTCTTATTTAGAATTTGATATTGTCATGATGGAACGGTGGGGCAACTAAAAGTACGCCTTGCCACAAATACTTTAACCCGGGCACTGCTTCAATGAAAGGAAACTGTCTGCTGCTGCCAGGTTTTATGGCCCGTCTTCCCTCACCACTTGCCTTATCAGAAATTTCAGACATTCTTCAGCATACATTTTTCAGCTACCTGCTTTCTTCTTTCCGTTTTGAATTGTTTGGATAAAGCAGTTTTCACTCCCAAGGCCAAGGGAGAAAAAACTCACCAATAAAACAACAGAAAACCAGTTGCCAAAGATTGCAACTGGTTTATAAAAATGTATATAATTAATTTTACTGTCAAATACATGTCATTGTTACAGGAAAAATTCAATGGAAAAGGTTTTGCTCTTTTTAATTCTTTTGCTGGCAATGCTCGCAGCATATTTTGTATACACACAAAATTTTGCTGCCGACAAGACTGTCTCACCCGCTGACCCAAGCGCCACAGCAGCCGTGCCATGGGAAACCGGGGAAACCATTCTCACAGGACCATGCTTTAAGCAATCTAATTGCTACAGGAAATTTTTAGGCGTCACAGATCAGGGCAAGGTGCTTATCCAGGATTTTTATGCATCAGGGCCAAAGGCAACTGATCCTTACACGGTTCTTACCCCGCAAGATGCTGGCTTACCGTTTGTTGGTACAACGATAAACGCTGATACCTTGTCCAATGAGCCAACAAATATTGACAACCTGTTCAGCAAATCACCAGGAATTGATGGCCTACACGTTATTTGGAGTGAGAATGGTCAAAAACTATCGGAAGCCCATTATCAACAAGGATCTGCATTGCCAAGTTTTGCAACTTTCTGGTATCCCAGTAACAGTACAAAATTAGCGGAATGGACTTTTCAGGCTGACGGGCAAAACGGCTTTACGACACTCTGGTATGAAAGCGGGCAAAAACTTGCAGAAATACACTCCATTGGGAATCCTCCACAACCAAGTCAAATGACGGTATGGTTTTCAAATGGTCAGAAACAATATGAATTTAATTTTCATAATGGAAAAGTACACGGTCCTTTAAAAGAATGGTATGCAAACGGGCATCAAAAAACGGATGCCTCTTTCCAAAATGGAGACCTGCACGGCCTTATGACAACCTGGCATCCAAATGGTCAAAAGCAATCAGAGGGTTACTTCCAAGACGGAAAATCGCATGGTCTTGTAACAACATGGAATGAAAACGGCCAGAAAAGAAGTGAAATTGTTTTTGACAATGACAAAGTTGTTGAACGTAGAATGTTCAACTGAGACATCACCTTGCCTATGTTACTGACCAGAACAATGACAAAGGCAGGTTGTCCACCCAAAACAGTTAACCCAACGCAGGCGCAGAGCATTTACCATGAACAAAGCAGTTAAACACATTTTATGGATATTGGCCTTATGTACCTTGCCGCTGACAAATGCATGGGCCGAGTTGCGCTTTCCATCTGCTGAAAGTGTGTATATCAACGACTTTGCAAATGTTCTGTCCGCTGCCGATACAGACCGAATCGAACAAACGCTCAGCCAGTTGGAAAAACAAACCGGCATACAGTTTTCCGTTGTGACCATACACGCTTTAAAAGACTATGGCGCAGATAACATGCCGATCAAAGACTATGCCGACAAGCTGATGGATGACTGGGGGGTTGGCGACAAAAACGACAACGACGGTATTGTCCTGCTATTTTCCCAGGAGGATAGAAAAGTTGCCATATCCATGGGGGCCGGTTACCAAAACCGGTACAACAGCCAGTTGCAAAGCATCGTGGACGATACCATGTTGCCCTACTTCCGCCAGGGGGAGTACAGCCGCGGTATTTATGAAGGCGTGAATCAAACCATCGCTGTTGTTACGGTTCCGGTAAGCTGGTTTCAATTCTATAAATGGCATTTAGCGGCCGGCGTACTCATCGTCATATGCATCGGCGCGGGCATTTCCTGCATGCGCAATGGCAAAAAAGGATGGGGTTGGGTCTTTTTTACTTTTGCATTCATTATTCTGCTTTTTTTAATCAAGCTTTTGCTCAGCGGAAAACGCAGGGGAGGCTTTGGCGGCGGCCGCTCCGGCGGTGGCGGCGCATCGGGTTCGTGGTAGTTTTTATTTGCCACGCCATGGGAAAGTGCTCAAAAAAAGCACCTCCCACCCAGGCTGGCAATGAATGCGTCAATTGAAAATAGCCGTAAGCAATGCGTCTAAAATTAGTATAAATACATAAAAAAACAGTTCCAATTCAACTGCACAAAATATACCGCGCTCGTCTTAGGAGCCCCTGCAGTCTGTCTTTTTCCGCAGTTGGCGATTTTGCCGTCAGTTGTGAACTTGCATCCTCCAGACACACATAGGTCATAACCGTCATAGGTTATACCACCATACAAATGGACTAACCAGATTTATTAAGAATAAACATATACATTTCGTCTTAAGTCTTCATACTGAAATACCATGACCGCTTAAATACCAACGTAAGAAGCCTACACTCTATAACTTAAATGATCAATTTCTCTTTGAGAAATTATTTTTTATCTTCAAAAAACGCTGTTGATATTCGCACAATAAAAGGTATTCCCCATGAAACAAAACGGGCAAAAAATTTCCGCTTATTCACAAAAATATACAAAAACCACGGTACCCAGACAGACTGATGTACCTTTTACCATGAAAAAGCTGGCCTTGCTTCTTGTTGCATGCCTGCCTTTATCTGCCCTGGCTCAAACCAATGCCTCGGTCTCTTATGGTCAGACTGTTACATCCACTGTTGGCACTGGACGTAATGACAACAATGGTTATGTCTTTGTTGACTCAGGTGGAAAAATTGAAACACAAAATGCCAATGCAATCAGCCTAGGTGACAATGCAACCATTTCAATCATTGGAACCGTCATTAATCATGCTACAAACAATACTGGACATTACGGTACAGGCGCCAACACCATAGAGGTCAACAGTCATTCCAATATCACCATTGAGGCTGGGGGTCAGGTCATATCTGCCGGTAACGAAAATATTGCAGAAGCCATCAATGTGCATGGCTATGGTAATGTGATTACGATTCAGAGTTTTGCGCTTGTCCAGTCCAGCGCAGGCGCAGCCATCTGGTTTCAGGACTGGACTTCTGCTCCCGATGCTTCGCAGAGAAACCAAGTAATTAACCGCGGCACGGTCAGACAGACCAATGGTGGTAATGTGATCGGCACCTCTGCAGGCGCTGGCATTATTTTCACCAACTGGGTTGGTGGCGTCGTGGAGGGCAACCTGGTATTCTCCAACGGCAACGACGATCTGTACCTGCATGCCGGCTCTGTCATTACCGGCAATATTGATGGCGGGGGCGGCATTAATACCCTGACACTGTCAGGCAGCAGCGGCCCTGACCCTGCCAATGGAGGGTATCTGCCTGGAGCGCTGAAAAATTTCTCTTCACTCATCAAAATCGACAACGGTGTCTGGACGATTACCGGCCCCATGCAGGGTTTTAACAGTGTACTGGTCAAACAGGGGACTCTGGCGCTCACCGGAAACAACAGCGGCTTTACCGGCTCCGTCACGGTAGACAGCGGAGCCACACTGGAGGCTCGGGCACAGAGCCTACCAACCAGAGCCACAGGTAACAATGCCAACAACGTGTTAAACAATGGACAGGTGTTGTTCACCCAGCCGGATGATGGCACCTACATTGGCCAGATCACGGGCAGCGGCTCAGTCACCAAAACCGGAGCCGGTACACTCACACTGGCACCTGAAACAGGTGCCAATACTTACAGTGGCGGCACCAGTATTCAGGGTGGGACAGTTGCAGTTGCAACAGATAGCGCTTTAGGCGCTCCTTCTGGTGCTCTATCTTTGAATGGAGGCACCCTTCAATGGAACAACAGCTTTGACCTGGCTGCAAGCAGAGCTATCACCCTGGGCCCTTTAGGTGGCACGTTTGATACACAGGACTTTTATTCAACAATCACACAAAACATCACAGGCAGCGGAGATCTCTATAAAACCGGCACCTATGGCACGCTGGTACTGAACGGTAACAATACTTACAGTGGCGGCACTTACATTTATGGTGGCACCCTGCAAGTCAATAACAACAGCGCCTCCAATATGACCGGGCAGGTGTTTGTCTTCCAAAATGCACGTCTGGAAGGCGTAGGGACTCTTGGTTCTACATCATATGCCACCCACAATGCAGGAACTATTTCACCCGGAGTCGGCTCGACGCCCTCAGGTGTTCTGACAATCCGCGGAGATTATGCCGGACAGCCTGGAGGCATTGTTCAAATCAATACCGCACTGGGCAATGACAACTCTCCAACCAGCCGGCTGGTCATTACAGGCGGTACAGATGGTTATACAGCCCCCAATGGGGTGAAAGTGATTAACCGTGGTGGTCTAGGAGGGAGAACTGCTGAAGGCATCCGTATCATTGAAGTGCAGGATACGGCACACTCTTCCAGCAGTGCATTTCGTCTAGTCGGAGATTATGTAATGCCCACCGGCGTACCGGTCGTCATTGGCGGCACGCAGATTTATGCATTGCACCAGGGCAGCACCTCCAACCCGCAAGATGGTAACTGGTATTTGAGGAACTATGTACCACCGGGCATCATTGATTTTCCAAGTATCCCGGGGTTACCGGCTAAGCGGCATCCCAGCACCTATCAGCCAGGAGTCGCACTGTACGAGGCTTATCCACAAATACTGGCTGCATTGAACCGCCTGCCCACATTGCAGCAGCGTGTTGGCAACCGGTTCTGGCCCAGCGGATCATCAACAGATACATCTTCTCCAGAAACCATGCGCTACACAGATAAAACCGGCATCTGGGTACGCGTGGAAGGCTCTACCGCCACTTACAAGCCTTCGCTTTCCACCAGCGAAACCGATTATGATATTGATACTTGGCGCCTGCGCATGGGCGTAGACGGCGTACTCCATACAACAGATGATGGCTCTGTACTGATTGGTGGCATCAATGTGCATTACGGTTATGCCAAAGCCGATGTCAGCGCCGTAACCTCTGATGGCAGCATTCGTACCGATGGCTATGGCATTGCCGGTACCCTGACTTGGTACGACCAAAACGGTTTTTATGCCGATGCACAGGCACAGTTAAGCTGGTTTGACAGTGATATTCATTCACATACACTGCATGCTGACGAAATCAAAGGCAACGATGCCTATGGCTATGCACTCGGTATTGAAACTGGAAAACTGTTTGAGCTGAACCCGCAATGGTCACTGACTCCACAGGTACAGTTTGTTTACTCATCCACCCGCTTCAACAATTTTACGGATCCATTCAGCACCCAAGTTTCACGAAAAGACAGTGACAGTCTGCTGGGGCGCCTGGGGCTGGCCATCAACCACGAAGACAGCTGGACTGCATCCAACGGCAAAATTGATCGTCTGAAACTTTACGGCATTGCCAATCTGTACTACGAGTTTCTTGACGGCACCAAGGTTCAAATCTCAGGAGAGGAATTTGAGAGCCGGAATGATCGCCTGTGGGGTGGCCTGTCTTTAGGCGGCTCTTATAACTGGAATGACGATCAGTATTCGCTTTACAGTGAACTGGGAGCGCGTACCAGCTTGAGAAACTTTGGCGACAGTTATGAAGCTTATGGAGAGATTGGCTTTCGCATGAAGTTCTGATGTAGTTTGTTCATGCATACAGCAAAAAAGTACACCACCCCTATCTTGGTGTATTTTTTGCTGTTCTGCCCGCCCCTTCTGATACAGATAAATGTATCAAACACGTTTTCCACTGCGTCTTTTCCCAAGCTGTTTAGCCCGGTTGCGGATGGCTTTGGTTTTACCGTCCTGCTCAAGCATCTTTAAAAACATTTCGTTTTGTTGTGCAAAATTTTCAAGCAAATACTCCTGCACAACAGAATGCTCTGAATGCATATAACGCTGGAACTCTGCAAGAGAGAGGGTTTCCAACTGGCGCAGTTCATGCAAACACCGTTCCCGCAGAATTGTGGGAGTTAAAGAGCCATCTGACAGTTGATCGAGAAATGATGCAATGGCGTCGAACTGCTGCGCTTGAATTCCCGGCTGCCTGAGCAAGTCAACGCCTGCGGCTAAGGCCATGAATTGGTCAGGATCAAATTCGACCAGTTCCAGAAACTGCTTTATTTCCACATCGGTATATGTTTGTCTATTTTGAAGCCAGCGTCGAAATGCCGTGTAGCGGTAATGTTCCGGGCAGTTTCGCCCGTCTTGTTCAAATGCCTGCCATTGCGCTTCTAACAATGAGGCATCCATAAAACCCCAGATCAGCCACTGTGGAGTGTATTGCAACAGCTCCAGCTTCTCTTTAACCTCTTGCGCAATATCCATTTGCATACAGCCTGGCACCTATTTGAGTCACTTTTCGATCGGTTCAGCAAAACAACCAGCATGCTTTTAAGATGTCCAAAACACAATGCTCGCAATGCATTTGCAGCTCACACATTCTGCCCCTGTCCATATCCAATATCTCTCATACCGTATTGTCATCTGACAATGCTCCCGGCTTGCATACAGACAGTTCAACGTTTCATCATGGGTTATATCTGGTAATTGTATACACCAAGATGAATGTACAAAAATAATGGCCGGCTATCAAGCCAGCCATTCGCAATACGTTTCAAAAAGCATCACCGCATTCTGTTGATCAGGCCGTCTTTCCAGACAAAATGATGAATCAGAGCCATCGAGATATGCCCAACGACCAACAGCAGCAGCAACCAGCCCAGCCAACTGTGCAGCGCACTGGCCGGTGCTATCATCCACTGTACCTGCACGCCGGTATTTTCGGTAATGGGAATACCGAAAAAACTGAAGGCCCGGCCGCTACCGAACTGCCGCAACAGTGCAATGGCAGGAATGACCACCATCAGCAGATACATCAGCGTATGCCCGCCAATGGCCAGCTTACGAACAGTCGGAGTAAATCCGGCGTAGCTGGGGCGTTTTTTCAGATTCATCAAAGCCCATACGCCACGGATCAGAATCAGCACCATCAGTACCAGCCCGACTTCTTTATGCAATCCCCATGAAAATGGCCCGCCCAGCACTTTGACCAGCAGACACCCAAACTGCCAGATCAGCAGCAGTGCCATCAGCCAGTGCAGGCCCATACTGATCAAACCAAAACGGGTAGGTGTATCTTTCCAGGTGCGTGGGGCGCGTTGCATTCTTTTCCTTTCTTTCTGTTGAGCCGGCATTGTAAACAATGCTGCGGTACAAAAAGAATTCGCTTACCCGGAACGGCGTAATGGATATCTGCCTTTAGGCTCAATGCGCATGCGGGTCGAAGTACGCTTCCCAGGTTCGGGCATCAGGTGACAATTGCCCGGCTTTCGCAAACAACACCTGTGCCTGGGAGCGCCTGGCCTCCTGATTAATGCACGCCACGGCCAGATTAAAGTAAGTATTCCGATCTGTTGCACCCGCTTCAATGGCACGGCTCAGGTACTGATATGCCGGTTCAAACTCCCCCATATCACAGTACACGGCCCCCAGACAGGTCAGCACAACGGTATTGGATACCGTATTGGATGAGCCCGTTTTTTTCATGAGCAACTGCAACAGATCACGGGCTGCCTGTAAATGCTGCGTCCACTGTGCTGGCTCCTGCCAGGCACATTCCACATGACGGCGTGCCTGACAAAGTGTATGGTTCAGGCACTCAGCATTCATGGCGTCCAGATACGTCCTGACAGGTTCAGGCCAGGCGTGTGCGATGGCGCTCAATCTGGTAGCGCACCTGTTCCGGTGCCGTTCCGCCAAGCGTCTGACGCGACTCAACCGACCCCTGTAATGTCAGCACACTGTAAACGTCCTGCGCAATATCAGGGTGAAACTCCTGCAGCACATCCAGCGGCAGTTCGCTCAGATCCACACCTTTACCAATGGCATAGCGCACCGCTTTGGCAACTGTTTCATGTGCATCTCTGAACGGCAGTCCTTTTTTCACCAGATAGTCAGCCAGATCGGTGGCTGTGGCATAGCCTTTCAGGGCGGCCTTTTCCATCGCCTCGGCCTTAACCGTGATGCCGCCTACCAGATCAACAAAAATACGCAGAGTATCTTTCACGGTATCCACAGCATCAAACAGTGGTTCTTTATCTTCCTGATTGTCATGGTTGTACGCCAGCGGCTGCCCCTTCATCAAAGTCAGCAACCCCATCAGATGCCCCACAACACGCCCGGTTTTGCCGCGTGCCAGTTCCGGCACATCGGGGTTTTTCTTTTGCGGCATGATAGAGGAGCCGGTGCAAAAACGGTCGGCAATATCGATAAAACCAAAAGACTGGTTCATCCAGATAATGAGTTCTTCAGACAAACGGCTCACATGCACCATCAGGATGGAAGCAGCAGCGGCAAATTCCATTGCGAAATCGCGGTCGCTGACGGCATCCAGGCTGTTGTTGCATACGCCATCCATATCCAGCGTACGGGCCACACGCTCCCGGTCCAGCGGGTAACTGGTTCCGGCCAGCGCAGCAGACCCCAGAGGCAGCCGGTTGACCCGGCGGCGCACTTCCTGCATGCGCTCAGCATCGCGTGAAAACATTTCCACATACGCCAGCATATGGTGGCCAAACGTCACCGGCTGGGCCACCTGCAAGTGGGTAAAGCCGGGCAGAATCACATCCGCATGGCGTGCTGCAATATCCAGCAGGGCCAGTTGCAGTTGACGCAGCAGCCCGGAAACCAGGTCGATTTCGTCACGCAACCACAACCGGATATCGGTAGCCACCTGGTCATTGCGGCTGCGCCCTGTATGTAAACGCTTGCCGGCATCTCCGACCAGATGTGTCAGCCGCGCCTCAATGTTCAGGTGCACGTCCTCCAGCTCCAGCTTCCACTCAAAAGCGCCTGATTCGATTTCCTGCCGGATCTGTGTCATACCGCGCCGGATATCATCCCAGTCCGACTGGCTGATGATTTTTTGTGCTGCCAGCATTTCAGCATGCGCCAGCGAGCCGGCAATATCGGCCTGCCACATGCGCTTGTCGAAAAACACACTGGCGGTATAGCGTTTCACCAGGTCGCTCACAGGTTCTGAAAACAGGGCTGACCAGGCTTGGGACTTTTGATCTAATTGGTTGGTAGACATGGTACTGATATGGATAACTGTCAAATAGGGTTAACCGCTGGGGCACGCCACAAACTGCTGCTTTCTGTAGACAATTTGTATGCATGCTGCCTGACGTAGGCTATGATTGTCTCATGATTGATACACTGCTGACCAGACTGGCACAATATGGTCAACATGTTCCCAAGGAAAACCCTGCATGTCCGATAACGACGTTTATGCCCAATTGATCAAGCCGTCCGGCATTCTGCGTGTTCTGCTGACCGTGATTGTGCTCATCATGGTAGCGGGCTTCTGGCATGCGAACGACTTTCTATCCTGGATCAACGGCATGTTCCCCTTTATGCTGTGGGTTCCGCCAGCGGCTCTGATATGGCTGCTGCTGATTTTAATGATGGTGTGTATTTTTCAGATACCATGGGTTGCCAGCTCATGGATCGTCTCCGAAAAAGCCGAGCAGGCACGGCGCATTTGGCTCATTATTCTGGCGGCAGCCAGTGCAGGTGTTTGTGCCGGATTTACCAACCTGTATACCAAAGACACAACAGCCTTTTTCAGCATATCCTACTGGCACTGGCCTGCAGCCGTGTGGGGCGGCCTGACGGCAGCAATCATCACCGAATGGTTTTACTGGCATAAAAAAGGCCAGAAACCCGCTGCCACAGAAGCCAAACTGCTGGAACTGCAAGCACGCATCCGCCCCCACTTTCTGTTTAATACCCTGAACTCTGCCATGGCTCTGGTGCGCCTGGACCCTGATGCAGCAGAAGCCGTGCTGCAAAACCTGTCTATCCTGTTTCGTGCCGCACTTGAGTCGGGGGACAGCAGCAGCGCTACCGTACAGCAAGAAATTGATCTGGCGAAAAGCTACCTTTCGATTGAATCGGTTCGCCTGGGCAACCGGATGCATGTGCAATGGAAAGTCGACGATGCCACACTGAATGCCATGATCCCCGCGCTCAGCCTGCAGCCTATTTTAGAAAATGCCGTACGGCACGGCATAGAGCCGGCCGATACAACCGGCTTCATCAAAGTAAAAATCCGGCGCCGCCTGGGGAAAGTTGCTCTAAGGGTAGCCAACACGGTACCCTCCCCTGAAGAGCAGGCCCGCCACCCGACCGCCGGCCACGGTATGGCACTGGCTAATTTGCGTGCCCGTTTATCGCTGATGCATGATTTTGAAGGCGTTCTCAAAACCAGAGCACTGACAGACGCCTCTGGCAAGCATTGGTTTATCACCAGCGTCGAAGTTCCAACATCATGACCGACACCCAACCTGTCTCTCCTGCACTGAACATTCTCATCGTCGATGACGAGCCTCTGGCCAGGCACTGGCTGCGTATGCAACTGGGCAAATGCCATTTGCCGGTAACCATTGCTGAGGCTGCCTCCGCAGCACTGGCCACCCAGTGGTTGCAGCAAAATGAATGCCATGTCATTTTGCTGGACATCCATATGCCCGGCACCAACGGGCTGGAATTTGCCAAACAGTGCCAGTCGCTCCACCCGGGAACCGCGGTTATTTTTGTCACGGCAGATTCCAGCCATGCGCTGCAGGCCTTTGATCTGGCCGCATTTGACTACTTGACCAAACCCGTTTCTGTAGAGCGCCTTGAACAGGCTCTGCAACGGGTGTACGAGCGGGTCCGGCTGCAACAACAGGCTGTGACTGAGCCCTCTCCAGTTGAAGAGCCGGTTCTGGTGATCGCCGGGTATCAGCACATTTCCCGCATTCCTTTAAGCTCTGTGCTGTATTTTCAGGCAGACAGCAAATACGTCAAAGTGGTGACCCAAAACGACAACTATCTGATTGAAAACTCTCTTCAGACCCTGGAAGAACAGTTTGCAGAACTGGTGATTCGTGTGCACCGCGCCTATCTGGTTCCCAAACATGCCATCGAAGGCCTGATACGGTTAGCGGCAGATGACACGTCCCCGGAAGGCTGGGGCATCAAAGTACGCGGGCTGAATGCGTGCATCCCCGTATCCCGGCGGCAGTTGTCTCAGGTTAAAACCCTGCTGCACCAGAGCTGATCATTGCATATTCAGACTATCAAGGGCGGTTCAGCACCAGGGGCTGCACCCCCACCAGTGTTTCAACCGCACGGGCAGCCACCTGCGCTTCAGTCGATGTCCGGTAAGGCCCCGCATAAACCCGGTAGTAACGCCCATCGTGCGTTACACGCAAATTGCTGCCGATGCTGCGGTCCTGCGACCCGAGTCTGCTGACCAGCGATTGCGCACTGGTCTGCGAACCGTATGCGCCAATTTGCACAAAGTACCCGCCAGCCAGCACATCCGATGAAGCACCTGACGACACCGTACTGCCTGATGTACTGCTGCCTGAACTCGACACCCGACCGGCAGCAATGTCTGCGGGCATGATGCGCTCGACAATCACCTCCGCCGTTCCCTTGTTCACATAGCCAAGCTTATAGGCCGCCGCATAACTCAGGTCTATGATACGGCTTTGATGGAAAGGCCCCCGGTCATTCACGCGCACGATGACAGAGCGGCCATTGGCCACATTGGTCACCCGTACATAACAAGGTATCGGCAAAGTGGTGTGTGCGGCCGTCATCTCATACATGTTGTATTTTTCACCGCTGGACGTGGGCCGTCCGTGAAACTGCTTGCCATACCAGCTTGCCATGCCGCGTTGCGTGAACGGAATTTCGCGGGTATCAGGCACATATCGCTGGCCTAAAACGGTATAGGGTTTATTCGGCCCGGACATCAGCGGCTCCACGCGGGGAACGGCATCCTGCAGCTTGTCAGGGTCCAGTTGTGAAGGGTCTCCTGGCCCATCATTCTGGTAATAACCGCCACCTGAAGATGAGCTTTTGAAAATGGAACAGCCCGATATGGACAGAACCAGCAGCATCAGCAACACAATCCAGGCAAGATGTCTTAACCGTTTTGCCCGCACTTCCACTGGTAAAGACAAATGCGGGAAACATTGACTGCTGGCTGTATTCATGCTCATCGTGTGAATTACTCCTGGACCCATCATACGTTCTGGCTAAGGGTCATTCTACAACACCTCGATGATCTCTCATGAAACAGCACCCTTAATGCGTAGCTGTTGCATTCGGTTTTACACGCATCTTTTCAGACCCAGCCGTTACTGACCTACAGCACAATCACCAAGCATTTTGGATACCCTTGCAGATCAGCAATTCCGGCGAGCCCGCTTATAATGGCAGCAGCGGCACTGCAACAAAAGAACTGTGCGCACAGCAAGCACTTTTCTCCTTGTATTGCCCACCTCAATTCATTGTTTTATACCTGTTCAGCCCGCCCATGGAACCGTCAGCAACACCCTCTTCACTCCTCATTGCAACACGTGAGTCACGGCTTGCACTGGCGCAATCAGAACAAATTGCCGAAACGCTGCGCCAGCGCTTTCATTTCCAGGTCGGGCTGCTCGGCATGACAACCCAGGGCGACCGGGTACTTGACCGAGCGCTGTCGCAGGTTGGCGGCAAAGGCATTTTTGTCAAAGAGCTGGAAGCAGCCCTGATGCAAGGCCAGGCCCATCTGGCTGTGCATTCGCTCAAGGATGTACCCATGGCTTTGCCTGAAGGTTTTGTGCTGGCCGCCATTCCCCGGCGGGAGGACCCGCGCGATGCATTCGTTTCCCACAAATACGCCAGTTTGGATGAACTGCCCGCAGGTGCCACAGTCGGCACATCCAGCCTGCGCCGGCAGGTTCTGCTGCACGCCATGCGCCCCGATCTTCAGATCGTTATGCTGCGCGGTAATCTGGACACCCGGTTACGCAAACTTGACGATGGTGCGTACGACGCCATTGTGCTGGCCGTTGCCGGCTTAAAACGCTTGCAGCTTGAAGAACGCATTCGCTCGGTTTTTGATGTGCAGCAGATGATTCCCTCCGCCGGGCAAGGCGCATTGGGTATTGAAATGCACCAGTCTCAACCGGAACTGATCAAAATCATCGAGCAGCTCAACGACCCTCATGCGTTGGTAACCTGCACCGCAGAACGCGCCGTCTCCCGTGCGCTGGGCGGCAATTGCAGCGTACCGCTGGCCGCACATGCAACATGGCACCAGCCCGCCCAGATACGGCTGGATGCTGCCTGGGGCGACATTCACGGGAAAATACCTTTAATCCGCAGCACCCAGTTGCTCCAGCTGGCTCCCCAAACCCCGCCGGCCATTGTGCTGCAACAGGCAGAAGCTTTGGGGCAACAGGCCGCCTCCGATCTGGTTGCACAGGGCGCCCAGATTGCCCCGGCCACCAGCGCCTGAGCGCAAGTTTGCCTTTGAAGCTTTGGAGGAAAGCGCGCCATGAAAACCGTCATTGTGACCCGCCCGCTCCACCAGGCCCAGCCCTGGATCGAGGGGTTGCAGCAGCACGGCTTCTCTGTCAGACACATTCCCTTGCTGTCTATCCAGGCTGTTGCCGATAACCAGCCATTGCATCATGCATGGGCTCAGATCGACCAATACACATGGGTCATGTTTGTCAGCGCCAATGCAGTCCATTACTTTTTTAAAGGCACTCAGCACAGCCATTGGCCCTCTCACCTGCGTGCCGGTGCCACCGGTAACGGTACCACCAAAGCACTGGCGGCATCTGGCGTTGCGGCACATTTGATTGACCAGCCCGCAGAAAATCAGCCGGAAGATACGGAACATCTATGGCAACAAATTGCTGACCGCCACTGGAGTGGTACACAGGTGTTGCTGGTACGGGGCCGCAGCGCAGGCAACCGGCCAGAGCGTAACTGGCTGATGCACCAGTTGCAACATGCCGGTGCCCAGGTTCAATGCCTGGCGGTATACCAGCGTTGCGCCCCTGTATTTTCGGCTGACGACCTGTTGTGGCTAGGCAGCCACGATGCGCGCAATTCCTGCTGGGTATTCAGCAGTTCAGAAGCCATAGAATACCTTCCTGACTATGACTGGGCACAAACTACTGCTATAGTGACACATCAACGCATTGCTCAGGCAGCGCATAAAGCCGGTTTCGGTCATGTGGTTTGTACCCGACCAGACCTTCTCTCTCTTGTAGATTCAGTAAAATCCGTTGTATGAAACCAACATCACCCAATACCTCTGATCAGCCAGTGTCTCAAGAATCTACGGATCATAAACCGGTTCAAGAGAACAAAAAAACAGACAAAAGCACTGAGGCCGCTCCAACATCAGGGGCCCCAGCGCAAACACCGTCTGCTGCCGACGCAGCACCGGCGAAACAAACACCCCAGACACCCGTGAAAGAAACGCCCAAGCCTGCTGCTGCGCCACAGCACGAGGCAAGCCGTCCCGTGCACGGCAGCATTCCCCCGGCAACGCCACCTGCTCCGGCAATGCATGCAGGATCAGCACCCAAACACCCATTTTCATGGGCAGGTGCGCTGGCCATTGCATCGTTAATTCTGGCTGCTGGCGCATCGGTTTGCGCCGTGATGGTGTGGCAACGCATGGGGCAAATGGAGCAACAGCTCCAGTTCAGCCAGCAGGGCAGCAGCAGCGCCGCAGAAGCAGCCAAAGTGCTGGCGCAGCAGTCGCTGGACATGTCCAACTCTGTCAGCGGCAAACTGGCACATGCCAGCGCACAACTGGACAGCCTGAGTGAGCAAAGCAACCGCATTGACTCGTTGATTCAGTACATTAACAACGCCAAAACCGAAACGCTGTCTGCAGACCTGCGCACAGCGGTTCAGTCAGCGCAACTGCAAACACAACTGACCGGCAGCGTGGAGCCTTTGCTGATTACCCTGAAGGCCATCGATGACCGGCTGCTGCAGGATAACCAGTCAGTGCAGTCCCCGTTGCGCCAGGCCATTGCACGCGATATGGAAACCATCCGCAATGCGCCGGTGCCTGACCCTGTCTTGCTGTCAACACAGATCAGCGAGCTGATCCGCAAAGTCGATACGATGCCGCTGATGATTGATCCGCCGCCACTGGATACACCGCCAGCATCAGCGCCAGTCGTTGAGCAGCAAGCCGTGCCGGCCCAACCAGATAACACTGTTGCACAGACGGATACGGATACAGCCCCAGCACCGCAAGCTCCTGCTGCCAATGAAACACCAGCGGCCCCGGCACTTGAGCCCAGCTTCTGGCAGAAATCATGGCAATGGACCACCGCCAAATCTGCACAACTGGGCTCTGCCGTATGGGACGAGCTGAGCGGCCTGGTTGTTGTCAGGCCCATCAACAACCCCGATGCCACCCTTTTGTCACCAGAGCAAGGCGCGATCCTGCGTGAAAACGTCAAACTGCGTTTGCTGAACCTGCGTATTTCCGTACTGCAACGCCAGTTTGCATTGGCGCAAAGTGAACTGCAGGACCTTCAGGATGTCATCACACGCTATTACAACCCCAACTCCAGAGCCGTGCAGGATATTCTGGGCCGTCTGAAAGCCCTGCAGTCAGGGATGCAAAGTGCGCCACTGCCCCAGCCCGAAGCCACTCTGGGCGTATTGGCAACCATTGATACCCGTCATTAAAAAGCACAGGAGTAAAAAAACATGCGTTGGGTTATCTGGCTTTTAATGATTTTTGCAGCCGCAACGCTGGCTGCCCTGTTTGGTGTAGAAAACCAGTACTCTGTTGTGTTCTACATGAAAGAAAACAGCTACCAGATCAGCTTTAACTTTTTTGTCATTGCGGCAATTCTGATACTGGTTGCAGGCTATCTCCTGGCCCGGCTGCTGGCCAACCTGCTGAACCTGCCCAGTGCCACACGCCGCTGGCGTGACCTCAGGCGCGAACGCCATGGCAACACAGAGCTCAATGAAGCCATTTTGCAGTACCTGGCAGGCCGCTATTCACGCACCGTGAAAAGCGCCAACAAGGCCATCAAGGCATATGAAAAAAACCGCTCGCGTCGTGAAAAAATTGACGGCACGGTTGAGTTTGGCGTTGTTGCCCACCTGATGGCCGCAGCTGGTGCCAACCGCCTGAAAGACAAAGAAACCTACACCGAACAAATGAACCTGGCTTTAAAACTGGCTGAAAAATCCAGGCTGAGCGACGCACCTGATGGTGTCCGCCTGCAACAGGCACAATGGCTGATTGAAAACCGTGAACCTCAGGCAGCCCGTGCTGCCATCGGCAAGCTTGATCCGGGTGTGGCGCGCCGCATTGCCACACTGCAAATGCAACTCAAGATTGACCGCATGGAAGGCGCTCCTTTGGCAGCGCTGCATACGGCCAGAATGCTGATCAAGCACAAAGCCTATGAGCCGCAGAAAGCAGAACAGATCATCAGCGACCTGGCATCCCAGGTACTGGACTCCGCCACAGATCTGCCGCAGTTGAAAGACCTGTGGGAAAAACTGGATGCCAAAGAACGCAAACTGCCCGCAGTGATTGCACATGCCGCATGGAAATATGCCCAGTACCATGATGCCGCAACCGCATGCAGCCTGATTGCCACATGCTGGAGTGACATCAATACCCTGCCGGAAAATATCCGCACCCCATTGCTGATAACGCTGGATCTGGCCATGTCCGGTGCCGATGAAAGCTGGCTCAAACGCATTGAGCAAACGCACAACCAGGCACCGGAAGATCCGATGCTGACCTATCTGGCAGGCCGCGTCTGCGAACAGCACCAGATTCTGGGGCGCGCGCAGATGCTGCTGGACCAGATTGTGCGAAATGAACAACTGTCGGCCGCACTGCGCCAGCGCGCTTTACTGGCACTGGCAAAAATGGCAGAAGATAGCAACGAGGCAGAAAAAGCTGCTGCGTACTATAAAGAAGCCGCACTGCTTTTTAATGCGTAATGTCATTGGTATCACAAAAAAGAAGGCATCTGTCAGATGCCTTCTTTTTTTTGCAATCACATTCTTGCTTAGGATTTAAACCGCAGCATCAAGCCCAGAAATAGCGGATCAGATGAAAGAAAATCGGTGCCGAAAAACTGATTGAATCCACACGGTCCAACATACCGCCGTGCCCTTCGATCATATTGCCCCAGTCTTTCACACCGCGGTCGCGTTTGATCGCAGACAGCACAAACCCGCCAAAAAATCCCATGAGGTTAATGGCCAGCGCAATCAACGCCGCCTGCCACATTGAAAATGGTGTGATCCACCACATCGCCGCCCCCATCAGGGTGGAACTGGCCACACCGCCAATCAGTCCTTCAAGTGTTTTGGATGGAGAGATCTGCGGCGAGAGTTTATGCCGCCCAAGCAGCTTGCCCCAGATATACTGAAATACATCGCTGGACTGTACCGTCAGAATCAAAAAGACAATCAGCAGCGCATTGGCACCCTCATATCCCGGAATTTGCAGCGACATCAGTGCCGGCACATAAGACAGGCAGTACACGCAGATCATCAGCCCCCACTGCACCTGTGCTGCACGCGACAAGAACTGCTTGGTATCTTCTTTCAGCGCCGCAGAGATGGGCAGCAGCAAAAACGCATACACCGGAATCAGAATGCTGAACAGCCCATACCAGTCAAGCCCAATGAGAATGTATTGCAGCGGCAGGAAGAAATAAAAGCACCAGACCAGTGCATGGTGGTCTGCAATGCGCGTTTTGGTGACAGAAATATACTCACGCAGACACTGAAACGATATAAATCCGAATAAAACCAGCAGACCCAGCTTGCCAATCCAGATGGCAATGCCGATGAAAATGATCATGGCCCACCAGGCCTGAATGCGGGTATTCAGATTATCAATCACGGTATGCGGCTTGTGCGCGGCAAAACGCCACTTGAGCACCCGACCCACCAGACTGAAAAAGACCAGCGCCACAAACAGGCCGGCAAAGACAATGCGCAGCGCTTCTGCAGACGTCATGCTCATAACTCCTCCTCCTTCTCCTTGGAAGGCTGCAGATTCAGCAATGCATTTCTGGCACGCTCCAAGAACTCCTCTTTGGTTTCCTGCGGCTGCAAGTGCATGGCCGGGCCAAAAATCAGTGTGCAAATCAACGGCACCGGCACAATTTCACCTTTGGGCATGACACGCCCCATGTTTTCCAGCCATACGGGAACCAGTTCTACTTCCGGATGCGCTTTGGCCAGATGGTAAATCCCGCTTTTAAACGGTTTAACCCCTTCATCCAGATTGCGCGTGCCTTCCGGAAAGATAATGAGGGAAGATCCTTCGCTGAGCGCGGTAACCATCTGTTCAACCGGATTGGGCGAAGTTTCCGAGCGGTTACGGTCAATCAGCACGCTCTGGAAAACCTGCCCGGCCAGATACTGTTTGAATTTGTTGGTTTGCCAGTAGTCTGCGCCCGCCACCGGACGGGAACGGTAACGAATCGCCGGCGGCAATGCCGACCACAGCAGCACGATATCAGCGTGGCTGCGGTGATTGGCAAAATAAATACGCTGTCGCTCTTCGGGTGCGTTGTCCTGCCAGATCACCCGCGCACCGGTTATCAGTTTGACAAAACCACAGATGGTTGCACCAACCAGTCGTTCAAAAGCCATAAATTAAAAACTACATGAAGTAACCTGCTAGTATAGATGACATCAGCAGCGCTGTTTGCACAGCCAAGCAGATTCCTTGGCAATATAAAAGGCGCAATGCCCCCTGCCACCGGTTATGTAATCCCCGTACCGGTAATGACTGCCGGCAGACCGCCGCGTCAAATGCCGCCATTGTTGCCTCAGGGTTGGCCTGGCCGGATATTTGCCACTGATGCAGCCACTGAGAGAACACATACGCATCAAAACGGACCCTCGCCGCATAATAAAACTGCATGGCCGCTGCAATCAGACTGGAAAGCGCCAGCCAGCCCTGCCATGAAAATACCTGCGGCCCTGCAATCAATACCACCAGGGCTGCCAGTACCAGCGCCAGACTGACCACCCACAGCAAGCCCCCGGTGCGCAAAGTGCCTACGATCACAACCATCCGGGCCAGCAACTGTTCCTGCGATGCGGGCAAATGTTCATGGTTCATGGTGCAGCCGTTTCTTTTTGCATCATACGCCAGCTTGCTTCAAGCGCCTGCCAGTGCCTTGGGCTGATCATTGTACGCGCGCGGTGCTGTTGCACTTTTGCCAATGCTTCTTCAACACCTGCCGCCTGCCCGCTCCAAAGCAGCCAGGCCGCCACACAACTGGCACTGCGGGAATAACCCAGCGCACAGCAAACCAGTACCCGGTAGCCCCGAGAATGCAGATGGTCAATGTCCTGCGCGGCACGCAACAGCTCATGGGGTTGCGGTGCAATCAAATCCATGCAAGGCTGTCCCTTGTACACATATGTCTGCCCGGCACCGCGTGGCGCCCGCATCTCTGCCGTCAGGTCGTACAACGCATTCACCTCATAGCGGCGTATGTCTTTTCGCGTAGGAATACGCCCCAGCCACACTTGCCCACTGATATGATCGGGTTGTGGATGGCGGCGCGTCCAGCCGCGTGAGTTCAGCCACAACCCAAGCAGGCACGGCCACATCAGCACGGTCAGTGCCATGCTGTGAACGCCGTGCCGTTTCTGAAAACCATGTACACCCGGGCCGATATAAATCAGTGCCAGCATCCATAAAGAAACGGCAATCCACAAGCCCCACAGCCACACACCGCCCAGCACCCCCCCCATAGCGGCAACCAGCAAACCGCTGAGCGCATAGATTAATGCCAACCGCCAGTGCATGGCTGTACGTTGCCAGCGCCAGCCGCTTAGAGGGGAGCGCCCCTGCTCCGGCCACAGCCATATACACAACAGCCCCACCAGTGCGCCGGTTGGTACATCAATGAAATGGTGCTGGTAGGTGGTCAGCACAGAAAGGCCGATCAGCAGCGCCCAGGCGTGCACAATCCAGCGCCAGATGCCGCGTGCGTGCAAAGCGAACTGGTACCAGATCACCATCAGCAGGCCAATATGCAGCGAAGGCGCCTGGTTATAAGGCCGGTCAAAGCTCATCAGCACATCAAACAATGCACCAAATACGCCATCCGTTACCGGCCGCTCAAAGCTGAACCGCAATGGAAACAATAAAAAACACGTCACAGAAATGATCTGCACGCTCAGCAAACGCAGTGCGTGGCGATCCACCGCTTTAGGGCTGCGGCACAGCAGAAAAGACAAGCCGTAAAGCAAGTCAATTGACCAGTAGGGAATGATGCTCCACGCCCAAAAGGGAATATGCACTTCCCAGGCAAATACCATAACCCGGGAGACTTCATGCTGCTGTGCCCAATAATTGGCAAAGCCGTAACTCAAAAAGAAAAAAGGCCCCAGAAACAGCAGCCAAGCAAGACTGCGCCGCCACTGAATGGCAGAGGATCGCGTCCCCACATGCGCAGCAGGAGCGTCAGTGACATAGCGTGCCGCATGATCTGGAGAAGTTGCTCTTTTCATCTGTCAAACTCTGATGTTTTCCATGCCACTTTAAACAGACTTCCGTCTGCGCGCCAGCGACACCGTGAAAATGCCCCACTCATCTATGCGCTGCTCAATTTTTTCAAACCCCGCAGCTTCAACCAGTTGATCCATTTCGGCCTGAACACGGCGGCGCATGACCCATGCCACACCATCACGGTGGCTCGTTAATGCACGCGCAATCATCTCCAGTTGCGGGTGCCAGGGCTGCCCGGTATAGATCAGATAGCCTCCCGGTTCAATAGCATCCGCCATGCCAGCCAAAGATCGGCTGACCATATCATTGTCGGCAAACAGCTCGTAAAGGCCAGAGACAATCCCCACCGTAGGCGCCGGTGTTACTGCAGCAACGCTGCTGCGGTCAAAAGCGTCTCCTTTTTCAAACCGTGCTATATGCGCCAGCCCCTTGTCTTGAATCAGTTGCTGCCCTTGCCGCACATTCAACTCGCTGAAATCACGCAGCACAATTGATTCGGGTTGCTGTGCTGACTGTGTCAATGCTTCCAGCACATAGCGCCCATGGCCGGCTGCAATATCCAGCACCCGCAACGGCTTGCCGTCACCCGCCAGCATGGATAATGCCTTGCGCAGCAGCTCCTCGATATGGACCTTGCGCTGCCGGATACCACGCCAGCCAATGGCATTGAGGTAATAACGGTCAATCAACCGGCCCAGCGGGCCGCTGCCTGTAGGCTGATTCTGGTATACATAATCCAGCGTGCTGCCCGAGTCAAAACCCGTTTCATGCCCGATACGAACCCCTTTGGAAAGAAAACGCCCCAGCTTCATGTTGGCCCGGTAAGCGGTCCAATAAAACCCTTTGGGACTGAGCAGCGAAAGCGGCCGCGCCAGCACCTGGGCTTCAGCATAAGTGGCGCCCTGCCGGTGTGCATTTAACAGGTGGACTGTTTCAGCCGGGTTGTCAAACTGGTGCAAAATAAACGTACGCACTTTATCTATTGCGACGTGCCGGTTTTTTTCGCCCAGCGTATCGTGGAAAAAACCATCCAGCACATGCTTTTCTTTGACGGAACTGCCCAGCCGGTCAAAAAACTGGTGTTGCGGTTTGTGGTGCACCACCCAGTCATTGCCCGAAATCAGCAACTGTGTCGGCACTGTAATGGCATTGGCATCCTGCACCACACGTTCACCGGCCTCATACAGCCCCAGCAAAATACGGGCTGAAATGGCTCTGGTAATAAGCGGGTCCGTGTCATAAGACTGCTGCCGCGCTTTATCATGCGTCAGGTATTTCGCCTTGACATAGCTGTTGACAAAAAAGTTGCCTTTGACCTTATGCCACAGTTTCAGCGCCGGCCGGGCCAATGGCACATACAGCTTCACCTTGAATGCTGGCGAAGCCAGTACCAGACAGCGGATCTTTGGCGCATAATCGTGCGCCCATGTGCTCACATACACGGCACCGACACTTTGGGCCAGTACCACCATATCCTGGCAGGCAATCCCATACGCCTGATGAATATGGTCGATAAACGTTTGCACATCGCGTACCGAAGCACCAAAGCTCGGGGCATCGCCACGCACGCCGGGAGAATTGCCGTGCCCACGTGCATCCCAGGCAAAAAAATCAAAGTCGGGCATATTTAACTCAGCCACCAGATGCGCCATACGCCCCGAATGCTCATGCCCGCGGTGAAACATCACCACACAACCACGCCGTGGTTCAGTGGCTGGCCAGTGGCGGTAAAACAAGTCCACGCCATCATGGGTTGCAAAATGTGCGCACTGCACAGGACGCTGCTGCAACTGCAGTGAAGCATCTTCTGCCTCTGCAAGCACACCTTCTGAATTCAAGGAAACTGCTGAACTGCTCATGTTATTCTCCTGTGTTGTTCTGGTTGTCATGCATGCTGCTTATTTGGCGCAAGCCAAACCGCTGCGCACACGATTCACGATATTGATGGCAATTGCCAATGCAACCAGCGGCATGATCCAGAATGCCCAGGAGGGCAAAGAACCTGCAACGGCAAACCACAACCCCAGCGCACCAAATACAAATGCCCTATCGCTTTTACCCATGGGGCCGTTATATGCGCGCGACGCTCCCACCATCGGCCCCAATGCGCCAGCCATCTCTGACACCACACTCAGAAAAATCACCAGCCCGACACTGCCCCAGCCAAACGGCGCCACCATGACAAACGGCAGATACAGCGCCGCATCGGAAACCACATCGGTCAGCTCGTTCAGATAAGCCCCTAACACCGACTTCTGCCCGAATTCACGTGCCAGCATCCCGTCAATGGCATTGAACGCCATGCGTACAAACATCCATAAAGGCAGTAATAAAAACAGAAAACGATACGGCAGAAAATACAGCAACAGCCCCAGGGCAACAGAAATTGCTGCGGCGCACAGCGTCACGGCATTGGCTGTGACGCCTTTATCGGCCAAACGTGTTGCCAATGGCCGCAATAAAGCCTGAAAACGGGGTTTTAACTGGTAAATGGTGATCATGTCTTTTAATCCTCTGAATGCCTGCGCATACAACAGCCACGGTTTTTCATGAGCACATTCTACTGAAGCCTTGGGGAAATAAATACGAAAATCACAAAGTAGCAGATAACAGTACCGCTTGTATCAGCAGACAATACAAGCGGTACTGTTTTTGAGGAAATGCCCGGAAAACACAGCGTGAGGTCAGCTGTTTTCCCCACCTTGCATAATGAAAGAATAGCGCCTGATATCTGTGCGCGCTCTCCACCCCAGATGGGCCCAATAACCTTGGGCTGCCAGGTTGTCTGCCAAAACATCCAGATGGCATTTATAAATGCCTTGCCGGGTCAACCCGTCCAGACAATGTTGCACCAGCTTGCGCGCAATGCCCTGCTGACGGTAATCAGGCAGCACCAATACATGCTGCAAATAGCCCCGCCGGCCGTCATGCCCACACATGGCACAGCCGACAATCCGGTTAGCAGCAACAGCAACAAAACTCAACCCAGGGTTACGCTGCAGGTAGCGAGTAATGCCTTCGCGCGAATCTGCCTCACGGACAACCACACCCGGCATATGCTGCATGAGGTGCAGCACCGCATCATAATCGGCCAGCGCCATGGGCCGTATGCTAGCAACTCCAACGTGACGATCCGCCATTGCAGCCATCGCCCGAAAATCAGCACCCCATGCGCTGCCGGTAAGTCACCAGATCCTGCACGGTAATCACCGCCAGATCATTCTTGCGGGCGTACTCCACCACTTGGGCACCACGGGTCATTGTGCCGTCGGGGTTCATCAGTTCACACAACACCCCGGCCGGGCGCAACCCTGCCAGGCGGGCCAGATCAACCGCAGACTCGGTATGCCCGCGCCGCTCCAGCACACCACCATCGCGCGCCGCCAGCGGAAATACATGCCCGGGGCTGACAATGCGGTTGTCTTCTGCGGTAGAAGCCAGGGCCGCACGGATGGTGGTGACCCGATCCACCGCACTCACGCCTGTACTGACCCCGTCGCGGGCTTCAATACTGACCGTAAATGCCGTGCCATTGCGGCTCTCATTATGTTCCACCATCTGGCGTAGCCCCAGCATTTTTGCATCAGCCGCAGGCAAACACAGGCACACAATACCACTGCCATCGCGAATCATGGTCGCCATGCTGGTAACGCTTATTTTTTCGGCCGATCCGATCAGATCCGCCTCGTTCTCCCGGTCTTCATCATCCTGCACAACGATCAGCTTACCCTGCTGAAAAGCATGCAGCGCTTTTTCAACCCGCATAACCGCCTGGTCATCAGACGTAGGCAGAACAGTTTTGGCTGAGGTAGAAGTAATAGTAGCTGTAGACATGAAACGCTCTTCGTAAAAACAATGGACGATGAACGCTTCGGGGCTGGCAGACGAACGAGATATACAACGCACTAATCACTAGCGCATCTGCGGTCTGCTCCATCAATGACAAGCCAAGCTCGGTCAAAGCCGCCTGCAATGCATGTACGCAGATACCACTCTTCTTCTTTCATCCGGACTATAACCGTCGGCTCTGGCATCTGACCAGATCTGCTGGACCCCAGCGAAGCAATGCAGAAAATATGTCTGAATTCCCTCAACTGAGCGCTCGCGGGCTTATGGTGCATAACACCATCTACCGCCGGTGGGGATTTTCACCCCGCCCTGAAGACGTATGCATGTATTGTATACCGGTTTTCCCGGCAATACTGTTGCGTCATATGCAAAATACTTTTGCCAGCAGGTGTTTCATTGTGCCTGACATAAAGCTGCATCAGAGATAGCCACTCTCACGGGCTCAATGTATCAGGATACACACAAAATACACTTTCCGCAGCCGCTGCCTCTGCCATACCTGCGGAGTGTTGGCCCGTATGTGCCCTCATACATGCACAGCTTCTTTAAAAAGAGGCTTGCGGGCTTTTTTAGCGATGCGTTATAATTATCTGCTTAAGATGAAATCGCACTGTGGGTCGTTAGCTCAGTTGGTAGAGCAGCGGACTCTTAATCCGTCGGTCGAGCGTTCGAGTCGCTCACGACCCACCAATAAAAACAATAGGTTAGCTTTATCTAGGGCTGGCCTTTTTTGTTTCATATTCCTACCATGGGAATATGATTGCTTCCTGAGTGCATCATCAGCTCCTCCACGCACGCTAACTCTCTGCTCTACTTTCTTCAGCCGTTCTTGCAACTTCTGGGTATTTCTCTGTGCATCCGTCAGACACGACAGAAGGACAATGATTCTTGTTCATGCCCTGCCTTGCATTCTTCGGCAGCAGCAGTATGACCAAGAGGTTTAATGGTGTTTATTGCAAAAACCCTCTTTTAAGATACAATTTATATACATGTTTAAGTTGCCTTCCACTTAACATGCATTTATAACTATTATTCACCGTATATTGGGCTCGCTGGTGTTCCCTTCCTGCGAGCTCTTTTTATTCTCCCACTTGTTGCCCTAACTCCCTGATGCAACGCTCCGAGCCCTCGAGTCACATCGTCTTGCATAAAAATCAATAGAAAACCTCCCACGCCTGTGGCTGACACTTCGGTTACCTGAACATAACCCCCTGAACTGTCTTGAATAGGTTGGGGATTTCTTGCTCTGTGTTTTTTGCCCAATAAAAAGCCGCCTACTTGATCGTAGGCGACTGCCAAATTATTAGATGAACAAACCGTTAGTTGTTTGCGTCTCCTGGGTAACAGGCAATGTTTGCGCCTACCTTCAGAACGCCCATCTCACAAAAAGCTTTCCCGAAGCTCCCTCCTGGTCCAATAATTTCGGCCGGTTCAGTTGGATAATATTGTGGACGCCATGTCTTATAAGTACAGTGCAAATACCCTTGATTCTCATAGTCTCCAGCGTAACGCACCACATAATTGTAATTATTGCCCACAACCAATTCATACACCCTTATCCCAAGACCTTGCTGGTTGAGTCCATCCACCACAATCGAACACAGCTCATTAGGAGACCCAACCCGGGATTGCCCCTCAAGATCCATGTGAAACTGGTAGCCAGACGCGCTCTGTGCCGCTGCAATACCCGTTAACCCCAATGCCAGTGTTACTGCAACCGTAATTTTTTGTGTTAAATTTTTCATACCTGCTCCTATCAGAAATGGGACTCTATGATCACAGCCAAACGGTGGTTTATGTGAACGAAAAAACCGCCTCGAGAGGCGGTTTGTGTATCGCTAAAAACTTTGCTATTTACTGAACTCTCGAAAGTTGATCAATTTTCCATGCTCAAAAGTCTCTTCATACCACGAACCATCCTCGCTTTTGCAAACCCATACTCCATGTTTCTTCCCTTGAACATAGTTGCCACTTGAAATCTCACCATTTGGCAGATACTCGGTCCAATGGCCATGCTTTATGCCGTTTCGGAAAGCCCCCTCTTTATCAACCTCACCATCACGATCATAAGACCGATACACGCCATCTTTTCCATCATCTACATAGAAAAGGTTCATCTGTGCATCGTCAATGGACATCATCGTAAACGGATCTGTGAACTTAGCTTCTATTTCTTCCGTGCGTGGGTCATACACCTTCGCAAGCTCCATTCGATCTGCTATTTTTGTGTAAAAATCCTGCACCAGCACTTTACCGTCAGTCGTTATACCTAAAAATACTCTGACACACCAGCCAATGGCTGCCTGTGAGCAAAAGCCATTGACAATAAACTCACCTTTCTCCCATGGCGCATTTGCTGTAGCTACAGAATCGATCTTATATGGATCGTTGCTGCATCCAGTTATCACAAAAACACAAAACAATATTGTTAATATTTTTTTCACTGATTTTTCCTCCATTCCCACGACAGGACGGGACTCTTGTCTACCAATAAGCCGTGCCTGTTGCCTTTGGCTTCCTCTTGTATTCGGGATAAGTGCTGATGATCGTTTACATACCGACATAACCCAGGCCATATCTGCTCTGACCTGTCCAGCATCCCCTGCAAGATACATCAGCGACCAATCGACCACAGTTGCCTGCGTCAGGCACTGTCCATTTTAAAGACATTGATGGCAACAACGCTCACCGGTATATTAAAAATTGCTAGGCCACAATTTCTGCTTTATTGCCTGAACTCTTACGCTCGCAGCAAAACAAAGTCAAATGCATGCATCAGCTTCGGGGTTCAGAGACCGGCCCTTTGCGCTCGCATGCATAATAGTGAGGGCATATACTGCTGAGCCAGATAGCTTTTCTGACTGCTGTATGCACAGTCCCCCCCATACAGATGACATTGCCCTCTCTGTCAAACACTGCTGGCCTGAAACCTATCACATCAACTGTCAGATTATTTTTATCGAGGTAGTCCTGTAACTCTTGATCCAGCTTCATACCTTGCCCCTTCAAACACGTCATGAAATAAAGCACTCAAAATAGTTTTCGGTAGAGCAGCCAACTTCATTACTCTATGCTTCGTATTATGGGGAGCCGTGTGAAAAAACAATGAAATTTGTGTGAAGTGTTGTGCGTTGCATTCCTATCATGGAATCAATCACCACCTCTGTGATCGCTCAATAAAAAAACCACCTTTCCAATGGACTGGTGGTTGCTATATCGCTGGGCAAATGTGCGACGGTATCAATGCCTGAAAATCTTGTCATAAAAAAAGATAACGTCTCGGGGACTTGCCAGACACTCCTGTAAAAGGCTCTTCTCCAATACATATTGGGCTGTTCTCCAGTCTTCCTGCATAGCCTAGACAATGCTGGACGGCATGTTTTGTTGCATGCGCAGATACGCCGCCCGGTCTATATCAAGTATTTTTTTATACAGTTCAATATCAACCTCAGGACCGTAAATCAGCGGAATCCGTCGCCGGTTTGTAGAAGCAGCATCTGCTGCTGATGCAACCATGACTTTGACTGTCATATCACAATAATGGCTGATATTTTCACGTGTGGGAGAAATCTTGCGATCCGCATCAACCGGCTCAAGATATGCCGTATTCTCCTGTGCATAGCGCAAAACCATATCTTCTATCACCTGACTGGCTGCTTTAATGCTGGTACCCTGCTCAATTTGGTTATAAAGCTCAATATAAACCTCATACCAGGACACTAGACACTCTTCTGTTGTACACGTATCACGAAACATAAAAGCCAG
The DNA here is from genome assembly GCF_963921665.1 of Saezia sanguinis. Taxonomy (NCBI): domain Bacteria; kingdom Pseudomonadati; phylum Pseudomonadota; class Betaproteobacteria; order Burkholderiales; family Saeziaceae; genus Saezia; species Saezia sanguinis. The sequence continues at coordinate 174,376 of NZ_CAWUGC010000017.1, forward strand.
ACGCACCATCTCTTTTAATTCGGGAGGATTACCGTGCTTTGCCCTGATCCGCTGGTATTGCGCAGACAACTGGTCATCCAGGCGGGACAATTTTCCAGAGCTACATATGATTTGGTAGACCCCTGTATTGAACTTGTTGCAGTCAAAGCTCACTGCATAAACTGCAGCAGGCGCCACAAGCCATAAAACACAAAATAGACGAAGCATGCGTGCTGGCATCAGATATCCTTTGCTGAAAAAATTTGTCGGCATCGCCTCTTTCTTTTGCAAATTAAGCGCTTGCCTGTACCCGCATTTTAAGTTTCTGATTTTGCATGGCAACAGCAGCACATGCCCAAATCGCTTCTTTTATTGTGTTTTTTTCATTTTACAAAATATTTTTGGAAATTATTTTTAACATTCAAACGCAATCTTTTCATTTCACAATAAAAAACATTTTCTAAGGAAAACCCTAATGTTTTTGCTATGCAACATAAAAAATAACAGCCTCACAATGCAGTAGCCCAAAACTTTAATCAGATAAAAATCATTTAAATTCAATTAGATAGATAATAAAAAACAACTTGAAAACTGATTTTTATAACTACCCTTAATCTACCATCATCTAATCCCAACTGTTTTATATTGATTTGCATTGCAATGCAAAAAAGTGCTATATTTTGCCGAAATTTCACATTTTTGGAAACCGTTTTTATTTTCATTTAAAATCAATGTCGCTTTCCGTTGTGTATCCCGAAAGTATCTGATGCGTTCAGACTCAGGAAAAGCAAAGTAAAGCACAACTTCAGCGCAATGCCATATCAAAGAGGAGAGTGAGTATGCAAGCAGTCGTGGAAACCGGTTTGGAGTTTACGCAGAAATTTGGCGCGCAGGAAAAGCAGATTCTGACCGTAGAAGCACAAAACTTTTTGTCAGAACTGGTCACCCGTTTCACATCGCAGCGCAATGCACTGTTAGCCCAGCGCACAGTCATCCAAAAAGAGATTGACAATGGCAAACTGCCTGACTTTCTTGCAGTCACACAATCCATCAAGAAACAGGAGTGGAAGATTCGCGGGATTCCTGCTGATCTGCTGGACCGCCGGGTTGAAATCACCGGCCCGGTCGAACGCAAAATGGTCATTAACGCGCTCAACGCCAATGTCAAAGTGTTCATGGCCGACTTTGAGGACTCTCTGGCTCCGTCATGGAAAAAAGTGATTGAAGGCCAGATCAACCTGCATGATGCAGTCAACAGAACCATCTCCTACACCAACGAGAACGGCAAACTGTATCAACTGAAAGCCGACCCGGCGGTACTGATCTGCCGCGTACGCGGGCTGCACCTGCCTGAAAAGCACGTACTGTGGGAAGGCAAGCCCATTCCTGGTGCGCTGTTTGACTTTGCCCTGTACTTTTACCATAACTATCAGCAACTGCTGAAAAACGGCAGCGGCCCTTATTTCTATTTGCCTAAACTGCAGGCATATCAGGAAGCAGCCTGGTGGAGCGAAGTGTTCAGCTTTACGGAAGACAGCTTTAACCTGCCGCGTGGCACCATTAAAGCCACTGTGCTGATTGAAACGCTGCCTGCGGTATTTCAGATGGATGAAATCCTCTACCACATGCGCGACCACATTGTCGGTTTGAACTGTGGCCGCTGGGACTATATTTTCAGCTACATCAAAACGCTGAAAAACCATGCTGACCGCGTTTTACCTGATCGCCAGTCTGTCACCATGGATAAGCCATTCCTCAATGCTTACTCGCGTCTGCTGATTAAAACCTGTCACCGGCGCGGTGCATTTGCCATGGGGGGCATGGCGGCTTTCATTCCAAGCAAGGACGCTCAGCAAAATGAAATTGTTTTGCAGAAAGTACAGGCAGATAAAGAACTGGAAGCACACAATGGTCATGACGGCACCTGGGTTGCGCACCCCGGCTTGGCAGACACTGTCATGGCTGTATTTGACAAAGCCCTGGGCAGCAGGCAAAACCAACTGGATGTGATGCGCGAACAAGATGCCGCCATTACGGCCAATGAATTGCTGGAACCCTGCCCGGGCGAACGCACTGAAAACGGTATGCGTGCCAATATCCGCGTGGCGCTGCAATACATTGAAGCCTGGATTTGCGGCAACGGCTGTGTACCTATTTATGGTTTGATGGAAGATGCTGCCACGGCAGAAATTTCACGCACCTCCATCTGGCAGTGGATACGGCACCAGAAAACACTCAGCGACGGGCAAAAGGTAACCAAAGAACTGTTTAACCGGCTTTTGGAAGAAGAGTTCAACGTTGTCAAGCAGGAGCTGGGTGAAGCACGCTTTAACAGCGGACGCTTTACCGAAGCCGCCAAGCTGATGCAACGTATTACCACACAGGATGAACTGATAGATTTTCTGACTTTGCCCGGTTACGAATTACTGGACTGAACCTATTTTTAAATGACATAAGAGGAGACAAACATGAAAGCAACCCGCGCTCAACAGATTCAGCAATTACAGGAGTCATGGAAGCAGGACCGCTGGAAAGGGATTAACCGCCCCTACAGCGCTGAAGAAGTGATCAGCCTGCGCGGCTCGGTCAACCCGGAATGCACGCTGGCACAAAATGGAGCCGCCAAATTGTGGAAGCTGCTGCACGGTGAATCTAAAAAAGGCTACATCAACTGCCTGGGGGCATTGACTGGCGGTCAGGCGCTGCAACAGGCCAAAGCAGGTGTAGAAGCCGTTTACCTTTCCGGCTGGCAGGTTGCAGCAGACGCCAACCTGGCTTCCACCATGTACCCCGACCAGTCGCTGTATCCGGCCAACTCAGTGCCTGCCGTTGTTCAGCGCATCAACAACACCTTCCGCCGTGCCGACCAGATTCAATGGGCCAATGGTATCGAACCAGGTGATCCGAAATTTGTCGACTACTTTCTGCCGATTGTGGCCGATGCCGAAGCCGGATTTGGCGGCGTGCTGAATGCATTTGAACTGATGAAAGCCATGATCGAGGCAGGTGCCGCCGCAGTGCACTTTGAAGACCAGTTGGCCTCTGTGAAAAAATGCGGTCACATGGGTGGCAAGGTGCTGGTGCCCACACAGGAAGCCATTCAGAAACTGGTGGCTGCACGGCTGGCAGCAGACGTGATGGGCGTGCCCACCCTGGTCGTGGCCCGTACCGATGCAGACGCCGCTGACCTGCTGACCTCGGACTGCGACGCTTATGATGAAGCATTCATCACCGGGGAGCGCACCGCAGAAGGCTTCTTCCGCACCCGTGCCGGGGTTGACCAGGCCATCAGCCGCGGCCTGGCCTATGCGCCTTATGCAGACCTGGTTTGGTGTGAAACTTCCACGCCTGACCTGAACGCCGCACGCCGCTTTGCCCAGGCCATGCACGAGCGCTTCCCCGGCAAGCTGCTGGCGTACAACTGCTCGCCTTCTTTCAACTGGAAGAAAAACCTGGACGATGCCACCATTGCAAGCTTCCAGGCCGATCTTTCAGCCATGGGCTACAAATACCAGTTCATCACACTGGCTGGCATCCACAGCATGTGGTACAACATGTTCGATCTGGCACACGCCTATGCGCAGGGCGAAGGCATGAAGCACTACGTGGAAAAAGTGCAGCAGCCCGAGTTTGAGGCCGCCTCTAAAGGCTACACCTTTGTCGCGCACCAGCAGGAAGTGGGGACCGGTTACTTTGACAAAGTCACCAACGTCATTCAGGGTGGTGCATCTTCTGTCACCGCGCTGACCGGCTCCACAGAAGAAGCCCAGTTCGTGTAACAGCAACTGTGTTGCATCTTTTCTGACCCCCGGGGCATACACCCGCATGTATGCCCCGCCTACTCCTGGCAAAATCATGCATACAGAAAGCCTGGCACTCAAAATGGAACAGCTGGTTGCACAAACAATTCTGCAGGGATTTGACGCGCAATACGGCCGTTTTCTGGAAGTTACATCAGGAGCCCAGAGCCGCTTTGAGCAAGCTGACTGGCCGGCAGTGCATGCCGCCATGAAAAAACGTATCCATCTGTATGACCACCACGTCGGGCTGGTGGTGGAACAGTTGAACTGGATTGTCGGCTCTAAATGCCACGATGCCGAGTTTCTGGGACGCGTCAAAGAAATATACACCAGGCTGCTTACCGAGTACCCACGCTTTGAAATTGCCGAGAGTTTTTTCAACTCGGTTTACTGCCGCTTGTTCCACCACCAGGAACTCACGCCCGACAAGCTGTTCATTTTCAGCTCACAACCGGAAACACGTTTTCGCGAAATTCCCCGTCCCCTGTCGCTGAATTTTCCCCTGTCTGCCGGGGTACGCGAAAGGCTGCGGGTGATACTTTCCCACACACCGCTGCGGCTGCCGTGGGAAAATCTCGCACGCGACATTGGTTACATCCACGACCACCTGCTGCAGCACTTTGGCGAGCAAGCACTGAAAACCGGTGTATTGCAGGTTTTCAAAGAGTTATTTTTCCGCAATAAAGCCGCCTGGCTGGTTGGCAAAGTCAGGCTGGCAGACGGCACGGTTCATCCCTTCTTGCTGCCGATTCATCAGAATAAAAACCACGAACTTTATATCGATACCTGCCTGACCGAGTTTTCCGAAGCCAGTACCGTATTCAGCTTTGCGCATTCTTACTTCATGGTGTATGCCCCGCTGCCTGCCGCACTGGTCGAATGGCTCAGGGAAATTCTGCCCACCAAAACCACTGCTGAACTGTATATGGCCATTGGTTGTCAGAAACACGGCAAAACAGAATACCACCGCGAATATTTGAACCACGTGGCACAATCAAGCGAACAGTTCATCATTGCCCCCGGCATCAAAGGCATGGTGATGCTGGTGTTCACACTGCCGTCATTCAACCGGGTATTCAAAGTAATCAAGGACCGCTTCGCGCCCCAGAAAGAGGTCACGGCAGAACACGTGCGCGCCTGTTATCGCCTGGTCAAGGAGCATGACCGTGTCGGCCGCATGGCAGATACCCAGGAATATGAAAACTTTGTCATTGACAAACACCGGTTAAGCGATGAGTTGCTGGAAGAACTGCGGCGCGAAGTACCACTCAAGCTGGAAGACCTGGGCGATAAAATCGTTATCAGCCACCTGTACATTGAACGGCGCATCACACCGCTCAATATCTACCTGGACAATGCCAACAAAACGCAGTTGCGCGATGCACTCGAGGAATATGGCAATGCCATCAAACAGATGGCTGCCGCCAACATCTTTCCTGGCGACATGCTGTTTAAAAACTTTGGCATCACGCGGCAAGGCAGAGTTGTTTTTTACGATTACGATGAGATCTGCTACATGACCGAAGTGAACTTCCGCAACATTCCGCCACCCCGATACCCGGAGGATGAGCTGTCAGCAGAACCGTGGTACACCATTGCCCCCAATGATGTTTTCCCGGAAGAGTTTCGTCACATCATCTGCCATGATAACGACACATTCCAGATGTTTTCAGAAATGCATGGTGATTTGTTCGAGGCCGATTACTGGCGGCAATTGCAACAACGCATCCACAATGGTGTATTTGAAGACGTTTACGCGTACCGAAAGAAAAAACGCTTTGCTGTACGCGCTGACTGAAAGATAAGGGCGTGTTAACACGCCCTCAATGCCTACGCCGTCACAAGGTACCGGCTGTCCATGCTTGCACCAGACGCCGCATTTCCTGAAAATTACGGTTTATGCAAACCGCCATAGGCCAAGGTGATTTCCTTGGTGGCCTGCATCACCATGGCGCCCAGTTCTGTAACCCTATCATCGGGAATACGTGACACCGGACCCGAAATGGAAATGGCCGCACAAGGCTCCTGATGCTCATCCAGAATACTGGCTGCAATGCAGCGCAACCCCAGTGCGTGCTCTTCATTATCATATGAAAAACCACGGACACGGATCCGCCCCAGGTCCTCTTTCAACTGGACTGGAGAGCACAGCGTGTGCGGCGTATAAGCATGCAGCCCTTTTTTATGAAACAGTGCCGAAAGCTCTTTATCGTTCAGTGTGGAGAGGAATGCTTTACCGGCACCGGATGCATGCATGGGCAGCTTGCCTCCGATCGGCGCAGACATGCGCATCAGTGCATTGCACTGCACCTGGTCAATGATGATGGCTTCCATTTCGTATTTATCCAGCACCGCAAGGTTCACCGTCTCACCGGATGCTTCCATCAGGCGGCGCAGCATCGGATGCACAATGGCCAGCAAATTGCGGCTTTGCAGAAAGCTGCTGCCCACCACAAAAGCATGTGAGCCGATGGTCCACAGTCCGAGATCACCAACCTGGCGTACAAAACCCTGCTGTTGCATGGTGGTCAGCAAGCGGTGTGTTGTAGAGTTCGGCAGTCCCGCCTGTTGGGCCAGATCTGTCAATGCAACGCTGCCATGCGCCTCGGCAATCAGTTCCAGCAACCTCAGTCCACGGGTTAACGACTGCACCTGTCCGGTATTGGCCGCAGAGGCCACCGTTTTTTTACCACGTTTCGCTGGTAGCTGAGTAGACATGACACCTTCCTTTGAAATATGGAATATATTTTCGCTATTTGGAAATGAAAAGCAATAGATATATCCCTAAACGAAAGAAAGTGTCAAGAAAATGCATCATTGATCATACAATCGGCAACCAAAATACCATCTATTCCAAATCTGGCCAGGTGTTCAGAAAAACAGGGGCAGATCCTGAGCCTGTACATGAACACGTTGCGCCAGACTATCCAGACTCAGTTGTGCAAGTTCTGCCAGCCCTTCATAAAAAGGTACCTGTGCATGTTCTTTTAATAACGCCAGGTAACGCGCACTCCATGGCAGCATATGCTGAGCCAGCAACGTGCATAAAGCCTCGTCCATTTCTTTTTCAACAAACCCGGCAGCGTACCAGAACATCAACCCGATATGATCTTCCGGTTCATGCATGCCTGTATCAACATACATGCCGTTCTCTCTGAGAAAGCTGCCCAGCCAGATAGAACTTTCACCAAAAATAACGTTCTCTTTATCCAGATATACAGACCCCCAGGGTGGTGCATACAGATGGTGCGGCCCGATAAACAGCCGTTGCCAATGCACATCCAGTTCATGCAGATCTTCGGTAGCAAACAGGCAGGACTGGATGTGCTCAAGCTGCTGCGCTGAACCAAACGGCCAGTTTGCCGCCAGCCCCTGTGTTTTCAGCATTGAAAATAATGGAGCAAGTGCATCGTCGGAAGGTTGTGTTCTCAACAGTGTGCCCAGCATTTTCAGACTGGCAACGATATAAGGCCTCTCGGTTGCAGAGATATCAGAATTCATAAGATCCGTCGTAGAAAGCATTGTTATGAAACCGCCGATTTTTACATCAAAATGAAAAGGGCACAGCGCCAGCGCATGTGCCCACCTCGCTTAACAGGGGTAGCTGTAGAGCGTTTGCTTCAGACCAGCCCGACCGTCATGTAAAGCGCATAAAACACACCCCGGCCAATGCCCTCGCCAACAACCATCAGGCACAACACGACAATGGCCACAACAGGTGCGTTATTCTTCTTCACAAACTGGCTGACCAAAATGCCCACACCCAACGCCAGCAGGATAAAGCGCCATGTCTGCAACATTGCCATATCCGGCGACAGTTCAGATGCCGCCTGAATAGAAGAATGGATATGCGGCAGCATGGCAGCCACATTGATCGTGATGACCGCAGCCAGCACAATGGCAATGCAGGCCACTGTCACCAGCAGGAAGTTGATGCCACGCGCTGATGCGACACTGACACCAGCCATTTTAAACAGCACATTTGCCAACGCCGCACCACCAAGCAGCGCCGTTGTGACAAAAGCAAACGGTGTTGTCCAGTTGTCCCACGTCGGCACGGTAGACATCATGTAAAAGCTGGTCATAGCCCACAGGAAAATAACGCTCACAACCAACCCGGCGGCAAGCAACAGCTTCCTAAGACCAGGTGTCTTACCCCACACGGCCAGCAACCAGGCCAAGCCGCCACAGGCAATGAACAGGGGGCCGAACAAAGACTCATTGCTCAATGGTGCCTGCCCGACACGGATCAGCGCGTTGCCCGCCCTGAATGGAGAACCCAGGTGAAACGCCGAGCAGAGAAACCCGATACCCACAAACACCCAGATCAGCAGCATCATTTTTTCCAGCCTGCGGCTGGCGTGTTCACCGCCAGCGTTGGCAAGCACGGCAACCGCACAGAACCAATATGCACCAATGGCACACTGCGCCAGAACGGTAAAAATCATCAAAGGCCATTCATTCCATCCCATGATCACACCTCTCTTGGGTTACCCAGAAAGCCGCTGTTGTCGCCGGCAGGACGCGCTTTTGCGTTTGGCTGGACAACAAGACTGGGGGTTGTATAGTTTGCGGCAGGCAGCGGTGCAATGGCTGCCAGTTCGCCATACTTGGCACGCAATTCTTCTATCGGGCCAAAATCAAGCGCTCTGAGCGGACAGGATGCGACACACACCGGTTTTAACCCTTGCGATACACGTTCATGACAGCCGTCACACTTGGTCATGTGGCCTTTTTTCGCATTAAACTGCGGCGCCCCGTAAGGGCAGGCCATGGCACACGATTTGCAGCCAATGCACACATCCTCATTCACAATCACCAGACCATTATCCTCACGCTTGTGCATGGCACCGCTGGGGCATACTTTCACGCAGGCCGGGTCAGCGCAGTGGTTGCAGGCAATTGACGTGTAGTACGCAAAAACCTCTTGCCGCCAGACCTGGTTTTTCCCTTCTCCTTCGGGCAGCCATTCTCCGCCGACATATTCATACACCCGGCGGAAATTCACATCCACCGGCAAGTCCTTATAGTCTTTGCATGAAAGCTGGCATGTCTTGCAGCCCGTACAGCGGGCTGTATCAATCATGAAGCCATATTGTTGTGTACTCATTATTTCCTCCTCAAGCCAGCTTGCGGATTTCAACCAGATTGGTATGCTGCGGATTGCCCTTGGCCAAAGGCGATGGGCGATGCGTTGTCAGCACATTGATACTGCCTGCACGGTCAATCTTCCTGCCATCCGGCGCGTACCAGGCACCTTCGCCCAATGCCACCACACCGGGCATGATACGCGGCGTAACTTTCACATTGATTTGCGTTTCTCCCCGGTCGTTAAAAATGCGAACCATATCGCCATTTTTAATACCGCGCGGTTTTGCATCAACCGGATTTATCCACACCTCCTGCCGTGCAGCCGCTTTCAGCAGCTCCACATTGCCATAGGTCGAGTGTGTTCTGGCCTTGAAGTGAAAGCCTGTCAGTTGCAGTGGATATTTTTCCCGCAACGGGCTGTCCCAACCTTCAAAAGTAGGCACATAAACAGGCAGCGGATGAATCACATCCCCCTCAGGCAGTTCCCATGTTTTGGCCATTTCAGCCAGACGTGGCGAATACAGTTCAATCTTGCCTGATGGTGTTCCCAGCGGATTGGCCTGCGGATCATCGCGAAATGCTTTGTGCGCAATGAAGTGTCCATTTGGATCTTTACGTTTGTAAATACCCATTTCACGGAACTCTTCATAGGTCGGCAATTGCGGATCCTGTTCACGCGACTGTGCATACAGATACCGCAGCCACTCTTCTTCGGTGCGTCCTTCGGTGAATTTGTCCTCAATTCCCAGACGGGCGGCCAATTCGCTCATCATCTGGTACAGCGTTTTGCATTCCATTGGTGGCTTAACCGCCTGCTGCGCAAAAATGGCAAAACTCATATTCCCTGCGGAGTCGGCCAGACAGAAGTCCGCCTGTTCTGCCGTCACCGTATCAGGCAGCAGGATATCTGCACACATGGCGCTGGACGTCATATGATTATCGATGACAACAATCATTTCACACTTGCTTTCATCCTGAAGAATTTCCAGCGTTTTATTGATGTCCGAATGCTGGTTCAAGGTTGAGTTGCCCGCGTAATTCCACAGGAACTTGATCGGCGCTTTGAGCCGGTCTGTACCGCGCACGCCGTCCTTGGTTGCCGTCATCTCCGGGCCACGGACAATCGCATCCGTCCACAGGAAAAATGAAATGGAATCTTTGACCGGATTGGTCAACGTCGGAAAACGCACAAACGGCAATGAGTAAGTTCCCTCACGCCCACCGGAGTTGCCACCGCTGATACCCACATTGCCTGTCAGACTGGCCAGCAGTGCAACAGCACGTGCAGACATCTCTCCGTTGGCGTGGCGCTGCGGCCCCCACCCTTGCACGATATAGCAGGGTTTTGCCATGCCGATTTCGCGTGCCAGCTTGATGATCCGGTCCACCGGAATACCCGTGATACCAGATGCCCATTGCGGCGTTTTGGCAATGCCATCAGGCCCATCACCCAGCACGTAGGCTTTGTAATGCCCATTGCTCGGCTCGCCTGGCGGCAAGGTTTTTTCATCGTACCCGATACAGTATTTATCCAGAAATGCCTGATCGACCATATTTTCAGTGATCAGCACGTGAGCCAGCCCTGCAACCAGGGCAGCATCCGTCCCGGGGCGAATCGGTATCCACTCGTCCTCACGCCCGCCGGCCGTATCGGTATAACGCGGATCAATGATGATCATGCGGGCATTGGAACGGGCCCGCGCCTCGGCCAGGTAATACACCACCCCGCCGCCGCTCATGCGGGTTTCAGCCGGGTTGTTGCCAAACATCACCAGCAGTTTGGTATTGGCAATATCCGATGGGCTGTTGCCCACACTGCTGCCATATGTGAAGCTCAGCCCGGTGGTAATCTGCGCGGTACTGTAGGTGTTATAGTGGTTCAAATAACCACCGTAGCAGTTCATTAAACGGGTCACCAGTGACGCATTCTGCGGCCACGAGCGCGCCAGCGTGCCTCCCAGTGTACCTGTAGCGTATTGCAGGTAGACAGATTCATTGCCATACTGTTCAACAATGCGTTTCAGGTTGGAAGCAATCGCATCCAGAGCCTCATCCCAGGTAATGCGCTGGAACTTCCCTTCGCCCCTTTTCCCGACCCGCTTCATGGGATACATCAGCCGATCCGGATTGTATACACGCTGACGCATTGAGCGGCCACGCAAACAGGCACGCACCTGATGCTCGCCATAAACATCATGGCCGGTATTATCGGTGTCCACCCACTTGATCTTGTCATCCACAACATGCATACGCAATGCGCAGCGGCTGCCACAGTTCACCGTACATGCGCTCCAGAATACTTTTTCTGCCGCTGAGCCCGCAGCAACAGACTCCGGTGCTGCCCAGACATATGGCGCAAACAACCCGCCACTGGCAGAAATCAGACTGCCTCCGGTCAGTTGCAGAAAATGCCTTCGGTCAAAACCTTGCGGGTCATTTGTCGCAGAACATTGATCTATGCTGGTGGTAACTTCACCAGGTGCTGGTTCTTGAATCTTCATGACGCTTAAACCTCATCGTGATGTTATTCAGCGGTTTAAACAAGAAAATACAAGACTTTAAATATCAATTGCAAGTTGCACTTGCACCTCATTTATTTTCCTGAATGAACCGTTTTTCTTTTTCCGGATAAGGTTCATTGTTAATGAAAAACCAAATTATCAGTTGATAAAAATCAACCTAATATTTTTCTCGAACAGTATGGTTTTCAATTTAAACTGATGCTTATTGCTATCATCAAAAAATAAAAGCCTGAATATAAATCAATACAATGAAAAAATGGATCAGAAATATTTCTGATCCATTTTTTAAACACGTACCAAGCTGGCAATAAAAACAGGCCGATTTTATTGCAGGGGCAGTAAGTCCCGTTTTTTTAAATCTTTTTTCATCAGCATCGGATAAACCCAATTCACCATCAGTGAAAATGTAATCAGTGCCATGAATAAAAACAACACCCACACCACCAAAAGGCCGCCCATGAATGTCAGCACACTGCCGCCAATCCATAGAATCAGCACAAACAAAAGGAGTACGCATACCGGAATTGCAATGCCCGGAACCGATTTTTGTGCACGCTTGAATACCGCTTCCTGCTCATCCTTGGGCAGATGATGCAAAAAAGCATACCGGCTTAAAAAATCAGAAGCTTCTTCTTCACTCACATCCATACTCCTGAAACCGGCTTATCCTTGCGCCCGCTTTTGTAATATTTCCAGTGCAGGCAATACCTTGCCTTCAAGCATTTCCAGAAATGCACCGCCACCGGTTGAAATATAACCCACTTTTTTCTCAATGCCATACTTGGCAATCGCCGCCAGTGTATCACCGCCGCCGGCAATCGTGAATGCAGGCGTCTGTGCAATCGCCTGCGCCAGCTTTTGTGTGCCATGGCTGAATGCTTCAAATTCAAAAACACCGACCGGGCCATTCCAGACCACGGTTCCGGCTTTGGCAATGATATCTGCCAGATGCTGCGCCGTTTTCGGGCCAATATCGAGAATCATGTCGTCAGCCACCACATCCTGAGCCGCCTTGACCTCGCCCGGATCATCGGCGCTGAACGACTTGGCTGTGACCACATCCACAGGAATTGGCACCTCTGCCGAACGCGCCGCCATTTTATCCATCACGGCCTGTGCTTCTTTCACCAGATCCGGCTCTGCCAGAGACTGACCGATGGGCAACCCGGCAGCCAGCATGAATGTGTTGGCAATGCCGCCCCCCACAATCAGACCATCCACCTTATCGGCCAGGCTTTCCAGAATCGTGAGTTTGGTGGAAACCTTGGAGCCAGCCACAATGGCCACCAGCGGCCGTTTCGGATTACTGATCGCTTTGCTGATGGCGTCAACCTCAGCCGCCAGCAGCGGCCCGGCACAGGCCACAGGAGCAAACTGCGCCATGCCATACGTTGTAGCTTCCGCACGATGCGCAGTACCGAATGCATCATTCACATAGATATCTGCCAGCGCCGCTATTTTTCTGGAGAGCGCCTCGTCATTCTTTTTCTCACCCACATTACAACGGCAATTTTCCAGCAGCACCACTTCCCCTGCGGCAACTTCTACGCCGTCCACCCAGTTCTGCACCAGGCGCACCGGCAGCCCCAAAAGTTCGCTCATCCGTTTGGCCACAGGCGCCAGTGTATCTTTGGGCCCAACTTCACCCGGCGTCGGGCGTCCCAGGTGCGACGTTACCATGACCGCAGCACCGGCATCCAGCGCCATCTGAATTGCCGGCAGCGACGCGCGTATGCGCGTATCTTCGGTAATCTGATGCTGTTCATCCAGCGGCACATTCAAATCGGCACGAATAAAAACGCGGCGGCCTTTGGCCTGACCCTGCGCAACAATGTCGGAAAAACGAAGTATTTGCATGATGGAAATATCTGTCAGTTCATCGTGAAGTTATAAAGCAGATGGCACCCTTGACAGATTCACCTCGCAGATATTGGTGAAAATATCAGAGTACCTTAGATACGCTGCATTTTATTGACAGGTCTGTTCTTTCTGCGTGTGCAGTGCTCATACCCCGTTAAATTACTCAAAAGAGTTACAAGTACACACAAATACACCCGCATACGCTGTCGAATGCAACCACCCGTCTTACTTCACCACCCCAACCCCACATGCAACGGCAGATAAACCGCCATGCCTGCAATGATGGTACCCAGCATGCCCCGCCGCCACAAGTACCAGGCCAGCGCCGCCAGCACCGCATAAATACGCGCATCCTGCAGTGTATGGATCAGCCCGTGCCCGTCGGGGGACAGCAAAATGGCCGGTCCGATAGATGCCGTCAGCGCAGCCAGTGGTGCATAACGCAAGCCGCGCGTCACCCACTCCGGCATCTGCCACGGATGGCTGCTGATAAAAAAGAATGAACGGGTCACGACGGTGACCACGGTCAGCCCGATAATCACCAGGATCATCTGCGTTTCACTCATCATGGTTCACGGCCCTCGCTCTTTTGCTTTGCGTCAGCAGCCTGTCGTACGCGGAGCCGCTCACGTGCGCCCCGCACATAATCTGCTTTTTCGGCAATCAGTGCTGCCACCACTGCGGTAATGATCGCCACCACAATGTTAAGATCAAACGGAAACACATCGCGTGCAAACACCACCACCAGTGCTGCCACCACCATGGTGAACCACGTGATCCAGCCGCTGAGCATGGTGAACGTTACAGCCAGAATCGCCAACACCGCTGCAAACTGAATCCCCCAGCCCTCCGGAATCATGTTGCCCAGCACAATCCCCACCAAAGCTGCGCCCTGCCAGATTGCCCAGTTCACCCCGACATTCCCCCAGAAATAAGGCATCTGGTCTTCACGCCAGTCCGTTTTGGGAAAACGCCGCATGAACAGCACATACGTCAAGTCACCACACAGGTACCCAGCCAGCCACCGCTGCCACCAGGCATAGCGCACAAAATAAGGCCGCCATTGCAGGCTGAAAATGACAAAACGCAGATTCACGCAAAACCCGGCCAGCAGCACAATCCAGATCGGTGCGCCGGTAATCATCAAAGGCAGTGCTGCCAGTTGAGCACTGCCGGCATACACCAGCACGCTCATCCATATGGCCAGATCAACCGGCATACCGGCTTTGACCATGGCCATGCCTGTTACCAGTCCCCAGGCACCAAAGCCCGGTGCCAGCGAAAACATGTCCCGAATCCCCTGCATGAAAGCCGGGTGCGACAGCATGTTGCGCGAAAAAAAAGCCCGTTTGGGCTCTTCGGGAACGGTTAACGGTGGGGTGTCATCCATGATGGATACGATTGTCGCCAAAACAGCATGCATTTGCATGACTAGGGTTAACGTCAGTCATCAAATTGGGGTTTACGCAACACGCATCCATAAAAAAACGCTGCCATTTGGCATGACAGCGTTTTTGGCCGGCAACTTCACATATGCACGTACTTACCGGAATGCCGGGGGCTGCCCGACGCCTTGCTGCGCCATTTGCTGCAAGCGCTCAATGCGGTTGGCCGTATTCGGATGTGTCGAAAACAGGCTATCGCGCTTGCTGGACGACAGCGGATTGATGATCATCATCTGGCCGGTAGTCGGGTTCAGCTCCGCAGCTTCCATTGGGATGCCGCGTGCATAGCTGTCAATTTTTTGCAGCGCCGAGGCCAGCGCCAGCGGGTCGCCGGAAATCTCTGCACCACCTTTGTCCGCTGCATACTCACGTGTGCGCGAAATCGTCATCTGAATCAAACCTGCCGCCATCGGTGCCAAAATAGCCACCGCCAGCGTCACAATCGGGTTACCCGAATTGCCGTTGCTGCCACGGCCACCGCCAAAAATCAGCGCAAAATTTGCGAGCGCTGAAATAGCGCCTGCCATGGTAGCACTGATGGTGGAGATCAGAATATCCCGGTGCATCACGTGTGCCAGCTCATGCGCCATTACGCCGCGCAACTCACGCTCGGTCAGCACCCGCATGATGCCGGTTGTGGCAGCTACGGCTGCATGCTGCGGGTTGCGCCCGGTTGCAAAAGCATTGGGCTGGTCTTCGTTGATCACATACACCTTGGGCATGGGCAACCCGGCCCGCTGCGTCAGCTCATGCACAATGCGGTACAACTGCGGTGCACTGACCGCATCCACCTGTTGCGCTTTGTACATTTTCAGTACCAGTTTGTCCGAAAACCAGTAGCTGAAAAAATTCATTGCTACGGCAAACAGCAGCGCAATGACCATGCCCTGCTGGCCTCCCAGTAGATTACCCAGCCCGACAAATAAGGCTGTAATTGCAGCCATCAAAATTGCGGTTTTTGTAATATTTCCCATTCTGTGAATTTGGTCCTTTCAGTGATTCCAAGCTCTTTGCGAAAGCTCCTGCTTACATGGTTTATATGACACTTTTTCTACAAGTTCGTTCCACAAGGCCTATCTATGGGCAGCATGATTTATTTCAATCACAGCAATAGATCGCCAGCAACCATTGGCACCGACTGTAAAAACGCATGCGCAGGCTGCCGCTTTCCACCCGGACGTTGCAGCATGCTCACAGCCAAAATGCCATCCCCGGTCAGGATATGAATGCCTTTTTCATCTATTTTAAGCACCTGGCCCGGCTGGCCAGCCTTGTCCGCTTCATTTGCGGAAAGAGCCTGTGCCTGCCATAGCTTAATAAGGTGTTCACCGCACTGTGCGGCAGCGCCAGGAAAAGGATCAAACGCACGGATACGCCGCTCGATCACCGCTGCCGGCTCCTTCCAGTCAATACGGCTTTCTGCCTTGTCGATTTTGTGGGCATAACACACCCCTTGCTCCGGCTGCGGCTGCGGTTGCAACGCTCCCTGCTGCAGTTGCGCAAGCACCTGCACAACCAGTTGACCGCCTAACGCAGCCAGTTCATCATGCAACGTGGCAGTGGTGTCTGTTGACTTGATATCTACAGCCCCGCAGACCAGCATGGCGCCAGTGTCCAGCCCGGCATCCATCTGCATAATGGTCACACCGGTTTGCGCGTCTCCGGCCTCAATGGCGCGGTGAATCGGTGCGGCACCGCGCCAGCGTGGCAATAATGAGGCATGGATATTCAGGCAGCCGAATTTCGGCAACTCCAGCACCCATTGCGGCAAAATCAGCCCATAAGCCGCAACGACCATGACATCAGGCTGCAATGCCTGCAAAGCGGCTTTTGTTTGCTGCGCCTGCTCGGCATAGCGCCCGTCCAGTTTCAGGCCAGCAGGTTGCAGCACATCGATCTGATGTGCTTGCGCATACTGTTTGACTGCAGAAGGCTGCAGCTTCATGCCGCGGCCTGCCGGGCGGTCCGGCTGGGTCAAAACCAACGGCACGTCATACCCGGCATCCACCACCGCCTGTAAGCCGACTCGGGCAAATTCCGGTGTTCCGGCATAAACGATTCGCAGCCTGCCAGCGCCCATTATCCATTTCCTTTTATTCAATAAAAATCAGCGGCGCCAGGTATCCCTGTCCATGCTGAAATCAATGCCTGCCTCAGCCCGGCGCACGCGGCCATTTTCATCAAAATAAATGTAATAAAACATGTATTTGATATCCCACCAGCGGTAATTCCAGATGTCGCCCTTCCAACTGGCAACATGGTCGACCAGTGCCGGCGGGCCGAACTCACGCAAAACGTCTTCACGCCCCCAACTGCCATCGATCGGAATCTGCATAAAGTATTTATTTTGCAACGCCTGGTAAACCTGCGTGACCTGACCCGCCTGGTCCAGATCAATCATCCAGGCATAACGTCCCCAGGGCTGCCCAGAATACTGCAGGCGAACGCCGCCTTCCGGCAATAAAACGCGCGCTGTGGGCTGCCCCCAACCGGACAACACCTGCTGCTCTGACTGCCCCACCCATTTCTCAGGAGAGCCCCACATATTGCAACCTGCCAACAAAAAAGCGGCTGCCAGCAGCGAGAAAACCCAATAGCTTAGCCGGAATATGTATGATTTTCGCAACATGGTCGTTCCTTCCCAATTCAGAAGTTATCGCTTTAATGATTATCAGGATGCTACATCAGCCCTGCACTGAAATGAGAAAACGACCCCCTAGCGTTGTTTACCTTGTTCCCGTGCCCGCTTGAGCAACTTGGTGCGGATACGGTTGCGCTTGAGTGTGGACAGGTATTCCACAAAAACATGGCCATCCAGGTGATCAATCTCGTGCTGCAGGCATACTGCCAGCAGACCATCGGCCTCTACGCGAAAAGACTTGCCCTGCTTATCCAGCGCTTCTACGGCCACCCAGTCCCAGCGTTCCACGTCGTCGTAGATGTCTGGCACAGAAAGACAGCCTTCTTCATGTAAAATCAATGTGTTACTGTGCTCAACAATCTGCGGGTTAATCAGCACCAGCGGTTCATCACGTGTCTGTGATACATCCACCACAATCACCCGTTCCTGGACATTCACCTGTATAGCGGCCAGGCCAACACCATTGGCATCGTACATGGTCTCTAACATGTCGTCAGCCAGTTGCGCAATACGCTCATCCACCTGTAATACAGGTTCGGCGATTTTGTTTAAACGCGCATCAGGATAACAAAGAATTTCTAGCTTCATAAAAACCTATTTTTGTTGTCATTTTGACATCACTTGTCATAATTGGCGATGCCTTATTGCGATTTCAAGGGTTTACAGGCACAATCAGAATCTGTAACTAGGCGAAAACACTATAAAATACTCCCTGTGGGATGGAGGATTGGGATATTTCTTTTGATATTCCAGTCATGGTAAAAGGAAGAGAGCGATTTTATGAAATCAGACCAATTAAGCAAAAAGCTGCGTCTTCTGGTGCTGGCAGCGGCTATGACGACCTCTGTAGCCTCCTTCGGGCAAGCGGCTGCAGGTAGCGACCAGTGGCATATTACCGCATCACAAAGTGCAGCCGCAACGTTGGCAGCACAAAACGGCGTTCACGTATCAGAATTGCGTGAAGACGCTCCTGCTACCTACCAGATCAAACAGGGCGATACCCTGTGGAGTATTTCAGGCTTTTTCCTGAAAGATCCCTGGAAATGGCCTGCATTGTGGGGCATGAACCAGTCCCAGATCCGCAATCCGAACCGCATTTATCCGGGGCAAATGCTGTACCTGAACCGTCAGGGCGATAGAGCAACCCTGCAAATCGCTACGGCTGTAGGCAGCAGCGGTAATACCCGTGCCAACAGCGCAGCCAGTGGAGCCATCCCAACGGTGCGGCTGTCTCCTGGTGTCCGCTCTGAAGCGTTAGATGACAATGCCGTGCCCGTATTGCCGCCGGAAGCGGTGATTCCATTCTTGGAGCATGGCGTCATTGTTTCCCGTGATGAGTTTGAAAATTCACCGCGGGTTGTCGCTACGCAGGAACGCCGCCTGATTCTGACCGCAGGCGATAAAGTCTACACCCGTGGTGGAACCATCAACCCTGCCGAACAAAAAATTTACCTGGCTTACACCACCCCTGAAGCGGTGCGTGACCCTGAAACCAAGGATGTTCTGGGCTTCCAGGCGACCTATCTGGGGAAACTGCAGTACGTTCGCGCAGGCTCTGAAGGTCGTGCCGGCTCTTATGATCCGACAGAAGTCCCTGCAACATTCGTCATTACAGAAACCAAACAGGAAATCCGGGTGGGAGACCGCCTGACCCCTGCCAGCAACCAGCAGGAACTGCTGACAGACTATGTGCCAAGTGCAGCTCCGGCAGGCATGGAAGGCCGTGTTGTCAGCCTGTATGGCGGCAATGCGTTCCGCCATGGCTCGCTTTATCAGATTGTTCTGTTGGGCCGTGGTCACCTGGATGGCCTGGAGCGCGGTAACGTTGTAGCCTTATGGCGTACCGGCGTTGAAGTGCGTGACCGTACCATGCCTGAGCAACAGCGTTTTGTGACCCCCTGGTCTGAAAATGACCGCCTTTCACAGCGCCAAAGCAACATGATGACACTTCCGGACGAACGCTATGGTCTGGCTATGGTTTTCAAAACATACGACCATTTGTCGTACGCCATTATTATGCAGGTCACCGACAGTGTTGAACCTGGTGACAAATTCACAACGCCTTAACGCATTGAATTAAGGGCGGGTTTACCCGCCCTTAATTTTAGAAAAAATGCCTAAGACAGCGCATGAAGATCTTATCCCATGGTTACGGCTGCTGCTTACATCAGGCATTGGTCCCCAGGCTGCCCGCAAGCTGCTTGCAGCATTTGGCAGCACGCAAGCAATCTTTCAGCAAAGCATATCTTCCTTAGGGCAGATCGTTTCTGCCAGACAGGCTCAGGCCCTGGCCCACGCGCCTGAAGGCTTTGAACAGGCATCGCAAGCCCTGGCATCCTGGCTGAATGCCAGCGCAACACACCATGTGCTGACATTTGAGCATCCCACATACCCCAAAGCACTGCTTGAGATTCCTGATCCCCCCTTCATGCTGTATGCCAGCGGGCAACTTGAATTGCTGTGCCAGCCAGCCCTGGCCATTGTCGGCAGCCGTAACCCCACCCCTCAGGGAGAAGAAACAGCTCGTGATTTTGCCCGCACTTTCAGCCAGCATGGCATCACGGTTGTCTCCGGTTTGGCACAAGGCATCGATGGGATATCCCAGGCAGCAGCACTGGATGCATCCGGTAGCACCATTGCGGTGCTGGGCACTGGTATTGACCGTGTTTATCCGGCCAGCCACCATGCGCTGGCACACCAGATTGCACAGCATGGACTGCTGCTCAGCGATTATCCTTTAGGCACCCCTCCAATAGCGGCCAACTTCCCTAAGCGCAATCGCATCATTGCAGGGCTGTCAGCCGGGGTTCTGGTCGTAGAAGCCACCTTGCGCTCGGGCTCACTGATCACGGCCAAAC
The DNA here is from genome assembly GCF_963921665.1 of Saezia sanguinis. NCBI lineage: Bacteria > Pseudomonadati > Pseudomonadota > Betaproteobacteria > Burkholderiales > Saeziaceae > Saezia > Saezia sanguinis. The sequence continues at coordinate 194,572 of NZ_CAWUGC010000017.1, forward strand.
TGGCGGCAGACATGGGCAAAGATGTCTTTGCTATCCCGGGCAGCATCCACAGCCCTCAGGCCAAAGGGTGCCACTGGCTGATCAGGCAAGGAGCCAAACTGGTTGAAACGGCGCAGGATATTCTTGAAGAATTGCATTTTCCGGCCTTACCCTCCATAACAAAACCGGCATCTGATCCCATTAGCGCATCTGAAGCAGCCATGACACCTGATAACAAAAATGTTGTGTTACACGCCATCGGTGAAGGCCCGACCAGTTTTGATGCCATCGCTGCCCGCACAGGCATGAATACAGCGACTTTGCAAGCAGAGCTTCTGACGCTGGAACTCAATCAGCAAATTGCACGCTTACCGGGCGGTTTTTTTCAGCGCCTGCATTTAGCCTGAAACTCTGCGGGTCTTCATTTTTTTCTTCCAGCTTTGACTGCGAATCCGCTATAGTGGGTAGCATGTTTGATGTACTGATTTATTTATACGAAACTTACTGGCGCCCTGAAACCTGCCCCAGTGCTGAGCAGTTGTCACAACAACTCAGCGATGCAGGCTTTGAGCGCAACGATATTCATGCTGCTTTAAACTGGCTAAACGGCCTTAAGTCAGCGGCACACAGCAATCCGCAAGTTGCCGGACATGACAGCACACGCATCTACTCAGAAGCAGAAATAGCGCATCTGGGACCGGAAGGGATTGCCTTTTTGAATTTTCTTTCATCTGTGCAGGCATTAACCCCGCATATGCGTGAACTGGTCATTGACCGTGTGCAATCCATACCCTTTGCGCCTGTAGAGTTACATCTGATCAAAATCTGCGTTTTGATGGTCTACTGGACTGTCGGCTACGAGCCTGATGCACTCATCCTGGATGAGTTGATCCATCCGCTGCAACACCACATGCTGCATTGATATGGCCTGCTCCTACGGCAAACAAGTACCAAAGAGCAAACCACAATCCTTATAAAGGCATCAACACATCAGACCACAGCACCTGCGTTTGGATCGTGTGGATCATGCTTCCCTTTGCCATCTTTGATAAAGTCCTCGCGCTTCACACCAAACCACATCACCAGTGCAGCGGCCACAAACACAGAAGAATAGATACCAAACAGAATCCCGATCGTCAGCGCCAGAGCAAAGTAATGCAGTGTTGGCCCGCCCAAGAAAAACATGCACAACACCACCGCTTCGGTAGAACCGTGGGTAATGATGGTACGGCTCATGGTACTGGTGATCGCATGGTTGATCACCTCTGCGGTATTGAGCTTGCGGTAACGCCGGAACGCTTCGCGCACACGGTCAAAAATCACCACCGTTTCGTTTACCGAATACCCCAGCACCGCCAGCACCGCGGCCAATACAGAAAGTGAAAACTCCCACTGGAAAAAGGCAAAGAACCCGAGAATGATCACCACGTCGTGCAAATTGGCGAGAATACCGGCCACACCAAATTTCCACTCAAAGCGAAATGCCAGATAAATGATCACCCCGGCAACCACCAGCCCCAAGGCCAGCAGCCCCTTGTGTACCAGCTCATTACCGACCTGAGGCCCGATAAACTCCACTTTTCTCAATACCACATCAGGCGTTACCTGTCGCAGCGCCTCCATGGTCAAGTCACTTTGCTCCTGCGAAGTAACGCCTTGGCGCAAAGGCAGGCGGATCATCACATCATTGGCAGAACCAAACGTCTGTATCAGAATATCATCGCCATACCCCAACCGGCTGACGGTCTGACGTACGCTTGTCAGATCTGCCGGCTCGCTGTAATGCACTTCCAGCACCGTGCCGCCGGTAAACTCCACCGACAAATGCAGCCCGCGGGTCACCAGAAAAAATACCGCCGCCACAAACACCAATACAGAAATCACGTTCAAAATGAACGCATATTTCATGAATGGGATGTCTTTTTTAATTCGAAAGAATTCCATAATTTACTCCCACTCAATCCTGCTGAGGTTTCCAGATCTGACCAATCGCCAGGGACTTCAGCTTGCGACGCTGTCCGTACCACAAATTCACCAGGCCACGTGAAACAAAAACCGAGGTAAACAGCGAGGTCAGAATCCCCAGACAATGCACCACGGCAAAACCGCGAATCGGGCCTGCATCACACGTCAGCAACGCCAGGCCTGCAATCAGTGATGTGATGTTGGAGTCCAGAATGGTTCCCCAGGCGTGCTCATACCCCGCATTGATAGCCATTTGCGGTGTCGCCCCTGCCCGCAGTTCCTCTCGGATACGCTCATTGATCAGCACATTGGCGTCAATAGCCATGCCCAGTGCCAGTGCCATTGCCGCGATACCAGGCAATGTCAGCGTAGCCTGCAGCAACGACATGACAGACACCAATAACAGCAGATTAATTGCCATGGAAATGGTCGAAAACACGCCAAACAGCATGTAATAAAGGCACATGAAAACCGCCACAATGGCAAACCCGTAAATCACGCTGTTCACGCCCCGGGCGATATTCTCTTCACCCAGGCTGGGCCCAATGGTGCGCTCTTCAATGATCTCCATCGGAGCGGCCAATGACCCCGAGCGCAGCAGCAGTGCAATACTTTGCGCTTCTTTGATCGTCATGGAGCCTGAAATCTGCACGCGCCCACCGGGAATCGGCTCATTGATCGATGGCGCTGTAACAACTTCGCCACGCCCTTGCTCAAACAGCACAATCGCCATGCGTTTGCCACGATTCTCACGCGTCAGGTCATAAAAAATACGTGACCCCTGAGTGTCAAGATTCAGGAAAACCGCAGGGATCTGGGTATCCTGGGTTCTGCCAGGCTGCGCATCGTTGAGGTTTTCCCCTGTCAGTAAAACCTCACGACGTAAAATGAGCGGCCGCCCTTCTCTATCAGTAAACCGCTCGGAGCCTAAAGGCACAGGCCCCTGCCCGTTCAAAGCCGCCATCGCCTGCGGGCTTTCATCCACCATGCGAATCTGCAATGTCGCGGTACGGCCCAAAATTTCTTTGGCTTCGGTCGTATCCTCCACACCGGGCAATTGCACCACAATACGGTCTGCGCCCTGTTGCTGAATCAAAGGCTCAGCAACCCCCAGCGCATTGATCCGGTTATGCAGCGTATTGATATTTTGTTGCAGCGCCAGCGCTTCAATTCGCTGAACAGCCTGTGGCAATAAAGTCACCTGCAACTGGTAAGCGCCGTTGGAAGTGTTTTCTGTTACCTGCGCATCTTCAGAGCGGATTTCTTTCTCTGCTGCAGCCAGTGCCTGTTCGTTTGCGAAAACGATATCAATCACCAGCCCATTGCGGGTAACCGATTCATAAGGTACGCTTTTATTGCGCAAATCTGTACGGATATTGTTAGCCAGCGACTCCAGACGATTGGCCAGAGCCGTTTTCATATCCACCTGCAGCAGAAAGTGCACGCCGCCCCGCAAATCCAGCCCCAGGTTCACCGGCTTGGCGCCAATGGCTTTTAGCCACGCGGGCGTCAATGATTCAGTATTGATTGCTACGGCAAAAACACGGTTTGTCGCATCAGGATTCAGCCCGCGGATCAACACATCGCGCGCACGCGCCTGATCTTCTTTGCTGCTGAAACGGATATTGATCCTGGGTTGGCCGGCCTGCTCGGCCAGTACATCACTGTTGGTTGGCTCAATACCGGCTTGTCGCAGAAAATTTTGAATCCGTTGCACGGCTTCAGCATTGACCTCTTCAGACTTGATCGCCGAGACCTGAACCACAGGCGCCTCACCAAACACCCCCCGAAGAAGGGTAGGAGACGCATACAACACCCCGCAAACCACCGCAACAACGATGATCACGTATTTCCATAAGGCATAACGGTTCATGACAAACCTTTCAATAACTGTGCCGCTGAATTTTTCATCTCTTGACCACGCACAAATAGCATTATTATTTCACTTCCACACTTGTTAGCCCATTATTTTTCAATGGCACGCAGACTTCCTGCTCGACTGCCAACGAATTGGCTTTGCGCGTTACTGTACATATTTGTTCAATTTTCATGGGAACAAGCATGCTTTGCCGCAAATCCCGCACCATATTTTTTGCCTCTGACACCGATACGCCGCTAATCTGGAGTTTTCCCTCACGGATCACCCCATGCACCCGCGGTGCAGAAATGACTTTTTGCGTATCTGGCGTCACCAGCACCATCGCCAGCCGTCGGCCCATATGATCTTGCGTTATCTGGCCGAACCGCTGCGCGCCCTCTGGCGTGAGCTCTATCATGACTGCAGGCTGGTCATTGTATGCGCTGTATTCAAAATCAACTTGCTGCAGGTGCTCTTGCGACAGCAACACGCTGGTATCCAGTATCAATGGCAATTCACTGCCATCCACATTAACAAGCTCCTGACCATCAGGCAAGGCAGTCCCTCCAGATACAACCTGATAGGCATCAATGTCACTGACAGGCCTGATCTGAAACAGCACCTGCTCGCTCAGTAACAATTCCAGTTTTTGACCCGCTGCCGCATCTGGCAGCGCTGCAATGATCTGACCAGGATGCCCCTGCACCATCAAGCGCCAGGCATGTTGTGAGCAGCCCAGCATCTGGCATAACAGCTCCGCCTGTTTTTGCGAAAAGGCATCGCACGCTTCACGTGCATCCACCTCTTGACATAAAGGGGACTCTGACTGGAGTACGTAATAGACACTGCCGCGCCAACGCTCCAACCCTTCGGGCAAAGCTTGCGCAGCAGCATTGAAAATGCCGGTCAGCAGCAACAGTGATAAACCAATTTTAGCCACCAGCAACCGATGGATAAACTGAAAATTAATTACGAACACTGTGCCTTCCACCTTACCCATCGAGCAGGCTTGAACTTATCCGCTTCAAAAGGAAAACACCTTTTTTGAACAGCAAACACTGTTTACTTGATAGTGCCTTTAGGCAACACCTGAGCAACGGCACCACGCTGAACCTGGATTTCAACGCCATCAGCAATTTCAATGGTGATGATCGAATCAGACAGCTTGGTCACCCGACCATAGATCCCACCTGCTGCAATCACTTCGTCCCCCTTGCCCAGAGCTTCGACCATCTGCCGGTGTTCTTTCTGGCGTTTCATTTGCGGGCGCATCAGTAAAAAATACAGCACCACAAACATGAGGATCAAAGGCAGCATGGACATCAGGGGAGAAGCCCCTTGAGCAGCACCTTCAGCAGCTTGCGCATAAGCATCCGTAATAAACACAGTATTGCACTCCTATAAAGGTAGATATTGTATTGAAAAATGAATGTATTAACTCAACTTGTGCGATTCCCCGGTACAACGTCGGGAACTCTCCCGCTGCCTGCTTAAATTTTAAGCGCCGATTGGGAAGTTATCCACAACATCATACAAATCACTTAAATCATTTACTGTGCCAGCATGTTTTCGCTGCACCCTGCCTCAATACGCTGTAATTTTTCTATCTTTACAAAGAAGCTCAGAAATACGCTGCCGTTTCTCCCATCATCCATACGCCAATAACATGCACAAGCGCAAAACTACAAAATTAAAACCAATCAGCATGACAGTCATTTTATTTAATTCAAAGTTGAATTGAATCTGTTTTCTTTATATTCTGAATTAATTTATAATAGAATCCAGTTTGCAATTAACCATAGGAGTTTTATATTATGGAGTCCCTCGAAAACCTGCTACAAAAACAAAAAGAACTATCTGCCAAAATTGACGCCGTACGTCATCAGCAAAAAAAAGAAGGACTTGCACAAATTGTGGCACTGGTCGAACAGTATCAGTTCAGCCCAGATGAAGTCATGGCTGCATTAGGCAAACGCAAAGCGGGCCCAAAAAAAGGCATGACTGTTGCCCCTAAATACCGCAACCCGGCTACCGGAGCCACCTGGACAGGCCGAGGTAAACCTCCAACCTGGATTGCCGGCAAGAATCGTGACCAGTTTTTAATTCGTTAACCCGGCTTTTCCCAAATAAAAGGATCTTAAATGATCCTTTTATTTTCATTTTAAATAATGCTTAACGGCTATAAATTCGCCGTTATTGTCATTTATTTAATTAAATTCCCCTCAAACTCCACTTAAACCAATTTGAAACTGCTGTGAATTTATGGCTTGGATTCCGGCATCTGAATCATTCATGCGCATATCCCTTAACCTATACCAAGGCATGTAAAATGTGATTCGTGCAGCAATACCGATAGCACACAGTCGTCATGCACTGGCTGTGTCGCCTGAATTTAGGCACAATAGATCCTTTCCAGGTACATCTGCAGATGTGCCAGATGATTATTCCTTTCACACAGCGCCAAGTACGCTGTGTCTTAAATGTTAATACCTCAATATGTTGCAAGCCAAACAGGAACTTTTGCTCCTTCTTCAAGAACAGATCGCTGCTCTAGCACCAGAATCATCCCATAGCCTGACTTTTGAAACGCCCAAACAGGCGCAAATGGGTGACCTGGCCTGCACGATTGCAATGCAGTTGTCCAAGCCGTTGCGCAAAAATCCGCGTGAAATTGCACAGCAACTGGTTGATGCACTGAACGCCTCGGCAGTTGTCCATCAATGGGTGGAGAGCATTGACATTGCAGGCCCCGGTTTCATCAATATCAAACTCAAACCCCAGGCCAAGCAGCAAATCGTTTCAGACATTTTGAATACCAAAGAACAATTTGGTCACAATGACAGTGCGCACGGCAACCGGGTTATTGTTGAATTCGTTTCAGCCAACCCGACCGGCCCTCTGCATGTGGGACACGGCCGCCAGGCCGCTTTGGGGGATGCTTTATGCAATCTGCTGGAAACACAGGGCTGGCAGGTTACACGCGAGTTTTACTATAACGATGCCGGCGTACAGATCCACAACCTGACCATTTCCGTGCAGGCCCGCGCACAGGGCCTGGTGCCAGGAGGCGCAGGCTGGCCGGAAAACGCCTATAACGGTGAATACATTGCCGACATTGCCAAAGACTTTCTGGCACAAGAAACCGTTACAGCAGATGACCGTCACTTTACGGCCAGCGGCAATGTCAATGATCTGGAGTCTATCCGCCAGTTTGCCGTTGCTTATCTGCGCCATGAGCAGGACCAGGATTTAACAGCATTCCAGGTCCGGTTTGATAACTATTACCTGGAGTCCAGTCTTTACAGCAGTGGCCGCGTTGACGATACCGTCAAAAAACTGGTGGCTTCCGGCCACACTTACGAAAAAGACGGTGCCATGTGGCTGCAAACCACCGACTTTGGCGATGACAAAGACCGCGTCATGCGCAAGCAGGACGGCAGCTATACCTATTTTCTGCCCGATGTGGCTTATCACATTGCCAAGTGGGAGCGCGGCTTTACCAAAGCCATCAATATCCAGGGTTCAGACCACCACGGGACCATTGCCCGTGTCCGTGCCGGCCTGCAAGCCGTCGGCATGCATATTCCCAAGGACTACCCTGACTATATTCTGCACAAAATGGTTACCGTGATGCGTGACGGGCAGGAAGTTAAAATCTCCAAACGCGCAGGCAGTTACGTGACCTTACGCGACCTGATCGAATGGACCAGCAAGGATGCCGTGCGTTTTTTCCTGATCAGCCGCAAAGCAGACACCGAGTTTGTTTTTGACATTGACCTGGCATTAAAACAAAACGATGAAAACCCGGTATTTTATGTACAGTATGCACATGCACGCATCTGCTCCATTGTGCGTGAAGCACAGAAACAAGGGCATGACACCTCTGCTTTGGCTGGCGCAGACCTCAGCAGGCTCACCGCCCCCACGGAGCTGACACTGATGACCAGGCTGGCCCAATATCCGGATATGATCGCCGAAGCAGCGCACACGCTGGCACCGCACGATGTTGCATTTTATTTACGCGATCTTTCCAGTGCCTTCCACAGTTACTATGATGCCGAACGCGTACTGGTCCAGGACGCCAATCTGGTTTTGGCCCGTCTGGCATTATTGAGCGCCACACGCCAGGTACTGGCAAATGGCCTGGCCTTGCTGGGCGTTGGTGCGCCAGAATCAATGAGTCGCAACGATGTAGTATCATAAGGGCAATCTTTACTATGCAATCAACTTCTATCATGATTCAACAGCGCGGACTTTCACTGATCGGCTTTATTCTCGGGCTGGTACTGGGCCTGATTATTGCGGCAGGCGTGGCGTTTTACATCACCAAAACGCCGGTCCCCTTTGCCGACCGCTATTCTCAGCAGGAGCCGCTCCAGGTACCGAGTGACTGGAATCCGAACCGTTCTTTGCAGCCCCAAGGCGGGCCTGCCGCGCCCGAGCAGCAGACACCCCCGCCACTGCCTGAGACAGCAACAACGCCAACAGACAGCGTGATCCCGGCCCCTGCCACCACAGATGACCCGGTTGCCATTGCTGCGCTGGGTGGTGCCATGCCTTCAGGCAACGAACGCGTCGCGCCATCAACAACCGTAGCGCCAGAAGGCCGGCCTAATACCCCGCCCCCCGAAGCCAACATGCAGTTTTATGTGCAGGCAGGCGCTTTTGCCTCCCCAACCGAAGCCGAACAACAACGTGCCCGGTTGGCTTTGCTGGGCAACCAGGCTGTCATCAGCCAGGTAACCGCAGCAGGCAGAACGATTCACCGTGTACGCCTTGGCCCTTACTCCACCCGGGAAGCCGCCAGCATTGCACAGCGTAATCTGGCCAGCAACAACATTGATGCCGCCATCGTACTGGTACAGCAGTAACAAATCACTGCCACCATATGAACTAATGTGAACTGCCTATACTCCAAAGGTCATTCGCAGATAAGAGATAGGAAAACAACGATCATGCAACGCAGACATTTTTCAAAAGGGCTCGTCGCCGGAGTTTCAGTAATAACAGCCGGGCTAATGAGCCCACTGGCTCAAGCAAGCGAAGTCGCTCTGCAGGAGAATAAGAATTTCTGGCTGGTTAAGCCCGCTTTGCCCAACGATGCACCGGCTGGCAAAGTACAGGTCATTGAATTTTTCGCCTACAGCTGTAACCACTGTTTTGCTTTTGAATCCATCTTCAACGCCTGGGCTGCCAAAGCACCGGCAGATGCCTACATTCAGCGCGTTCCCGTATCATTCCGCTCCATAGTGGAACCCCATGCCCGTATTTATTACACGCTGGAAGCGCTCGACCGGCTGGATCTGCACGACACCGTGTTTGAAGAGGTTCAGGTAAAGAAAAATTATCTGATTGAACCTAAACCGATCCGCGCGTTTTTTGCGGCTCATGGCATCAATGCCGACGAAGCCATGAAAGTCTATGAATCTTTTGGTGTGCAATCCAAGGTTCAGCGTGCCAATCAACTGGTGGAAGCCTACGGCATTGAAGGAACTCCGGCCATCGGCGTTGGGGGACAGTATTGGACCATTGGCGCCTCTCAAGAGGCACTGCGTGTCGCTGAAACATTGATCGCCCGTGTTAAAGCCTCTATGGGCAGCTAATACCTTTTTCTGGTTTTACCATAGAAAATGCCGCTCAACGCGATACGCTTTGGCGGCTTTTTTATTGGTCCTGCCTTTCCGGGTTGTCATATTCTCTTTCTTTACACTGTTTTTGACTATTTCATCCAAGCCGATAGAAAACCTCCTGCTCTCTGCTGGATGATTACCGCTCCCCTGTAGAATCAAGTAAGATAGGGGTTGTTTAATGCAATTTTCATGCCGGACATAATTATGCAGACTGTTTTCTCACGGTTTTTCATATATGCAGCCAAGCAGATACCTGTTATCACGCTGTTATGCCTGATGTCCTTTTCCTCCTGGGCCGCCAATGATGATGCCAAACAGCCCATCCACATTGAGGCGGACCGCATGCAATACGACAATGCCAATAAAGTCAGCCGCTTTTTCGGTAATGTGGTTGCTTCGCAGGGGTCACTGACCATACGCGCCGCACAAATGGATGTCCGCCAGGTGGCATCAGGGCACCAGCTCGGCGTTGCCATTGGCTCGGCCCAGCACAGAGCCTATTTCAGGCAAAACCGTGACAACACCAATGAATATATCGAAGGCGAAGCCATCCGCCTGGAATATGACAGCCGTACCACCACATTGAAGCTCGTTGGCGATGCGACCATTCGGCGTTACCGGGGTACCGAGCTCTGGGACCAGTCTTCCGGCGGGGTCATTACCTATAACGACACCACCAGCTTTTTCACCGTGGAAAGCGGTCCCAACAGCAGCTCTGCCAGTGGCCGCATGACCATGGTCTTAACCCCTGAGCCAAACGATTAACCCGCCCGAAGGATTGGACATGAGTTTGGTTGCAACCAAAACCACATCTTCCACATCAACCCCAGACACCGCTTCCCAAGTGGCGAAGGCAAAACTCGACGCGACAGGGCTGAAAAAAACCTACGGTGCCCGCACCGTGGTGCAAGACGTTTCAATCGCTGTGGAATCAGGCGAGGTTGTGGGCCTGTTAGGCCCCAATGGCGCAGGCAAGACCACCTCGTTTTACATGATTGTCGGTCTGGTACGTGCAGATGCCGGGAAAATCATGATCAACGACCGGGACATCACCCGCATGCCGATCCATGAGCGCTCCCGCATGGGGTTATCCTACCTGCCGCAGGAAGCGTCTATTTTCCGCAAACTCAGTGTCTCGGAAAATATCCGCGCGGTGCTCGAACTGCAACTGGATGCCGACGGGCAAAGCCTTTCACGCAAACGCATTGATGAAGAGTTGGACCGCCTGATGCAAGACCTCCACGTTGACCGGCTGCGTGACTCCCCCGCCCTGGCACTGTCCGGTGGTGAACGGCGACGCGTGGAGATTGCGCGGGCACTCGCCACCTACCCCCATTTCATTTTGCTGGATGAACCCTTTGCGGGGATTGATCCGATTGCCGTCATTGAAATCCAGCGCATCATTGGTTTTTTAAAAGCACGCGGCATCGGCGTGCTGATTACCGATCATAACGTAAGGGAAACATTGAACATCTGCGATCACGCTTACATTATCAGTGAAGGCAAAGTCCTGACCCAGGGTACATCTGACGAAATCGTCGCCAACCCTGACGTGCGCCGGGTATACCTGGGCGAAAACTTCCGCATGTAGCAAGGTCGTCAAGCACCATGATGAAACCGGGCCTTCAGCTACGCATTTCACAGCACCTTGCGCTTACACCGCAATTGCAGCAGTCGATCCGGCTGTTGCAACTCTCCACGCTGGAATTGCAGCAGGAGGTTGAAAGCATGCTGGAGAGCAATCCTTTTTTAGAAGAGGACGGCCCGGAATCCGGCAATGAATTGCCGCTGGCACCAGCGTCGGCAGATAACATGGCAAGCACCGGTGATTCCTCTGACAGCGCTTCCAGCAGCAATGAACTTTCGGAAATGGACTGGTCACAGCCCCAGGAACTCGACAACCGCTCCAACGGCGACGATGAATGGGACTGGTCAGACAGCCGGGACTGGGGAGACAGCGTTTCCAACAGCAACGCACAGCCAGATGATGAGGAAACCGCCAACGCTTTGGAATGGGCCTCACAAAATGTATCGCTGACAGAACACCTTATGCAGCAGGCCCGCACACTGCATATCAGCGACGAAGACAAAGCTGCGTTGTACATTCTGATCGAATCCCTGGATGAAAACGGCTATCTGGCCGACGATCTGACCGATATCACCGACCAGTTACTCTCTTCACGCCAAAACAACATTGACTACGAGCTTGAACATGAGGATATGCTGGAGCGCCTCACATGCGCGCTGAACTGGCTGCAAACCATGCACCCGGCAGGTGTCGGTGCCCGCAACCTGTCCGAATGCCTGTGCCTGCAGCTTAAACAACTGCCAGACTCATTTCAAAAAGACCTGGCGCTGACCATTTGCACGCAACATCTGGATCTGCTTGCCAAACGAGATCACCGCAAGCTGGCGGCTATCACCGGATTTGATGAAGAAACCATACGCAGTGCCTATCAGCTCATTTTAACGCTGGACCCCAAGCCCGGACGCCAGTTTGCCAGTTCACCAGGAACGGTGCTCATCCCGGATGTGATTATCAAAAAATCGGGCAACCAATGGAAGGCCACGCTCAATCCGGACATCATGCCCAAAATCCGTGTCAATGATATCTATGCCCAGGCGTTGCGTGGACATAAAGGCAACGATGGCGCCCAGGCCTTGAACCAGCGCCTTCAGGAAGCCCGCTGGTTTATCAAAAACATTCAACAGCGTTTTGAAACCATTCTGCGTGTTTCTCAGGCAGTAGTGAACCGGCAAAGAAATTTCTTCACCCATGGCGAAATTGCCATGCGTCCACTGGTGTTACGCGAAATTGCCGACGAACTGGGGCTGCACGAATCAACCATTTCTCGCGTCACAACCGCCAAATACATGCTGACGCCATTTGGCATTTTTGAACTCAAGTTTTTCTTTGGCTCATCCCTGTCTACCGAGACCGGCGGCAACGCATCCAGTACTGCCGTACGTGCGCTGATCAAACAACTGGTCACCGAGGAAGACTCGCAAAAGCCGCTGTCTGACAACGATATTTCAAAAATGCTCGCTGAGCAGGGCATACAGGTTGCACGCCGCACTGTCGCCAAATACCGCGAAGGGCTGAAAATTGCCCCCGCCAATCTGCGCAAAGCCGTGTAAATGGTGCTGTTTGATCTGTTTTAACAGAAAACAGTTTTCCACCTACTATACACATCTTGCTGCCAACATCAGCGGGCCGCGCGGGTATGTTTTTGCATCACCATATGCTTGCCCCCTTCCAACACCAGCACCACAATTGCGGCCCATATCAGAATATAGGTGGGCCATTCACGCAAGTGAATTGATTCCCCCAGCAACAACGAAACCGCCACCAGCAATATCGGTTCCAGATAGCCCAGCAGACCAAACAGACTGAATGGCAGCAATTTATTGGCTACCACATAAAAAGCCCATGCCGTCGTGCTTAACACCCCCAGAAACGGAATCAGAATATACAGCGCAGGCTTTTGCGCCAGCACCTCCCATGACAGAGCGCCATGCATGACAAACCAGACAGATAAGGGCAGCATCAATGCAATTTCATACCACAACCCGCCCATGTGGTTCACATCGAAACGGCGCCGCATAAAAAAATACAAAGGGAAACCCAGTGCAACCACCAGCGTTTCCCACGCCATGCCGCCAACATAAAAAAACTCATTGACCACTCCGACGGCTGCCAGCAAAGTTGCCAGCTTCTTCAGCCAGGAAAGCGGCTCGCCATACACAAAGTAGCCTACCAGTACCATCACCAGAGGCATCAGAAAATAACCTAACGAGACCTGCAAGGCGCGATCATTCATCGGCGCCCACATGAACAGCCAGAATTGAATGCCCAGTAAAAACGAATTCAGAACCAGCACCCCGGCAAAAGCCGGCGTTTTTTTCACCCGCTGCCACACCTGCTTCACCAGAGTCCACTCTTTACCGGCAACCGCAAATAACGTCACCATGGGCAGCGTGAACAATATTCTCCACCCCATCACTTCCTGCCCGCTCAGCGGCTGCAGCAAAGAGGCATAGTAATAGAGCCCGCCAAACAGTGCAGAAGCCAGAATCGAGAAAAAAATACCTTTAGAACTTGTTCACGATCTTTTAAGTAGTAGCGTAAGGAAAGCCATAAGGACAAACTGTAAGCTGGTGTTGAGCTTGCGTTCACAGTTTTTCCATAGTCTGCGGTTTTTCTCCAACCATGCAAAGC
>NZ_CAWUGC010000018.1:0-184346 GCF_963921665.1 Saezia sanguinis
CCGTTTACGCGCTTGCTCCAAAATAGGGCGTATCTTCTCAAACCGCTCACGGCTGATATCACTGGGGTAGGTTTTCCTTTTCATACCCACAGTATGCACTATCTATAAAAAATCGTGAACAGGTTCTGAGAGAATGGGCGCTATTGGGAATCTCTTGGTTGGTTGTAAGAGGTCGTATTCGGTTTCATATCCATCACAGCGGAGCAGGGCAAGTTTTTGAAGTCTCTTGATGGGTGGTGTGACATACCTTAACTTAATACATGCTGGCACATGAGCTATGACGCAATCACATAATGACAAAGTAACGAAAATGGTTGCACTACAGATTCAGGAATTGATTCGCAGTGGTGCGTTATCAGATGGGCAGCCCTTACCTTCGCAAAGGGCGCTGTCTCAAATGCTTGGCGTCAGTCGTACTTCTTTGCGGGAAGCGTTGATCACACTCGAAATGCTGGGCTGGGTACATTCCGAGCCCAGAAAGCGCACGATCATTGTCAACAAAGAAGGGCGCGTTCCAGACGATACAGCGCCGCTTTGGCGGCTGGATTATTCAGCCAAAGAAATTTACCATTTTCGATTCATTGTTGAAAGCCATGCAGCAGGCAGAGCCGCAATGTACTGCTCGGACAAACAGGTGAAAATTCTGCGGCAGAATCTGCAGAGCTTTAACAAAGCGCTGAAGATGCAGGATTTGGTGAGCGCGGCGGAACACGACCATGATTTCCATCACCTGATCATGTCATTCTCTCAAAACAGAATGTTTGCTGACTGCTATGACAGTTACGGCAAATCTTTTCTTGAAACGCAGAGCCGGCCGCTGGGTCAGAGGAAACGTTTTCTTGAGATGACCATAGAACATAAGAATATTCTGGATTCCATTGTGGCCCATGAGCCAACCAATGCTGAATATTTTATGCGTATCCATATACTAAAAGCAGCGGAGCGTGCTGGTATATCCATGTAAAGCATGCCTGGGAAACAGATTGCCTTAAGAGGGGTTAGCAGACCGGGCTTTCAGTTATTGTTAGTGCTTTTTTCGTGCTCGTCCTGCTCTGCCAACTGCTGGCAGACCACCAAAGCCTGTAACACATTTTTAAAGTAATTATCCGGTCCAACCAGGTTGATAATTTTGGCCTTTTCCAGTTTGGCGTGAACCCTGTCATTGGCACCGGTCAGCATGACCCGAATGCCACGCTTATGCAAATCCAGAATGGCTTCCTCCAGGGTCAGAAGCCCTGTGAAATCAATAAAAGGAACCCAGCGCAAACGGATGATCAGAATACGCGGATCGGTAGCCGTGTTGGCTAAAGCACGCTCCAGGTTTTCAACCGCACCAAAAAAGAAGGGACCTTCAACGGTATAAACCAGAGTGCCGGGAGGCAGATGCGTGATGCCCTGGTGCGCAAACTCATGGTCAAGTTCCTGTTCCGTGACTTGGCGAACTTCCACGCTTCTGGCCATACGACGCAAAAACTGAAAGACAGCCAGAATAACGCCGATATTGACCGCCACCACCAGATCGGCAAAAACCGTCAGGCAGAATGTGACCAGCAGAATGGTCACATCGGTACGGGGTGCCCGTTGGACTAGTTTGATGAAATGCGGGATATCACTCATGTTCCAGGCCACAACAAACAAAATGGCAGCTAGCGCAGCCAGCGGGACGTTGACCGCCAGGGGTGCCAGCAGCATGATGACCAGTATCAGTGTCAGCGAATGCACAATGCCTGATAAAGGGCTGGTGCCGCCATTGCGGATATTGGTTGCCGTACGCGCAATGGCGCCTGTAGCCGCAAAGCCGCCAAACAAGGGAGTAACCATATTGGCAATGCCTTGCCCGATCAGTTCCTGGTTGGAGTTGTGGCGTGTACCGGCCATGCCATCTGCGACCACTGCAGAAAGCAGGGACTCAATCGCGCCCAGCATGGCAATTGTGAATGCGGGGCCGATCAGCTCGATGATTTGTTTGAATGACAGGTTCGGCATTTGAAATGAGGGCAGGCCTTGTGGAATGCCGCCGAATGCCGAGCCGATGGTTTTGACACCGTCAAAGTGAAAAATGGATTGCAAAACAGTTGCTGCCACAAGGGCAACCAACGGGCCGGGAATGCGTTTCAGCCAGGTGATTTTAGATGTATGAATGACCAGCAGCAGCGATATGACGGCCAGAGCCGTGGTTGGCAAATGCAACTCGGGCAGGGCCTGAAGCAGATACCATAGCTTTTCATGAAAATGCAGGTTTGTATCGGCTGCCGCAGGGAGTCCGAAAAAATCTCCCCACTGGCCTACCCAGATGATCACACCAATTCCCGCAGTAAAGCCGACAATGACCGGAGCAGGAATGAATTTAATGATGGTGCCCATGCGGGCAATGCCTAACAGCAGCAGAATAAGCCCGGCCATCAGCGTTGCCGTTTGCAGGCCGACAATGCCGTAGTTGGCCGTGATGCCAGAGAGTATGACGATAAAGGCGCCTGTTGGGCCTGCAATTTGCAAACGGCTGCCGCCCAAGGTAGAAACCAGAAAACCCGCAATAATCGCCGTATAAATGCCTTGTTCGGGTTTGGCACCTGAGGCAATCGCAAACGCCATGGCCAAAGGCAGGGCAACGACGCCAACCACAATACCCGAAATGATGTTTTGCAACCAGTATTTTCGGTTCAGCAATCCGGCACGATAAGCTTCGATAATGGCAGGCATGGCAAACGTTGCTACTGACAAATAGGCCTATGAACAGGGGGAGAAATGTGCATGGCACTTTGCATGACTGAGCTGATGTTGCGGAAAACAGGCCTCAGAAGCCTAAAAATCAGACAGTCTGTTTTGTGTGATGCACAAACGATGTTGATTGTGCCATACGCCGGGTGTTATGGCATTAATCTGAAGTGCATTGATTGCCAACTGTGGCTATTTCACAAATAAATGCGGTATTTCGAGCTTATTGTTGCCAATAGGGGAAATGAGGAGAACATGAACATATGTCTGACGGGTGTTGCTTTGAAGGGCGTTTTTCGTTGAAAATGGCAGTTCTGTTCAGGTGAAACATGTGAAAAGATTCACAATTCATCTTTAAGCCGATGAAGGAGCAATACATGGGACGGATTGTTTATGTCAATGGTCAGTATGTTGATGAGAGCGATGCAAAAGTCTCCATCTTTGACCGGGGATTTCTATTTGCCGACGCCGTGTATGAAGTTACTGCGGTGATCAATGGGCGGTTGCTTGAGTCTGAAGGCCATCTTGCAAGGCTGAAGCGTTCATGCAATGAGCTGCAGTTGAAAATGCCGGTAAGCCAGGACCAGTTGCTGGAGATCCACAGGCAATTGATTGAAAAGAATCAACTGCGCGAAGGTGGCATTTATATGCAACTGACGCGCGGTCGTGATAAAGACCGTGACTTTTCATTCCCTCCGGCCGATACGCCAGCGACCTTGGTACTCTTTACCCAGGCTAAAAACCTGTTGGATTGCCCCATTGCCAAAAAAGGCATCAAGGTGGTTTCTGTGCCAGACCTGCGCTGGCGCCGGCGCGATATCAAAACCGTTCAGTTGTTATGCGCTTCCCTGGCGAAAGAATATGCGCATACTCAGGGGGCTGATGATGCTTTCCTGGTGGAAGACGGTTATGTCACTGAAGGCAGCGCCAGCAATGCCTTTATCATTCAACATGACAATACCATTGTGACCCGCCCGCTGAGCAACGATATTCTGCACGGTATCACGCGCAAAGCCATTATCCAGCTCATTGAGCAGGACCGCTCTTTCAAACTGGAAGAACGGCTTTTTACCATTGAAGAGGCCAAGGCGGCCAAAGAAGCTTTTGTCAGTGCGGCGACGGCCTTTATCTGGCCCGTGGTTAGCATTGATGGGCACATGCTGGGGGATGGCAAACCGGGCCCCATTGCAAGCAGGCTCAGGGCGCTTTATCTGGATGCAGCTAAAAAGGCTGTTGGGCTGGCCTGACTAAGACATATGGCAGACATATGGCGGAATGCAGGGCAGGGTATGTAAAGCTTCTCGCAGAAGCGTCACATGCCCATCTTAAATATTGGAGGATAGTGTGGTATGAAGTGTCCGAGCTGCACAAATGGAGAGTTGAATAGAGCATATCTGGATAACCTGTTTGCGTGTCAAACATGTGATCATTGCGGGGGCAACTGGATTTTGCTTGAACATTACCTGCGCTGGAAAGACACTTCGCCTGAGCCATTAGATGCAGCGAGCGCAGAAGACCTGGACATAGAACCCATGGATTCAAAACAAGCATTGGTTTGCCCGGTGAGTGGTGCCTTGATGTTGAAGTACAGAATATCCAAAGACAGCAGCCATCGTCTCGATCTGTCGCCAGATGTTGGCGGCATTTGGCTTGATAAGGGAGAATGGGAATACCTTAAAAAGGCAGGGCTGGCGCATCAGTTGAACAGCATTTTCACGACGCCATGGCAGCGCAAGGTTCGATCAGAATCTGCAAAAGATACTTTTGAACAAATGTATCGAAAAAAATTTGGCAACGAAGATTACGAAAAAGTCAAATCAGTAAGAGCATGGCTTGTTGCACACCCTCACCGCAATGCGTTACGTGCATTTTTAATGGCTGAAGACCCCTGGTCTGCAAGCTAATGTGAGGAGTGGCAGTGTGTGGCTGGGCTTTATTGGCTAGGTCGCTAATAACTTTGCCCGACCAGTGCATAACCCATGAACAGAATAACCTGCTATGTGCTGCTGATTGTGCACTCCAATACGGGTAATTTGCAGGTTTACAACTGTGTTGCTTACATAATACGTTACCGATTTTTGGCGGTGATAGAATGTATTCATCACCTAACGACAAGTGATTATGTGTGTGCGTTGTACCCAGCAACGCAAAGTGAACTAGGTGTTTATTTGTGGCTGTGAGAGGAAAGTTTTTCCTCAACGTGAGACGGTGATTTCGTCAAATTGAACAACACTAAGTTGGCTTTGTTCTGGGGTCGCTATGGAGCGCACAATCACCGACGAGTACAGGCCTGGCGCTAAGCAGTCGCAGCATCCTGTCTATATTCCCTCAAAAGAAAAGCTTGACGTGCCGGTCAGTGGCATGCGTGCATACGTGTGTCTGAAGCACCGCTCTGCTAGCGTAGCCATGAATAATCAATCTGGCATATACGCGCAAAACAGCAAATGGCGTTCACCATTCGGGCTTCATGAAAAAGCGTTCAGTGTTTACCGGTTGATCAATGTATGGGTTGTCTGTCTGGCTCCAGCCTTGTTAGTTGCGTTCCATCTTGTCAATTCAGTAGCAAAAATCTGTTTTTCTTTTTTGCGTATCAAAACCATGTGGCACAAGGCGCTGGGGTGTGGTGTAAATGCATCTTCAGCAGGAACGATGCAGAGCAAACGGTGGGGCTTTAACGGTCAGTTTCAATGGACAAATGTTTTTGTATAGATGAGGTGAACTCATGGCAGGCTATGGTTATTTTTATTTAACTACTTCTTGTGTTAACACAGGAAGTATGCAGTGTGTTCCGTGCTTCAATGATGATCTGGTTTGATTTTTAACATGCTCAGTCAAAAAAATTTTTTGAGTTATACCGCTGCTGAGATAGCCGATCTGGCTCGCAGTGCCGCCATTCTGGAGGTTTCTGTATCGCCCAAGCCCGGTCTGGTGTGTCCTGACACGCCGGGCGCGCATTCGGATATGGACTACCACACGTTTATCAACAGCGCTTTGTCTTTGCATACTTATTTTGAAACCTGTGTCCAAATCGGCCAGACTCTGGAACATATGTCTGCAGACCAGCGTTTTGTTGTTTTGCGTCGGGCAGGCGTTGCTGCGGAGAAAGAAATGTATGCGGCAACTGGTGGCATCAATACGCATAAAGGGCTGATTTTTTCTCTGGGCATTGTCTGTTGTGCTGTTGGAACACAACAAGTCCGGCTGAGAAAAGCATCTTCTTTTGACCCGCGTCAACAATCTGCACTTTTGCTCAAGTCGATATGTGATGAAGCCGCACAGATGGTGAAGGGAATGGTTCAGCGCGAACTGGTGGATGCAGTGACTGCGATTCATGACAGGCCGTTGACCGCTGGAGAGCATATCTATCAGCAATATGGCATTACAGGGATTCGAGGAGAAGCGGAAGCAGGTTTTCCGCATGTGGTGCAGGCATTTGAGCACCTTGTTAAAGCCTTGGCACAGCAAAGCTGGAATGATGCCTGTTGCCATGTGCTGCTGTTTTTAATTCTGCATACGCAAGATACCAACGTTGTGCACAGGCGTGGTTTAGCGGGTTTGCAAGCGTTACAGAAAGGGGCTGAAGAACTGTTTGCCAAAGTGCATTCGGATGCAGGCCAGCAGTATCGTGATTACTGTGCAGTATCTACACGCAGCAATCTCAGTCCGGGAGGCTGTGCTGATTTGCTGGCGTTAACGCTGTTTTTCTATTTAATGTTTTATGGTCGAACTTAGAAAAGTTGACTGTAAGGAGAGATATGATGCTTGGAATCAACCATTCCACCCCGATCGGCAAACTGGCTCTGGTACTTGCGATGAGCGAGGGTGAGGAAGAGGAAAAAAGAATCAAGGAGTTTATTCACACCATTGATCACACCACTGGTGCGGCAACATTCATCACCGGGATGAGCAATAAAATCACGGCGTCGTATGCCAAGATCATTGTCAATACAGCGCTGTCAAGCGGTGTCATTGCCAAGCATCCAGGGCAGGTGCATGCAGTGATTCATGCCAGTTTGGAAGCGTTGCATGCGATGATTTCGCTGCCGTCTGTGTCGACCAGTTTGAAGGTGAAGATTGGCATGGTATCGAATAAAAAATGGGTGGCAATTGCGGCTTATGGATACTCTGCTTTTTCGGTATATACAAACCATGAGCGTTGTGGTTTGGGCATGATGCATTTGTAGGGCGGAGGGATGTAATAACGGATTGCTCGGATTCTTGTAATTTCGGGCAAATAGGAATACACTTCCCTCCATCATCTGTGATGAGCTTGCTAACAGTGACTTGCAAGCCTGTGAAAGCACAAAATACTGTGCAGTGATTTTTCTTCTACCGCCAAAGTGATTTAGTGTAATTTGTCTGGCAAACCGGCATGAATTGTCATGTTGTCTTTCGGTTTGTTTACTGACGTCTCTAAGAATTCATTAAAAGCATGTGCATGCTGTGTAACGACAGCGTGCGCATGCTTTTTTTCGTTGCACTATCTGGGGCGCTCAGCCGAAATTCAGAATTTACAAATGAATAAGGTTGAATTATGAACATCATCGTTTATGCACTGCTGTGTTATGGCATTACAGCGGTCATTTCTTTTTTTCTAATCGCGTTGATCATTCTGATCAATAAAATCATGAGCCGTTCCAGCACAAGCGAACAGGCCGAAGAAGGAGTTTGAGATGGAGCAGTTAATCCAGATTTTTCCCGGCATCTCCTCTCTGTTCATGCAAGCGCCGATGCTGGCGGTTTCCCGAATTCTGTTGATTGTTTTTGGCCTGGTGCTGGCTTATTACGGCTTTAAGAAGACGCTGGAACCACTGATCATGATCCCGATGGGGCTTGGCATGATTGCGATCAATGCCGGTACTTTGTTTTTAGCTGATGGCTCTATTGGCAACATCATTTTGGATCCGCTGATTTCGGATCCCAGTGAGCTGGTTGACATGATGCAGGTGAACTTCTTGCAGCCGGTGTATACGTTGACATTCAGCAATGCGTTGATTGCGTGTCTGGTGTTCATGGGCATTGGGGTGATGAGTGAAATCAGTTTCATTCTGGTGCGCCCCTGGACATGTCTGGTGCTGGCTCTGTTTGGTGAGCTGGGAACGTTTGCTGCGTTGATTGTTGGCAGCTACATGGGGCTGTTACCCGGTGAAGCGATTGCCGCGGCCATCATTGGTGGTGCAGATGGGCCGATGGTTCTGTTTGCCTCGCTGATTCTGGCCAAGGATCTGTTTGTGCCGATTGCAGTGATTGCGTATCTGTACCTGAGCCTGACGTATGTGGGTTATCCGTACCTGATGAAGCTGATGGTGCCGAAAAAATACCGCGGCATTGACATTGAATTTGAAGTGCCCAATGCAACCAAAAAAAGCAAGTTCACCATGACCATTGTGTTGTGTGCGGTACTGTGCTTGCTGTTGCCGGTGGCATCTCCGCTGATCATGTCGTTCTTCATCGGTGTGGCGATCAAAGAAGCTGAGATTGAGCCTTTGCAGAATCTGCTGGAAACGACCATTTTGTACAGCGCTACTTTCTTCATGGGACTGCTGTTGGGTGTGCTGTGTGATGCCAATACGTTGTTGAATCCGAAGATTGCAATTCTGGTGGTGATCGGTGTTGTGGCGCTGGCTATTTCCGGTATCGGTGGTATTTTGGGCGGCTGGCTGTTTTACTGGATCAACAAGGGCAAGTTCAACCCTGTTGTAGGGATTGCCGGTGTGTCATGTATGCCGACAACATCCAAGCTGGCCCAGAAGGCTGCGATGGAGGAAAACCCGTACTGCATGATCATGCCGATTGCCATGGGGATCAATATTTGCGGTGTGATCACTACAGCGGTGGAAACCGGGGTGCTGATTGCTACTGCAGGCTGGATTATGACCTGATATATGCGCCGTAACGTTCACCTCATGAAGCTCTTGAAATGAACCGGGAATGTTGATGAAACAGTTTGACACTCTGATTGACGATTGGCACTGCATAGAAGTTGATATGGTGGATTCAACCAATGCAATGGCCAAACGGATACTGCAAAACGGACCGATTTCCTCCAAAACGGTGATCGTTGCGCATGAGCAGTCAAACGGTTATGGACGCTCTGACCACGGCTGGGAATCTGGGAATGACTTGGGGCTGTGGGTGAGTGCCATCATCAATGTCAATGTCGGGATTGAAGAGCTTGCGCAATCCACGCTGGTATTGGCTGTTTCAGTGCAAAACGCAGTGAAGCAGGCAACTGGTGTGGACTTGCAGATTAAGTGGCCCAATGACCTGTTGGGCGATGAAAAAAAGTGTGCCGGTCTGCTGGTTGAAATGGCTCCTACAGCCAGCGACATGGGCAGGTACACGACGTTGCACACACTGGTGTTGGGGGTGGGGTTGAATGTGAATCAGACCGCCGGGGATTTTTCCCCGGCGCTGAACGGCAAGGCCACGTCACTGTCCATGTTGGGGTGCGGTGAGGTGAGTCAGTCAGATCTTTTGCACTGCATGTTGGAAAGCATTGATGTGTTTTTCTTGCAGTGGCAACAAACAGGTTTTGCAGGAATCCGCAAATTATGGCTTGAACACGCACATACCCTGGGCAGAACAGTCTCTTTCCAATCGGATGATGCTTATCAGAGCGGTTTGGCGATAGGCATGTCTGAAGCAGGTGCGTTACAGGTCCGGTTGGCAGACGGTTCTGTTGTGGAGGTGGATTCCGGTGAGATTTTCTTGAAACTTGAATTGGCAGATACCTAATCTGATAGAAAGGTGAATTCAATGGGTGAAACAAAGAAATGGGATACCAGAAGGACTGAGTATCTTGGACGAATGAACCAGGCTGCGCCATTCATCAAAAAAGACAAGGTGGTGGACGCGAAAGACGTGATCAAGCTGCTTGAGGCAGTGATCAAGCCTGGCGATAAGGTCAACCTGGAAGGTAACAACCAGAAGCAGGCCGACTTTTTGGCAGAGTGTCTTTCTAAAGTGGATAAAACCAAGGTGCATGATCTGCACATGGTGCAGTCTGCTTTGTCGCTGCCGATCTTCTTGGAAATTTTTGAAAAAGGCATTGCTAAAAAACTGGACTTTGCTTATAGCGGCCCCTTGGGCGGTCCGATTGCTGAGTTCATCAACAAAGGCAAACTGCAACTGGGTGCAATTCATACGTATCTGGAACTGTTTGCACGCTATTTTGTTGACCTGATTCCTCAAGTCACATTGGTGTGCGCCTACGAAGGCGATAGCAGCGGAAACCTGTATACCGGGTTCAATACCGAAGATACGCCTATCCAGATCGAAGCGACCAAGTTCAGCCAGGGCATTGTGATTGCCCAGGTGAACAAGTTGGTGGATAAAGTGAAGCGTGTTGATATTCCGGGTGACTGGGTGGATATAGTGATTGAGTCGCCCCGTCCGTTCTACCTGGAACCGTTGTTTACACGCGATCCGGCGCTGATTACCGACCAGCAGGTGCTGATGGCGATGATTGCCCTCAAGGGCATCTATGCCAAATATGGTGTGCAGACCATCAACCATGGTATTGGTTTTTATACCTCTGCCATTGAGCTGTTGTTGCCGACCTATGGTGAAGAGCTGGGCCTGAAAGGCAAATGCTGCTCTCACTTTGCGCTCAATCCGCATCCCACGCTGATTCCGGCCATTGAAAGCGGCTGGGTGAAAACCATTCACAGCTTCGGCGGTGAACTGGGTATGGAACAGTACTGTAATGCACGTCCGGACGTGTACTTTGTTGGTCCTGACGGCACGATGCGCTCCAACCGTGCTTACTGTCAAACCGCAGGCCACTATGCGCTGGATATGTTCATTGGCGGTACGCTGCAGATTGACAAATACGGTAACAGCAGCACGGCGACTGCCAAACGTGTGGCTGGTTTTGGTGGCGCGCCTAACATGGGTTGTGATGCCAAAGGCCGTCGTCACCCGACAGATGCCTGGCTGAAATGCGGTGAAGAGTTTGTATCGCAGGCTGATTACATTGGCCCGATGAAGCGCGGTAAACGCCTGGTGGTACAGATGGCTGAAACCTTCCTGGAAAAAATGGCGCCCGCTTATGTGGATCAGCTTGATGCCTACAAGCTGGCTGAAAACGCCAACCTGGATCTGCCGCCTGTGATGGCTTATGGTGATGATATTACACACATCATCTCTGAAGAAGGGATTGCCAACCTGCATATGTGCCGTTCGCTGGATGAGCGTATGCGCGCGATTGAAGGTATTGCAGGCTACACCGAAGTGGGCTTAAGGGCTGATCCCAAGGTGACCAAACAGCTTCGTGAAAAAGGCATCCTGCAGACGCCGGAAGATCTTGGCATTGACCGCAGCAAAGCCACACGCTCTCTGTTGGCAGCCAAGAATATTCGTGAAATCGTTGACTGGTCTGGCGGTTTGTATCAGCCACCCAAGAGATATCACAACTGGTAATTTGAAGGAGATATGAAATTATGGCAACGAAATCGCTGAATACATTGAGCTTTGAGTTCAAATCTTCTGCACCCAAAAGCGTTGTGAGCCGTTCACTGCATTATGGCGTGGTGGGCTCGGGCGATATGGAAGTGTTGATTCATCAGCAACCGCTGGATGGTGTGACCAAGTTCAAAGTGGTTACGCCTGTGACCGGCTTTGACAAGGTGTGGGAAAAAGTGCTGCAACGTTTCGTGGAAGAAACCGGCGCGAGCAATGCTTTTTTTGAAATCAATGATAACAATTCAACACCCGCTGTTGTGAACCTGCGCCTGCATCAGGCATTGGGTGAAATGAAAACAGCCGGTCATGAATAAGGGGTCAGAATATGCCGAAATGGAATAGTTTGCAAGATATGAGTTTTCTGACAGCCAATGCACGCCAAAGAGCATTGGGCATTGTCGATGAAGGGACTTTTACCGAGCTGGCTGGTCCGATGGACAAGCTGGAAAGTCCGCATTTGCCGGTTCTGGGCGAAGCGGTGGCTTTTGACGACGGTATTGTGACGGGTGTGGGCCTGGTGGGCAAACGCCCGGTGTTTGTGATTTCACAGGAAGGCCGTTTTATTGGTGGCTCTATTGGTGAAGTTAACGGTGCCAAGATGGTCAACACCATTCGTTTGGCGGTTGAGTCTTACAAAAAAATGAAAGAGAAAAACCCAGCCCTGAAAGACAACGAAGGCCCGGTTGTGGTGATCTCTTTTGAAACCGGCGGTGTGCGTTTGCATGAGTCCAATGCCGGTCTGCTGGCTCATGCCGAGGTGATGGATCAGTTGCAGGACTGTCGCAATATTGTCCCGGTGATTGCGCTCATCGGCAGTAAGGTCGGCTGCTTTGGCGGCATGGGCTTTGTGGGTGCTGCAACCGATGTGATCATCATGAGTCAGTACGGCCGTCTGGGCCTGACCGGTCCTGAGGTGATTGAGCAGGAAATGGGCAAAGATGAGTTTGATGCAAGCGATACCAGCCTGGTGTTCCGCACCACTGGTGGCAAGCATAAATACATCATGACGGACTGTAACTACCTGGAAGATGACAAAGTGTCGATCTTCAGGGCTGCGGTACAGAAGGTACTGCAAATGCCGATGGCTGAAATCAATGCACAGCGCCGTATTGGTACCAAAGCGCTGGTTGAAAAACAGCTCAAGGGCGTGCGTTTGTCGATTGACCTTCATCCTAAAGACTCCATGGATGTCTGGAAGTCCGTAGGTAATGCTGATCCGGAACACCTCATTGATTTGAAGGTGCCCGAATTTGTTCAGAATGCCAAGCGGTTGGATCTGGACCAGCAGAAGACTTACGAAATTTAAGCGGAGGTATTTATGGAAAGCTTGATGGGACAAGGTCGTGCAGCGATCGACCTGATGATCGACCCAGGCACATTTACTGAAAATGTGGTGGGACAGTTGAAAATTGACAATCCCGATTTCGGCCCAGGTGCCGTGATTGGTACAGCCAAGCTCGATGGTAAAAACTGTACCGTGATTGCCAATGACGCCATGGTAGGGAACCCCAACTTCCCGGTGGTTTATGCAGGCGTGATCGGTCTGGAAGAAGGCTACAAGATGGCGCTGGCAGTGTACGCCTCGATTGAAGCGGATAAAAGCCTGCCGGTTGATGAAAAGCGTGCATTGCTGCTGATTGTGGATACCCCCGGAAACGGGCCTGGCAAGCAGGAAGAGATTTTCGGCATGAACAAGGCGACGGGTGCATACCAGTTGGCTTTGGCCGAAGCGCGCAAGACCGGGCACCCGATTATTGCGGTGGTGATTGGTCGTGCCATCAGTGGTGCGTTCCTGTGTCACGGTTTGCAGGCAGATCATATTTTGTCGATGAGCCCGGAGTTTGGCACCATGATTCACGTGATGCCGATTACATCCATTGCACGTATTACCAAACTCGATCAGGATTATCTGGAGGAGCTCTCCAAGAACAATCCGGTGTTTGCAGCTGGGCCGCAGTTCTTTGAACAGCTTGGCGGTGTGGAGGAGATCATCAATTCAATTGATGACATCCGCCCCACAGTGTTCAAGCATGTGAAAGAAGTGGTTGAACTCAAGAAACAGGGCCGCTATGACGACCTGGGGCCTTGGGGGCGTGGCAAACTGGGCGTTGAGCGCGGTGGCCGCAAAATGCGTGCAGTGGTGATCGACAAGATGAACGAAGAGTTCAAAGCTGTCGAAGCCAAATATCTGAACGCTTGATCAACATATGACCTGCACATGCTTGTGAAAAGGCATGTGCAGGCGGAACCAAAGAGGTTCAACGTATGAACACGATTTTGGAAAGCCTTCGCAGTATCGTCGATGATATTGGCACAGCGCCGACTCTGGAAGAAATGCCCAGAAGATCGCTGGCTGACAAGGGCATCGCCGGGCCAACGGCCGCGCATGTGATTGAAGAAGTGCACGTGCCGTTTAATCTGGCCTATGTGACGTTTACCACAGGGTCGACGGCTTTCCAAAATATTGTGGGTGTGACACATCCTGAACTGCCGCAGCGCGAACAGGCTGTGCGCAAGGTGATGGCGCTTGCCGGTATTCCAGCAGGGGCACATGCGGTATTTACATATGCCCCTCTGGTGAATGTGTTCAGTGCACAGGCGCTGAATGCCTATGGCCTGACTTGGAGTTTTCTCAAACGCTCCAGCCGGGATGCTTTTATTCTGGCGCTGTGTGAAAAGCAGCCTCAAGTGGTGGTGGGGGAGTCAGCATTCATTGCCTCTACTCTGGTAGATGCCCAGAACCTGGGGTTTGCCGACATGATTCCGCGTGGCAGTGTGGTGCTGTGCGCGGGGACTCCGCTGGATCTAGAGCTGCTGGAGGTGGCCAAGCTTTATGACTGGCAGGTGCATGATTTGTATGGCTGCCAGGAGTTTGGCTGGCTGACGCTGGATGGCGTTCCTTTGCGCGATGATATTTCACTGATTCCATCACCTGCGGGTGCAGAGTACCGGGAGCTGCTGGTAGGCGGGATGCCGCTGGCTGACAGTTTCATTGTGAGTCAGAGCGGTCATGTATGTAACAAGGCAGGACACATTATCACATACAGAAGGCGCCGTACCAACCCGGAATACGATGTGTATGTAACAGCGACCACTTTCCCGACACCGGAAACGATCACACGCGCGGCCAGAAGCATTCTGCGCATCAAAGGGCGGGTGGTGAAGGTGAGTACCGATCTGCGTTGTAATGCACCGGCAACGGAACTGGTGTATATGCCGTCTATTGTGCCGCCGGGTGAGGTTGCCTCTGCCATTGCCGCGGTATGCGGGCCGGAGAAAACGCAGTTGTTTGATTCGCTGGTTGAAGCGCAGGTGCAGTTTCAGTCGTCCTCCAAAACAGACCCGACCTGGGTGAAAAAGAGCTGATATGTATACACGCCATACTTACCTCTTTATTTCGCGCGAAGGGCGGGAGCGGATTTTTCGTGAACTGCAGGAGCAGGGGATGTTGCAGCAGAACTATGAACAAGTGCTGCTGCCGGAAATATGCCCGCCTGATGTGGGGCGCTATGCCTGTTCAGGCCCTGATGTGTCTATTCCGGGTATTGTCCGGCGGGAAGAGGGGCATGGGCGCGATGGTTTGATTCCGGTGGGATTTTCCTCCTGGCAACAGCCCAATGGCAGCAAGCTGCGCATTCCGGCCTTTGTGGAACCTGGTGAAATCGCTGCGGTATTTCAGCCTGCGGATGTTCTTGAGCCTTTAAGGCGTGGTCAGGTGAAGTGTGAAAGAACCACCGCCCTGTGTGCGCTCTCCAGCCTGATGGAGCAGGAAAACAGAGCCTTGTTTTCGCTGGGGGTATGGGGCTCGGCTGCGGTGGAATTACTGACGGGCTATTTTTATACCCGCGAGGATTCCGATCTGGATATTTTGTTTACACCGTCTCCGGCTTCGTTGAATTCGGTTGATGCAGCGTTAATTTTGCGCGACTGGATGGATATTGTCATTCAAAGCGAGCATGAATTTCATGTGCGCATTGATGTCGAGCTTTCATTACCCAACGGGTATGGAGTCTCGCTCAAAGAGCTTTTTAGTCATGGACACACTGTTTTGGCCAAAGGGCCAGCAGATGTTGTTCTTTTGCCTAAAAAAGAAATATTTACTTTGTTTGATGTAGCTGAAAACGAAAAGCAGCCGAACTTGGTAAATGTCATTAAAACTACACTCAATTAACTGAAAAGGAGTCATGAAATGAGTGAAATTAAAGCCAGGATGCCTGGAAAAATTGAAGAAATCAAGGTGAAAGTGGGCGATGCTGTGAAAAAAGATCAGCAGGTTGTCATCATGGAAGCCATGAAGATGAAAACTCCTTTGCCAGCACCGGCTGACGGCACAGTAAAGGAAATCAAGGTTGAGGTGGGACAGCGCGTGAGCTCTGGTGACATCCTCGTGGTTATTGAGTAAATAAAAAAACCGCAGGGGACACCTCCATGTCCTCTGCGGAAAAATCACACACGGGAGTCCATGTATGATTATTTATGGTTTAGCTCTCTTAAGTGCCTGCATGTTTGCCGGCGTCTTTGTGGGAACCCTGATCGGACAGCTGATCGGTATCCCCGGTGACATTGGTGGGGTTGGTTTTGCCATGCTCTTCCTGATGATCTCCACAGAAATTCTTGATAGAAAAGGGTTGATGAAAAAAGCGGCCAGCTCAGGCATTGAGTTCTGGTCGGCCATGTACATACCTATTGTAGTGGCAATGGCGGCAAGCCAGAATGTTTACGCTGCAATTTCCGGTGGGCCTACTGCATTGGTAGCCGGGATTGCCGGGTGCGTTGTCATGTTTCCTCTTATTAAACCACTTTCGAGATTAGCAAAGCCTAATGAAAACTGGGAAGAAGACCTGGCAAAAGAATTGGCTGACAAAAAGTAAACAGGTGCCATTATGGAAGTAAATATTGTAGGTATTGTTCAGAGTTTATTCTCTAAAAACGGCCTGGTGATGGCATTCATGGTTGTGGGTGTCATTCTATGGGGTTCCGGTCTGATATCCAAGTATCTGACAAAAGGGCGTATCGCCAGTTCGGCAGTGGCTATTTTTGTTGGCTTGGTATTGGCGTTTATTGGAGGTGCTACTACAGGGGGAGGCAAAGGCCTTTCGGATATTTCGCTGTTCAGCGGTATTGGCGTTATGGGTGGTGCGATGTTGCGTGACTACGCCATCATCTCAACCGCGTTTGGTGCCAAACTGAGTGAGTTGACCAAGGCCGGTCTGGCTGGTTTGCTTTCGCTGGTCATTGGTATTGTGGGTTGTTACATTGTGGCAGCAGTCATTGCCTATATGTTTGGCTATCACAGTGCAGTGGATGTGGCAACCATTGCCGCAGGTGCTGTCACGTTCATCGTTGGGCCGGTTACCGGTGCGGCTTTGGGAGCCAGTTCAGAAATTATTGCCCTGAGTATCGCTGCAGGTGTGGTGAAATCAGTGTTTGTGATGATTCTTACGCCTATTTTAGCCAAGCCTTTCGGGCTGACCAATCCGCAAGCAGCCATGGTATATGGCGGTTTGATGGGAACGACCAGCGGTGTGGCTGCCGGCATGGCTGCAACTGATCCTCGACTGGTGCCTTATGGCGCGGTGGTGGCAACGTTCTACACCGGGTTCGGGTGCTTGCTGTGCCCATCGGTTCTGTACCTCATTACCAAGGCGATACTTGGGTAATTTGGTGTCAATGTAAGTAAAAAGAAACAACATGAGACTGGGAGTGTTCGGAATCTGAAAAGTTCATTTTTGGTCTCATGTGTGTATGTTAAATAGCAATAACTAGAAATTCTCAGCGGTATATATTGAATTTTTTTGATGGGCAAGTGAGTGTGGTGAGATAGAAAGAGAGCATGTTGACTTGACTCATGAGTGATCTGAGCATGATGAGATAAGTGATGAATATTGCAAAAAAGTGGTCGGTATTTCCGGGTTTGTATGTGTGGCTCGTATTGATGATGCTTTCTATCATGGCTGCGGCGTGGGTGAATATTCCTTTTACAGCACAAGGCTCTGTGGCGGTGACGTTGCAGGGACTTTTTTTTATGCTCACAGGGTTGGTTTTAGGCTCGCGTGTGGGGCCGCTTGTAGCGGTTGCATATGTGGGCTTGGGTTTGCTGGGGCTGCCGGTATTTCCGCAGGGGCAAAGCGGCATGGCTGCTTTAACGGGGGCGTATGGCGGCTACCTGCTTGGTGGTGTGGCCTGCGCGATGAGTTGCAGCATTAATACCCAGCGTGATGCGGGTTCTTTTCAATCCGTTTTGATGAAGTGCTTTTCGGGGTATTTTATCTGGCTGCTGCTGGGGTCGTTGATGTACAAAGGCGCAACCGGTGTGGATTTTGCTCAGGCGCTGGCAACGGGATTTACACCGTTTATTCCCAGCATGGTTGTGCTGTGCGCAGCCGCTGCGGGGTTGTACTGTTTTATGCGTGGTAAGGGCTGGGTACGTTAACGCCTGTGGCGTGTTACCACAGCAAGTGATGATGAATTTATTCTGTTTTGTGAAGGTTTGAGGCAGGACGGATTCAGCAACACAGGCTATCAAAAGTGGTCTGTTTTTGATATGAATGGAAGTGTCATGAAAGACGACAAAGTCATTATTTCATTAGAAAAAGTTCCTGTGCGCAGGGCACTTAAAAGATCAAACAAGAAGGTGCTGCTGCTGTTTTTAGTGGTTGGGGTTTTGGGGGGCTATGTTTATTCCATGTATTTCAAAAATCCCTCAGCCGAAGCGCCCACGTCTTCTGCTGGGCAAGCAGGGGTTGTGATGCAAAGCCATGTCGTGGGGGATGTACCTCAGCGTACTACGCCCTGATGCGATGAAAGGCCGGATCCAACCGGCGTATTGACAGGATTCCTTGAAAGTTCAAATGCGGTTTGAAGGCCGCAGGGGCTTTGCTTTTTCAAAAATGATGGATACGTGCAAATCAAGTGTGATAAGGCTGGACCATGCATGACCGGGCCAGGTGTAGTGATCTATGTATGAAAAATGAAGGAGGACCATTTAGTTACTGTTTTTTTCTTTTGGGGTTTTCTTTTTAACCAACATATGGGAGATGTATAAATGAATCAAGAATCAACCCAAGGCTCTGAAAATTCTGCTCATGACCAGGCGCAACCTAACCGGCGCACTGCCATTAAAAATCTGGTCGGCGGTGTGGCGGCTGTAGGCCTGCTTGGTAAAATGCACACATCCATAGCTCAAACCGCTTCTGCAACGGGGAGTACTTCTGTGCCTTCTTCTGGCGCTACCCAAATTATTGATATGCCTGCCTGGGAACTGTCGGCGCAGATTCATGCGAAGAAGGTATCCTGCCAGGAGGTGATGAAAGCCTATCTGACACAGATTGATAAGGTCAATGATAAGGTGAACGCCATTGTGGCGTTGCAGGATCATGACGACCTGATGAAGCAGGCTGCTGAAAAAGACCGTCTGCTGGCGCAGGGCAAGACCGATGGCTGGATGCATGGTTTCCCCCAGGCGATTAAGGACCTTGACGATACCAAAGGCGTTCGTACCACTTACGGCAGCCCGGTATTTAAAGACAATGTTCCCACAAGCGACAGCTTTATGGTTCAGCGCATGAAAGCGGCTGGCATCATTGTGGTGGGCAAGACCAATACGCCTGAATGGGGCTATGGTTCGCATACCTACAACCCGGTTTACGGCGTGACCGGTAATGCGTATGACCCGAGCAAATCGGCTGGCGGCAGCAGCGGTGGCGCAGCGGTAACGCTGGCGCTACGTATGCAGCCTGTGGCTGATGGCAGTGACTTCATGGGCTCTTTGCGTAATCCGGCGGGCTGGAACAATGTGTTTGGTTACCGCCCGTCCTGGGGGCGTGTGCCGGCACCTGGCAAAGAGTTGTTCTTTAACCAGTTTGGTATCAATGGCCCGATGGGCAGTTCAATTGCCGATGTGGCGCTGCTGCTTAATACGCAGTCTGGCTATACGCCGCTGGCGCCGGAGTCTTTGGCCGATGATGCCAATCTGAAAGCGCTCACACCGCTGAACGTGTGTGACCGCCTGAAGATGGACCCCAAGGGTAAAAGCATTGCCTGGCTGGGTGACTGGCATGGTTATCTGGCAATGGAAAAAGATGTGCTGGAAGTCTGCCAGAATGGCCTGAAAGCGTTTGAAGGCATGGGCGTGAAGGTTGACGCGATTGATAACCCGACCGATCCGGCCAAGTTCTGGGACGAAGTCTGGCTGCCGCATCGCCACATTTGTGCTTCGAGCATGAGGGCGCTGATGGAAGACCCGGCAAAACGTGCTTTGAGCAAACCCGAAGCCATCTGGGAATATGAAGGCTCCAAAAAATACAGCGCTCAGGATACCTATTTTGCCAGCTTGCGGCGCAGTGACTGGTACCGCACGGTGCTGGGTATTTTTGACAAGTATGACTTCATTGCTGTACCCACGGCCCAGATGTTCGCGTTCGACAAAAACTGGCACTGGCCCAAAGAGGTTGCCGGCAAAGAGATGGACACCTACCATCGCTGGATGGAAATTGTCACACACTGGACGATGTGCGGCTGCCCGGTTGCGGCAATCCCTGTTGGTTTTAACAACAAGGGTCTGAGCATGGGGATCCAGTTGATTGGCAAACCCCAGGGCGACTGGGATGTGTTGCGCATGGCTTATGCTTATGAGCTGGCGACTGACATTGTGAGGAAACATCGCCCGGCTTTAGCAGGATAAAGTCTGGCCTGTACGGTATATTTATTGCAGTCATATCGTATCAAGCCGCAGAGTTTTTCTGCAAAAACAAACAGGCACTGTCTGCGGGCAGTGCCTGTTTTGTTGGAGTGACAAGTGCCAAATCAAGCTTGAAGCGGGTTAATTCACGTCATTATGTTGAAGATGATGACGGATAAGGCCATTTCCAGTTCTTGATTTCAGGCAGATCATCGCCGTGCTCGGTGATATAGCGTTTATGCGCAATCAACTGGTCGATGAATTTCTGCCTGATATGCGTGGCTTGTTCTCTTAACCCTGGCACACGGTCAATCGCGTCTATGGCCAGGCTGTAGCGGTCCATGCGGTTGAGCACCACCATGTCAAACGGTGTTGTGGTGGTACCTTCTTCAATATAGCCGCGCACATGCATGTGGTCATGCCCATGGCGTTTGTAAGTCAAGCGGTGAATCAACCAGGGATAACCGTGGAATGCAAAGATAACCGGCTTGTCTGTGGTGAAAATGGCATCAAAATCCCGGTCTGACAAACCATGCGGGTGTTCACGTTCAGACTGGAGCCGCATCAGGTTCACCACATTCACAAACCTGACTTTCAGTTCAGGCAGGTATTGCCTTAACAGGTCGGTCGCGGCAAGCGCTTCCATGGTGGGGGTATCGCCTGCGCAGGCAAATACAATGTCAGGCTCAGCGCCCTGGTCGTTGGATGCCCACTCCCAAATGCCGATGCCTTTGGTGCAATGGGTCATGGCATCTTCCATGTTCAGGTACTGCAACGCTGGCTGCTTGCCTGCCACAATCACATTAACGTAGTTGCGGCTTTTCAAACAATGGTTGGTGACAGAAAGCAGCGTATTGGCATCGGGCGGTAAATAAACACGGACCACTTCCGCTTTTTTATTCACCACATGGTCAATAAAACCCGGGTCCTGGTGTGAAAACCCATTGTGGTCCTGTCGCCAGACGTGGCTTGTGAGCAGAATATTCATCGACGGAATAGGGCGGCGCCAATCAATGTGCCGGATGGTTTTAAGCCATTTGGCATGCTGGTTGAACATCGAGTCAATGACATGCACAAAGGCTTCATAGGTACTGAAAAAACCATGCCGTCCGGTGAGGTTGTAACCCTCGAGCCAGCCCACGCAGGTATGCTCAGAAAGAATCTCCATGATGCGCCCGTCCTGTTCCAGCGTATCGTTGCCTTCATCTTCGGGGAGCGTATTTGCCATCCATGCCTTGCCACTGGCATCCAGTGCATCTGTCCAGCGGTTGGAGACAATTTCATCCGGTGCAAACAGGCGGAAATTGCGAGGGGCTTCATTTGCACGCAATACGTCCCGCAGGAATCTTCCCATCACCCTGGTGGCTTCTGCCATGGAAACACCCGGGGTTTCAACTGGTACGGCGTAGTTGCGATAATCCGGCAGCCTTAAATCGCGGCTTACTGAGCCCTGCGCTACCGGGTTGGCGCTCATGCGTTTGAACCCTTGGGGGTGCAGCGCTTTCAGCTCTGCTTTCAAAGACCCGTGTTCATCAAACAGCGCTTGCGGTTTATAACTTTCAAGCCATGTTTTTAAATTCTGAATGTGTTCCTCATTCATGTTGGAAAAAGGAACCTGGTGGCTTCGCCAATAACCTTCGGTGATTTTTCCGTCAATTTTCTTCGGCCCGGTCCAGCCTTTGGGGCTGCGCAAAATAATCATAGGCCAGCGCGGGCGCGAAAGAGGCTTGCCTGAAGACTGCTCCTGCAGGGCATGCGCGCGAATCGCAGCAATCCGGTCAAAGCAGGTATCCAGCACCTGTGCCATCTGTTTGTGCGCAGCCATGTAGTCATCGGGGTCAGCCACTTCGACCCAATGCGGCTCATAGCCGTACCCGGTAAACAAGGCTTCAAGCTCATCATGTGATATGCGCGAAAGCACGGTGGGGTTTTGAATCTTATAGCCGTTCAGATGCAGAATGGGCAACACTGCACCGTCTGAAATCGGGTTTAAAAACTTGTTCGAATGCCAGCTGGTGGCTAAAGGGCCAGTTTCAGCCTCGCCATCACCCACGACGGCAATGACCACCTGCTCAGGATTATCAAATGCGGCACCATATGCATGAGAGACTGCGTAGCCCAGCTCTCCGCCTTCGTGCATGGAGCCAGGCGTTTCAGGTGCCACATGCGAAGGGATGCCACCGGGAAAAGAGAACTGCTTAAACAGCAGCTTCATGCCTTCCT
Source organism: Saezia sanguinis (assembly GCF_963921665.1). Classification (NCBI taxonomy): domain Bacteria; kingdom Pseudomonadati; phylum Pseudomonadota; class Betaproteobacteria; order Burkholderiales; family Saeziaceae; genus Saezia; species Saezia sanguinis. The sequence goes on from NZ_CAWUGC010000018.1 coordinate 22,085, forward strand.
CATCTTCAGATACATTGGGGTAGTATTCCGAATAAGTCCCTTCCATCCACGCATTGGCTACCAGCGCCGGGCCGCCATGTCCGGGGCCGGTAACATAAATCATGTTCAGTTCACGCTCATTGATGATGCGGTTCAAGTGCGTATAAATAAAATTCAGCCCTGGTGTGGTGCCCCAATGACCCAGCAGCCTGGGTTTGATATCTTTGAGCACCAGAGGCGTTTTAAGCAGGGGGTTGTCCAGCAGGTAAATCTGGCCTACCGATAAATAATTGGCGGCTTGCCAGTAGGCATGCATTTTTTCCAATAGAGTTTGAGAGACAGTTGCTGACATAGCTGGTATTTCTGTTGTGACAAATTGATAAATGCTGTGTACCAAAACCTCAGGTTAAGGCAACCAGATTAAATACCATTCCATCATACTACATTCAAAACCATTTAAAGCACTCGACAAGCGTAGTTGGGACGTGGTGATACGGCACGTTGAATCAAGATACTCATGGGTGACGCTTGTTAGTTCTATTCACATATGGCCCTTTGGGGAGGACGGGTGGGAGCTTAAAACCGCTAACAGTCGGTGGGCGTATTGCTGTGCCTGTAATGTGTTTGTTCAATGCTCGAATTCTAAAGGTTGATTAAGGATTCTCAAATATTTTCAACAGATGTTATAGCGTTAAAAAATATGTTTCGTAATATAAAATAATAAAAATGAAATTTATTTTTACTATTTTTATTGCCAGCTTTTTGTCTGTTGTTAACGCTCAGCCAATGCCTGATTCATCATTGGAAGATGCTGTTCGTGAAATTGCATTAGCTGTTCATGATGTAGACCAACAGAAGCTGAGTCATTACATTCATCCCAGGATAGGTGTTTTTATTCCCTATAAAATAGGTATTCCCCCTGTTATTGACCACAAATTTCATATTGATATACATGCACTTTCTCAAATGAGAGATACCTTTTGGCCTGTCACACTGAAGGCAGAGGAGGGAATTCAGCGTTTTTTGAATAGTGCCCAATTTCATTACACAACTACCATTACCAGCCATTGTGAGGATGATGCCCACTATGTACTTGAGGACCAGCCTTTACAGGTAGGCGTTTATTTGACAGAGGATAACTTACTTTCAACACTACTCCAGCAGCTCGTAGAGTTTTGGGATTATCCCGAAGCTATGGAAGAAATATCTGGAGGTTTTTCTTTAGATAAGATCCATGCATTAGAGGCTAATAGCTACCGGGTTATTATTAATACAGGTGCAGATACCCTGGCATTCTCTGTCACACAGATAGAGGGGTGCTGGTACTTGTGGTTGATTGATCGTTACACATTGGACTGCAGTGCTTAAGCACCTTCAAAAAAGGAGTCTGGTTGCGCAGCCAGGTATTGAGTTGTCGGGAGGCCTATGCCACACGGCAGCAGTTCAGGCATAGAAACGTCTGGCCATGCCGGCATCTTGAATAGTTGATCGTTTTAGTGGGCGGTGTGAATCCGTAGACAAGTCCAGACAACTCCTAAAAGCTAGGTGGTAGATTTATATACGGTCAAGAGTTTTCAGAACTGGCCAAAATCAATATTGATGGATGATTATTTAAATTTTTTTATGATTTAAACTGATTTAAATATATTTGGAGTTTCAAAAAACTTTAATGATATAATTATTTCTTTAATAGGGTGGTGATCATAAGGGATTGTTAATTGTTCAATAATATATGAGACCTCTACTTTATCTGCCGCTTCTAATAAAGACCACAATTTTCTGCCTTGATATAATAAAGAAGGCTCTAAAATTTATCTGATGGAAGTAATCCAAATTGGTATTCCAGATGCTACCATTCTGTTCATTACAGAAGAAGACTGATAGGCTTGTTTTTGATTTTCCATTTGTCTTAGATTGAATGCTGATAATAATACTTTTTCTTGCTTGTTTAGTCGCAGGTTTGCACTCTCCATTATTGCTAAAGCTAACTCCAAAGATCCATCTTTTTGATTTTCTGGGTCTAAACTGAAAAAAGCAAGAGCTGCAATTGCTGATGCTCTAATTTCTTGCATTTCTCTTTTCCCCATAGAGGTTACAAAATTCAAAACATTTGTATTATCTTTTTCCCAGATTTTAATTATTTTATCTTTTAAAAGAAAATTAAATAATCCCATATAGAAACTCCTAAAATGATTTAAAAAATTATATTTAATATATAAAATTGTAACTAAACTATGAATGGTCTGTATACCATTTTATATTATGAATTAAATCAAATTAATTAATTTTTAATAACTAGAATAAATTTTTTAAATTTTAGTTAATTTTTACTACTTGCCAATATTAAGTGATAAGTAAAATATATAATTCTAAAATCTGATAGCCTATGGCATTTTTAATTATTGGGATAGAAAGCTTTATTATATTAAGAGTTCGTCTGAAGCATAAAAAATTCCTGTAGGTTGGTGATGATTTTTTTATTATCATACATGATTAATGATTGTTAATCCTATTGCTCCCTTCCAATTATTTTAGCTTGAATTGGTTCTTATTAGATGGGATTGTTTAGAGCAGTGTTGATTTTAAAATAAAAACACCGTTTACTACATTGTAATAAACGGTGTTGGATAGTGTCTTGGTGGAGCCGGGGGGAATTGAACCCCCGTCCGCAAGCCATATTCAGGCAGTTCTACATGCTTAGTGGAATGTTTTAATTCTCGCGACTGGAGCGGGCACCCACACCCTCTCTTTGTCGCCAGTCACTTAGGTCTCGTTTGCTGTTGAGTAACCCAACGGCAAACCAGTCAATGTAGTATTAACCCACAGGCCTTGCGGCCCCAGCCCATTGGCAAACTGTTGTGAGTCTCGCTAGTCAATTAAGCAGCGAGTGCAAAACGTTCGTCGTTTGCAATTACTTTTTTTCCAGTGGTTTTACGAGCGGACTGGTGCTCGGCATGCCCCGCTCTGCTTCCGCACTCACGTCGAAACCAGGTCGGCCCCATAGAAGCTATATTGTAGCTTAATTCAGGAGTTTCAAGATGGCGGCCGGTTTTTCAACGATGTAATCGGCATTCCATGTGGTGTAGTCGCTATTAGCGCCGAGATAACCCCAGGTGGCAGCGGCTGTGAGCATGTTGGCTGCATTGCCTGATTGTATGTCGCGCAGGTCATCCCCAACATACAGGCATGCCTCGGGCGGCAGGTGGAGTTGTTTTGCGGCTTCCAGCACAGGAGCTGGGTGCGGCTTCATATGGGGCGTTGTGTCGCCGGCAATGACGGTCTGGGCGCTTTGAGCCCATGCTGCCTGTTTGATAAAGGGCAGGGTGAAGCGTTCCATTTTGTTGGTGACGATTCCCCAGGGTATATGCCGTGCGGTTAATTCGAGCAGCATAGCCGCAATGCCATCAAACGGGTGTGTTGATTGGGTCATGCGGATTTCGTAATTGCGGAAAAATTCTTCCCGCATGGTTTCGTAGTCAGGATCTTGTGGCGTCATGCCAAAGGCGACTTCCAGCATGCCACGTGCGCCGGCACCGGCCAGTGGCCGGTATTTTGCTAAAGGGTAAGAGGGAAGACCGCGGTCGGTTCGCATCTGGTCAGCAGCAGCACCCAGATCAGGAGCGCTGTCTACCAGTGTGCCGTCCAGGTCAAATAATACTGCTTTTATGGACATGACAAGAATGGCGATGGATACGGATTTTAAACACGCCGGAATGCCTGCATGTAGTTGATGTCGGCATTGGCGGTGAGTTTGGCTTTATGTGTGAATGGGTTGTATTCGACACCCGTGGCTTGGGCCAGTTCAAGCCCTGCATGACGGCCCATACGAGCAAGTTCACTGGGACGGATAAAGCGGGCGTATTCATGTGTGCCGCGTGGAAGCAGGTTCATGATGTACTCGGCACCGACAATCGCCAGTAAAAAGGATTTGGGGTTTTTGTTAAGGGTCGACAGGAATACCCAGCCTCCGGGTTTGACCAGTTGGGCCAGGGCGTTGATGACGGATTGCGGATCTGGTACATGTTCCAGCATTTCCATGCAGGTCACTGTGTCGTATTGTCCGGGTTGTTCTGCGGCCAGGTCTTCAACGGCAATTTGCCGGTATTGGATCTGCGGGGTTTGGGCTTCCAGTGCGTGTAACTGAGCTACTTGCAGGGCTTTTTCTGCCAGGTCGATTCCTAATACGTGAGCCCCGCGACGTGCCATGGCATCGCTCAAAATACCACCGCCACAGCCAACATCCAGTATTTTTTTGCCTTTGATTGGTGCCTGGGCATCTATCCATTGCAGGCGTACCGGGTTTAAGTCATGCAGGGGGCGGAATTCTCCTTCAGGCTCCCACCAGCGGTGGGCCAAATCGGAGAATTTTTCTATTTCTGACGGGTCGACATTGTGTGTTGTTGTGGTTGTCATTTCAAACGCGTTGTAAAGTTTTTATAACAAAGTAGGTGTTTATTTTAGGGCTTTATTGTTTTGTATGTGGCGTATTCGCAAAATGGGCAAAGCAGTTGCGGTGTTATGAAAAGCGGGGTTTTATTGTGATGGCTGCCATATGAAAAAACCCCGCCAGAGCGGGGTTTTTGTAACCGGTCGTTTTGAAAAACGATAGGTCAAAGGATTAGCGCATTACTGTGCCGATCACTTCGATTTCTACACGACGGTTCTGTGCACGGCCTTCGCGGGTAGCGTTGGTTGCAACAGGCTGTGTTTCGCCCTTGCCTTCAACGAAAATGCGGTTAGCCGGAACACCCTTGCTGACCAGGTAAGCTTTCACAGCTTCAGCACGGCGCAGGGAGAGCTTCATGTTGTAAGCTTCCGGACCGGTAGAGTCGGTGTGGCCCACAGTGATGACGGTTTCCAGGTTGACGTTACCAATACGGCGAACCAGTTCGTCCAGCACTTCTTTGCCGGCAGGTTTCAGCACGGCTTTGTCAAAGTCAAACAGGGTGTCAGCAGCATAGCTTACACGTTGACCCACTGGTGTGGGAGCCTGTGTTGGGGCTTGTGTGACAACAGGAGCTTCAGCTGTCAATGCGCCGTCGCAGTTTGGATTGGCAGTTGCAGGTGTCCAGAAGGGATTGCGCCAGCACAGTGTACCGTCGCCAGTACGCCATGTCGTGCCATCAACATTCAACCAGTTGTTTTCATTGGACTGGGCAAATACACTGCCAGCTGACAGAGCCAGTGTTGCAGATGCAACCAGCATTGCCACTTTGTTCAGTTTCTTCATAATTTTCCTCTCGTGATATATCACTAACCAGATTATCTAGATTGCAGTCTATCTTCACAGCGTTAAGCTCATTGGCATTGCCAACGCCGATGTTCCGATTGTGCCATAGCTATTTTATAGTTGCTGTTACTATTCATAGGAATAATACATTCGAATCAGGTTATAGTGTTGTTTACCTGCAACGAGCAGTTCAATTTACAATAGCCCGTAACCGTTTGTTTTTTAAATAAAGCTTTATGACCTCTTTTGCTAAAGAAACTCTTCCAGTCAGCCTGGAAGAAGAGATGCGTCGTTCGTATCTGGATTACGCCATGAGCGTGATTGTAGGCCGTGCTCTGCCTGATGCGCGCGATGGTTTGAAACCTGTGCATCGGCGTGTGTTGTATTCCATGCATGAGCAGAATAATGACTGGAACCGCCCGTTCAGAAAGTCGGCCCGTATCGTGGGGGATGTCATGGGGAAATATCACCCTCATGGCGATGCTGCTATTTATGACACTGTTGTACGAATGGCACAGCCATTTTCTCTGCGTCATATGCTGATTGATGGGCAGGGGAATTTTGGCTCTGTCGATGGTGACAGTGCCGCAGCCATGCGTTATACCGAAGTGCGGCTGACCAAGATAGCGCACGAAATGCTGGCCGATATTGATAAGGAAACGGTCGACTTTACGCCGAACTACGATGGTTCTGAGCAGGAGCCTTCGGTTCTGCCGGCACGGCTGCCTAATCTGCTGGTGAACGGTTCGGCCGGGATTGCGGTGGGTATGGCGACCAATATTCCGCCGCATAACCTCAATGAGGTGGTGAGTGCCTGTCTGCACCTGCTGCATAACCCTGAGGCTTCTCTGGATGAGTTGATGGAGATTATCCCGGCGCCGGATTTCCCGACCGCAGGTATTATTTATGGCATGTCGGGTGTGCGTGAAGGGTATCGTACCGGGCGTGGCCGTGTGATCATGCGTGCCAAGTGCCATTTTGAAGATATCGACAGGGGGCAGCGCCAGGCCATTATCGTCGATGAAATTCCGTACCAGGTGAATAAAAAGAGCCTGCTGGAGCGGATTGCCGAGCTGGTTCACGAGAAGAAGATAGAGGGCATCAGCCATATTCAGGATGAGTCGGACAAGTCCGGCATGCGCGTGGTGATTGAGCTCAAGCGTGGCGAAGTACCGGAAGTGGTGCTTAATAACCTGTACAAGCAAACGCAGTTGCAGGATTCGTTTGGCATCAACATGGTGGCATTGGTGAACGGGCAGCCCAAACTGTGCAACCTGAAGGATCTGCTGGAGATTTTCCTGCGGCACCGGCGCGAGGTGGTCACACGCCGTACCATTTATGAGCTGCGCAAAGCCCGTGAACGGGGGCACGTGCTGGAAGGTCTGGCGGTTGCGTTGGCCAATATTGATGAATTTATTGCCATTATCCGTAATGCGCCAACGCCGCCTGTGGCGAAGGAAGAGTTATTGGCCCGCAGTTGGGACAGTTCTCTGGTGCGTGAAATGCTGACGCGCGCAACAGCAGATGGCGGCAAGATCAATGCCGATGATTTCCGCCCGGAAGGGCTTGAAAAGCAGTATGGCTTGCAGTCAGATGGGCTGTACAGGCTGTCTGAAGTGCAGGCGTATGAAATTCTGCAAATGCGCCTGCAACGCCTGACCGGGCTGGAGCAGGACAAGATTGTTGGTGAATATAAGGATGTCATGGCGCAGATCACTGATCTGCTGGATATTTTGGCAACGCCTGAGCGTGTGACAACGATCATTGCCGATGAGTTGCAGGTTCTGGTTGATGAATACGGCAAAACCAAACTGGCACAGCGCCGCAGCGTGGTTGAGCACAATGCCCAGGAGTTGGGTACGGAAGACTTGATTACGCCAACCGATATGGTGGTGACCTTGTCTCACACGGGTTATATCAAGAGCCAGGCACTGTCTGAATACCGTGCACAAAAACGCGGTGGACGCGGCAAGCAGGCGACCCAGATGAAAGAGGACGACTGGATTGACCAGTTGTTTATCGCCAATACGCACGATTATATTTTGTGCTTCTCCAACCGTGGCCGGCTGTACTGGCTGAAGGTCTGGGAAGTGCCGCAGGGGTCCCGCAATTCGCGTGGCAAGCCTATTGTCAATATGTTCCCGTTACAAGAGGATGAAAAGATCACGGTGGTGTTACCGCTGACTGGGGAGTTCCGCAGTTTCCCGGCAGATCATTTTGTTTTCATGGCAACGTCACATGGAACGGTAAAAAAGACATCACTGGATGAATTCAGCAATCCGCGTAAAGCCGGTATCATTGCTGTGGGGCTGGATGATGGGGACTACCTGATTGGCGCAGCGTTAACGGATGGACAGCACGATGTGATGCTGTTCAGCGATGCTGGCAAGGCCGTGCGTTTTGACGAAAATGATGTACGCCCCATGGGCCGTAATGCCCGCGGTGTACGCGGCATGAATCTGGAAGATGGGCAGAACGTGATTGCACTGCTGGTGGCCGGCGATGAATCGCAAAGCGTGTTGACCGCCACGGAAAACGGCTATGGCAAGCGGACCTCTATTTCCGAATATACACGCCATGGACGCGGAACCAAGGGTATGATCGCGATTCAAACCAGTGAGCGTAATGGACATGTGGTTGCAGCGACATTGGTCGAGCCAAACGATGAAATTATGCTGATTACGGATACAGGCGTGCTGGTGCGGACCAGGGTATCGGAAATACGCGAAATGGGCCGCGCCACACAGGGCGTGACACTGATTTCGCTGGATGATGGTGCCAAACTGACCGGCTTGCAGCGTATTGTGGAAAATGATGCCAACGAGAGCGCACAGGACGGCGATGAGGCATCAGAAGATGATGTGCTGCCGGACGAAGGCGCGCCTGAATTGTGATCTGATTGATAATGTGTAATTGAAATGAGCCGGTTGCCGGTTCAATGTGAGAGTTTTCGCAGGCAATTTGGCTTTTTTAATAAACAAAGCAAGAAAGAGATTGAAATGAAAAAATGGATTCAAGCTTCATCGCTGGCCTTGATGCTGGCGGTTGCACCTCTGTCTTTTGCCCAAACGCCCAGTGCAGCCAGCCTGGACCTGGCGCGCCAGATGGTTGAATTGCAGCGAGGCCCGGAACAGGACGCGCTGCTGGTGGATTTGGCCAATGGTTTGTCGACACGCTTAAGTGTCAAATGGGCTGAGCGTATTGTTCAGGGCGTACCGCAGGAAAAGCGGGCGCAGATTACAGATAAGCTGGATGCAGAACTGGACATTTTTTACAACGATGTGCTCAAAATTTTGCGTGCCGAGTCTCCCAAAGTAGAGTCGGATTATCTGGTGATGCAGTATGCACAGCAATTTACGGAAAGCGAATTAAAAGAACTGGTCGCTTTGTTCAATTCACCCGCTTTCAAGAAGTATCAGGAATTGTCTCCCAAGCTGGCTGAGGGTTATGTCAGCAGGCTGGTGGAAAATTCCCGCATTGCCATTCAGGACCGGCAGGGGGCACTTGATGCCAAGGCTTCGACGATTGTTAATTCTGCAAAATAACAAAAACGCTGAAACGGCGCAGAGGCAGGCACCACAGGGTTAAATCCGGTGTTTGCCTCTTGTCTGGTTGATTCAGTTGCGGCTGAATCAACAGTAGAAAACCCACATGAATAAATTATGAAGTTGAATACCGCAACAGAAAACCGTTTAGCTGATCGACCTTTTAACTTTTCTCCCGGGCCGGCAGCATTGCCTGACTCGGTGCTGGCGCAAGCCAGTGCTGAAATGCTCAACTGGCACGGCAGTGGCGTCAGTGTCATGGAGATGAGTCACAGGGGAAAAGAATTTATTTCCATTTATGAGCAGGCGCAACAGAGTTTGCGTGAACTGCTGAATGTGCCGCCTCATTTTAAAATTCTGTTTTTGCAAGGTGGCGGGCTGGGTGAAAATGCGGCAATTCCTTTAAACCTTTCACAAGGGAAGGCCGCTGATTTTGTGGTCACGGGCGCGTGGTCGCAAAAGTCGGCCAAGGAAGCCGGCAAATACTGCAAGGCGACAGTTGTTGCCGATGCTGAAAAATCTTTGGGCGGGTTTTATGGCGTGCCGTCATCTGATAGCTGGCAAGTCAGCCGCGAAGCGCAATACCTGCATATTTGCAGCAATGAAACGATTCATGGTGTTGAGTTTCAGCAGTTACCTGATCTGGCTGCCATTGCCGGGCGCGACCTGCCTTTGGTTGCGGATGCTTCTTCGCATATTCTGTCGCGCACAGTGGATTGGACTCGTGTGGGGGTGATGTTTGCAGGGGCGCAGAAAAATATTGGTCCGGCCGGCCTGACACTGGTGTTTGTGCGGGAAGATTTGTTGGGGCGGGCGTTGGAGATTTGCCCGTCAGTGATGAATTATCAGGTAATGGCGCAGACAGACTCCATGTTTAACACGCCGCCTACGTATGCAATCTATATTGCCGGGCTGGTGTTTCAGTGGATCAAAGCGCAGGGCGGTGTTGCAGAGATGGAGCGTCGTGCGATTGAAAAATCAAAGTTGTTATACCAGTGTATTGACGCGTCTGACGGTTTTTATATCAACCGGGTCGCTGTGGACAGCCGTTCACGGATGAATGTGACATTTTTCCTGAAAAACGAAAATTTGAATGACCTGTTTTTGACCAATGCCAAAGAACGGGGGCTGATTAATCTGAAGGGGCACAAGAGTGTAGGTGGAATGCGGGCGAGCATTTATAATGCGGTTCCAGTGGAAGGGGCATATGCTCTGGCAGACTATATGAAGTCATTTGCACAACAGCATGGATAATCAAATACCTCAACTCAGAGATGAAATAGATGAACTGGACCGGCAACTGCTGGATCTGCTGAACCGGCGTGCCCGGCTTGCACAGCAGATTGGCGAAATTAAAAAAGAGGTCTGTTCACCGGTTTTTCATCCGGAAAGAGAGGCACAGGTCATCCAGTCGCTGGTAGCGGCCAATCAAGGGCCGCTCAGAGCCCAGTCGATTGCACCGATCTGGCGTGAAATCATGTCGGCCTGCCGCTCGCTGGAGCAGGTGATTCGGGTGGCTTTTCTGGGGCCGGTGGGGACTTTCAGTGAGCAGGCTGCTTTAGAGTATTTTGGCTCCAGCGCTGAATTTGAGGCCTGCCCGGATATTGATGCTATTTTTCGTGCGGTCAGTAATGAAAACTGTCGCTTTGGCATTGTGCCGATCGAAAACTCTACGGAAGGGGTGGTTACCCGTTCTCTGGATTTATTGCAGCAGGCGTCCTTGAAAATTGTGGGCGAGGTCGGTCTGCGTATCCGGCACAATTTACTGTCGTTACAGGGCAAGCTGGATGAAATAGAAGTGATCTATGCGCATCCGCAGGCGCTGGCGCAATGCCAGAATTGGTTGACGGCGCATGTTCCCCAGGCCAGAAGACAGGCGGTTTCCAGTAATGCCGAGGGGGCTCGTCTGGCTGCATCCGAGCCAATGGCTGCCGCTGTTTCCAGCGAGCGGGCGGCAGGTATTTTTGGCCTGCAAGTAGTTGCGCGCGGTATTCAGGATGCCAGTAACAACCGGACAAGATTCGTTGTTTTGGCTAATAATTCAGAGTTACAGCCGGAGTTTTCAGATCAGGCTGCGGCGTGCACCAGTGTGGTGGTTTCGGTACCCAATAAGCCTGGGGCTGTTTATGATCTGCTGGCGCCGTTAAAAGCGCATGAGGTTTCTTTGACACGGTTTGAGTCGCGTCCGGCGCGTTCTGATCAGTGGGAATATTTCTTTTATATGGACATTGCAGGCCATATCGGGCAGCCAGCAGTTGCGCAGGCACTTCAGGATGTGCGTGAAATATGCTCATTTTATAAGCTGCTGGGAAGCTATATTGTGAGTCGGGAGTTATGATGTTCAACAGATTGGGAATTATTGGCTGTGGCCTGATTGGCTGTTCATTTGCGATGGCGGCCAAAAAGGCGGGTATTGTCGAACGGGTGATTGGCTACAGTAAATCACCGACGACCACTGAAAATGCCAAAGCCGCAGGTATTCTGGATGAAACCGCGCCATCGGCGCTGCATGCCGTATCGGGCTCGGACATTGTTTTGATTGCAGTGCCGGTAGGCGCCATTCCGAAAATCTTTTCAGACATCGTGTCACTGATTGAACCTACGATGTTGGTGATGGATGTCGGCAGCACGAAGCAGGATGTGATTGCAGCGGCACAAAAAACGCTGCATAAAAAAATTGCCAATTTTGTGCCGGCGCATCCCATTGCAGGCAAGGATATTGCCGGTTTTAGAGCTGCTGAGGCCAACCTGTTTGAAGACCATAAAGTGGTTTTGACTCCGCTGGAGGTGACGCGTCAGGCACAGTTGGATGATGCGATCAAAGTATGGCGGGCACTGGGCTCCAAAGTGCAGATGATGACACCCCAGGATCACGATGCGGCTTTTGCGGCAGTCAGCCATTTGCCGCATCTGATTGCATTTGGTTACATGAATGGGCTGATTTCGCAGGAAAAAGGCGAGCATTACATGTCGCTGGCCGGCGTGGGCTTCAGGGACTTTACCCGCATTGCAGCAGGCGATGCGACGCTCTGGCGTGATGTTTTCATGGCCAATAAGAGCGAGATGGAGTATCAGCTGGTTCATTTCAAAAAAGCGGTGGACTGTCTGGAGGCAGCAATCAAGGACAATGATCCTGTCGCTTTGCTGGACTTGATCCGCGCCGCTTCTGCTGCCCGTGCCGCATGGAGTGTGGGAGAGCGCGCCCCCATCATACCGATGACACCGCCTCCGGACGGTGCGCCTGAAGAGCCCGCTGAAAAAGCAGGGTTCTGGGGCCGTATCCGGGATGCCTTGTCATCTAAATAAATAACACCGAATACCTATTTTTGTGCATGGACCATATTGCCTATCTGGATCTCCCGCCACTTGAATCTGCTGGTGGACAGGTAAAGGTTCCGGGTTCAAAGAGTATCTCCAACCGGGCGTTGCTGCTGGCAGGTCTGAGCGCCGGGGATACTGTTCTGACCGGGCTGCTGGATTCTGATGACACGCAGGTGATGTTGCAGGCACTCAGGCAGTTGGGGTGCGGTATCGAGCTGGTGCATCCGGATCGTGTGGCGCAGGGTGTGCATGTGCGCGGAATTGGTGGTGTATGGCGTTCGCAGCAGACTGTTGCATTGTTTCTGGGGAATGCCGGGACCGTGATGCGACCTTTGACCGCCGTGCTGGCCTTGCTTGGGGGCGATTTTGAGCTCAGCGGTGTGCCTCGTATGCATGAGCGGCCGATCAAGGATCTGGTTGAAGCGTTGCAGGCACTGGGTTGCCATATTGACTATACAGGCGTGGCGGGGTTTCCTCCGTTGTGCATTCATCCGGCTGAACTGAATGATGCACAACTGTCCCGCCCGATTCAGGTAAAAGGCAATGTATCGAGTCAGTTTTTAAGCGCCTTGCTGATGGCATTGCCGCTGGTGGCGCGCACAGATATCACCATTGAAGTGATCGGAGAGCTGATCTCCAAACCCTATATTGCAATCACGTTAAAGCTGCTGAAAGATTTTGGCATCCAGGTGCAGTCAGATGAAAGTTTTCAGCGTTTTGTGATTCCTGCCGGTAGCCGGTACACATCGCCACAGAAGTATGCGGTGGAGGGCGATGCATCATCGGCTTCGTATTTTATTGCTGCCGGTGCCATTGCTGCGTCAGCGCAGGAGCCGGTTATCATCGAAGGCGTTGGTGCCGCTTCTATCCAGGGTGATATTCGCTTTATAGAGGCAGCACGTGCCATGGGCGCTGTGGTGCATGCCAAAGAGGATTCCCTGGAGGTTTACCGTGGTAGCTGGCCTTTAAAGGCCATTGATCTGGATTGCAACCATATACCTGATGCCGCAATGACGCTGGCGGTGATGGCTCTGTATGCCCAGGGGACAACCCGGCTGAGCAATATTGCCAGTTGGCGTGTGAAGGAAACAGACCGCCTGGATGCAATGGCTGCGGAGTTACGCAAGCTGGGCGCGCAGGTGGTGCTGGGGGATGATTTTATTGAGGTTTCGCCCCCAGTTCAGTGGCAAAAAGCGCAGATTTCCACTTATGACGACCACCGCATGGCGATGTGTTTTTCGCTGGCGGCATTCAATCAGGGGCGTGTGCCGGTCAGAATACAGGATCCCGCATGTGTCAATAAAACCTATCCGGGGTATTTTGATGATTTTTTTGCCCTGAGCCATTGCCAGGTGCAGGATGTCCCGGTGATTGCCATAGACGGCCCGACCGCTTCCGGTAAAGGAACGCTGGCCAATATGTTGGCGCAACGCCTGGGGTTTCATTATCTGGACTCTGGGGCACTTTACCGCGTCACCGCGTTAGCGGCCATGCGAAAAAGTGTTTCGGCGGATGATATACCTGCACTGGCGGCTTTGGCCCAGAACCTGCCTGTTGCGTTTCATTCGGGGCAGGTGTGGTATGAAGGTGACAATGTCACCGAAGCCATTCGCGCTGAAAAAGTTGGCATGCTGGCGTCTCGGATTGCAGCTTATCCTGCGGTTCGGGAAGCGCTTTTCGCTTTGCAGCGCGCATTTCGGCGCCTACCTGGCCTGATTGCCGATGGCCGGGATATGGGAACGGTTGTGTTCCCGGACGCCGTTTTGAAGGTATTTTTGACTGCAACGGCCGCCGCAAGGGCGCAAAGACGTTATAAGCAGTTGAATGAAAAGGGGATTTTCGCTAAAATAGATAACCTTCGATCTGATTTGGAAGCGCGTGATGCACAGGATATGAACCGTGCTGTTGCGCCTTTGAAGCCGGCCGAAGGCGCTCATCTGCTCGATAACTCCGCATTGACGATAGAACAGTCGGTTCAACAGGTTTTATCCTGGTGGGAAAAATTACACCTTTTTGAGTAAGCGGTATTTTTTCTGGCAATGGTCCTGTGCTGATTCGCAGTACAGCCCCTTTGCAGAGGCTTTTTGTCTTTGGACAAGGGCTGCTACAGCTTTCAAGGGTGGAATGTGAGGCCTGAAAACGAATGCATGACAGTACATGCTTCGAGTTTTGGGAAGTTGTTTAACATTAACCTGCAGCATTGCTGCATTCAACAAGATTCCTGGTTGTTCTCCAGGAAGCATAGGAAATATTCAATGAATCAAACCGCTACCGTTCCGGCTACAGAATCTTTTGCCGAGCTGTTCGAGGAATCTCTCAAGCGTCATGAAATGAAAACCGGTGAAGTGATCACCGCCGAAGTTGTAGCTGTAGAGCACAATTTTGTCGTTGTGAATGCCGGCCTGAAATCTGAGGCTTACATCCCTATTGAAGAATTTAAAAATGACCAGGGTGAAATTGAAGTTCAGCCTGGTGATTTCGTCTCTGTTGCCATTGATGCGTTGGAAAACGGTTACGGCGACACCATTCTGTCACGTGACAAAGCCAAGCGTTTGGCGTCATGGTTGTCTTTGGAAACTGCGCTGGAATCCGGCGAGTTTGTCGAAGGTACTGTATCTGGCAAGGTCAAGGGCGGCCTGACTGTGATGGTCAATGGCATCCGTGCCTTCCTGCCGGGCTCACTGATTGATACCCGCCCGATCAAGGACATGTCTCCTTATGAAGGCAAAACAATGGAATTCAAGGTCATTAAACTTGATCGCAAGCGCAATAACGTTGTGCTGTCTCGCCGTGCTGTGGTGGAAGCCAGCCAGGGTGAAGAGCGCGCCAAACTGCTGGAAAACCTGCAGGAAGGCACCATTGTTCACGGTGTGGTCAAAAACATCACCGACTACGGTGCATTCGTGGACCTGGGCGGTATCGATGGCCTGCTGCACATCACCGACATGGCATGGCGCCGTGTGCGTCATCCCAGCGAAGTGGTTCAGATCGGTCAGGAACTGGATGCCAAAGTGCTCAAGTTTGATTCCGAGAAAAACCGTGTTTCTCTGGGCCTGAAACAAATGGGTGATGACCCCTGGAATGGCGTGGCACGCCGTTATCCGGCTGGTACCCGCCTGTTTGGCAAGGTGACCAACATTGCTGATTATGGTGCATTTGTGGAACTGGAGCCTGGCATTGAAGGCCTGGTGCACGTTTCTGAAATGGACTGGACCAACAAGAACGTGGCGCCCAGCAAGGTTGTGACCCTGGGTGACGAAGTTGAAGTGATGGTGCTGGATATTGACGAAGACAAGCGCCGCATCAGTCTGGGCATGAAACAGTGCAAACCCAATCCCTGGGAAGAGTTCGCACAGAACTACAACCGTGGCGACAAGGTTTCCGGCCCGATCAAGTCCATTACCGATTTTGGCGTGTTTGTGGGCCTGACCTCCGGCATTGATGGCTTGGTGCATCTGTCTGACCTGTCCTGGAACGAACCCGGCGAAGCCGCAGTTCGCAACTACAAAAAAGGTCAGGAAGTTGAAGCCGTGGTACTGGCGATCGACGTTGAACGTGAACGCATCTCTTTGGGCATCAAACAGCTCGATAGCGATCCGTTTACTGCCTATGTTGGTATCAATGACCGTGGTCAGACCGTCACAGGTACTGTGAAGACCGTGGATGCCAAGGGTGCTGAAATTCAGCTGGCTGAAGATGTGACCGGCTATCTGCGCGCTTCTGAAATTTCACGCGAGCGCGTGGAAGATGCCCGCAATGTGCTCAAAGAAGGTGATGAAGTTACTGCGGTGATCACCAACATTGACCGCAAAGCGCGTAATATTCAGCTGTCTATCAAGGCAAAAGACGCTGCAGATCAGCAAGAAGCATTGCAACAGCTCAATTCTTCTCGTGAAGCTGCCGGTACAACCAACCTGGGTGCATTGCTGCGGGCCAAACTGGATCAAAGCAGTGATGATCAGTCTTAATCAATAGACTTGTCTGAAATATTACGATGACAACAAGAAGCGATCTGGTCAGTGAGCTGGCATCCAAATTTGAGCAATTGTCTCAACGGGATGCCGAGCTTGCGGTCAAAACGATTCTGGATGCGATGACCGAGGCGCTTGCCAAAGGCCATCGCATTGAGATTCGGGGTTTTGGCAGCTTTTCAGTCACACGCCGCCCGCCTCGGGTGGGGCGTAACCCCCGTTCAGGCGAACAGGTGATTGTGCCGGAAAAGCGTGTTCCTCATTTCAAGGCTGGAAAAGCACTGCGCGAAGCGGTTGATATTTTGTCAAACGACAAATCATCGGCTCAATAATTGTTGCTGTGTTTAGCCGTGCCTGCGATGGTTGAGGCCATATTTTTGCCTGAACTGTTGATGTGAGCATCGCTGATCAATATGATGCCCTTGTCAATTAAATTGGCAAGGGTATTTTTATGGCATCAAGAGAAGCCGGTTATAGGCATGCTGGTTGGCACGGTAATCCAATCGATTCTCAATAAAGCGCTAAAATCACCTCGATGCAGGTTGATGATGGGTTTCCAACCTGTGTATCTGCTGCCGTGTGCAATGGCGTACTGGCGTGCAGATCAGTGCGAATATTTTCGAGAGCAAGATAGCAACTGCTGATCTTGGCAGAAAGGTGCAGATGTTTAAAATCATTGCTTGGGTGATCAGTGCCCTTATTTTTATTTTGTTGTTGGTTTTTTCTCTGAATAACCTGGATCAGACCACGCTGAATTTCTTTGGCGGCATGTCCATTACAGTGCCCATGATTGTGCTGGTGCTGATTGTATTTGCCGCAGGCTGTGTTTTCGGCATGCTGGCAATGTTGCCTTTTGCATGGCGCCGCCGCAAGCAGATCAAAAATGCCACCAAGGCAATGGCCAAAACAACGGATACAGCACCGGCATCTCAAGCCTGATTCAGCAGAGTGATCAACGCATATGGATTTTGAACTTTGGTGGCTGTTTCTGATTATCCCTGCTGTTTTTGCACTGGGGTGGGGCGCTTCCCGCTTTGATATACGCCAGTGGCGCCAGGAGCAGCTTGACGCGCCGCGCGCATATTTTAAAGGCCTGAATTTTCTGCTGAATGAACAGCAGGATAAAGCCATTGATGCGTTCATTGAAGCCGTACAGTACGACCCCAATACATCTGAATTGCATTTTGCACTGGGAAATCTGTTTCGCCGCAGAGGAGAGTATGAGCGTGCTGTGCGGGTGCACCAGCATTTGTTAGGGCGCGCTGATCTTCCCACCGCTGAGCGCGACCGCGCCCAGTATGCGTTGGCACAGGATTATCTGAAAGCCGGACTTCTGGACCGTGCTGAGCAATCCTTTCGGGTGCTTGAAAATATTCCTGCTTACTCCCGGGAATCGCGCATGGCTTTGCTGACGCTGTATGAGCGTGCGCATGACTGGCCGAACGCGATTGATGTGGCCAATGCGCTGGAAGATCAGAAAGCGGGTAACTTCGCGCCCAGACGTGCGCATTACCACTGTGAATTGGCCGCTGTTGCACAGGTTTCGGGAGACTATGCCACGGTCTTGCATGAGCTGACACTGGCGCACCATGATTCGCCTGACAGCCCCCGGCCTTTGATTGAACTGGCGCGTTACCATCTGAAACGGGGCGATGTGGACGCTGCTTTCAAAAACTGGGCGGAATTGGCTCGTGTGGCTGCACAGGCTGTTCCACTGA
Organism: Saezia sanguinis; assembly: GCF_963921665.1. Classification (NCBI taxonomy): domain Bacteria; kingdom Pseudomonadati; phylum Pseudomonadota; class Betaproteobacteria; order Burkholderiales; family Saeziaceae; genus Saezia; species Saezia sanguinis. The sequence continues at coordinate 39,849 of NZ_CAWUGC010000018.1, forward strand.
TTGCTCCTGAAGTCGCCCAGTTTATTCAGGGCATGGAAAGTTCGGACCAGTTTTCTGCACAGCAGCAGGAGCGCTGGCGGCAAATGGCGTTGGACCTGCTGGACGGTGCTTATGCGCATCAGGCATCGCTTGATATTCTGACCGCGCAGGTGGATATAGAAACCGACCATCAAAAACGCCACGCACGCTTGCTGGCATATCTGGAGCATCACCCTTCTGTGGTGGCCGCGGCCGAGTTATTGAATACCATGCAGACAGAAGATCAAAGCAAGGAAACTGTGGCCATCAGGCGTACCCTGGAACGGGCTGCCAAACCGATGGACCGTTACCGTTGCGCTGCCTGTGGGTTTGAGTCAACACATTATTTCTGGCAGTGCCCGGGTTGCCAGAGCTGGGACAGTTATCCGCCCAGAAGGGTTGAGGAGTTTTAGTTGCCATGTGAAGGCGCATGGCAAGATGCTTGAAATAAACAATAACAACTGATCAAAGCACAATACCTGTTGAGTGTTAAAAAGGGGCTTACCGGATGCGGTTTCAGAAGAATCATCTCAAAATGGCCAGCCAATTGCTTTCGAGCGCTTTGGGTCACTCCAAAAAGTTTGGCATACAGGGGCTTAAAGCCGTTGGTTTGATCGCACTGCTGTTTATTCCAACCAACCTTCTGTTTGGTGTGATTAGCCTGTTTTATTACGATACAAGCAATCAAACGGTTTACTGGGCATCGGTGTTGATCACATGGGTGATTGGTTTTGGGATGGTTATCTGGGCAGCATTGCGTGTTTATCGGTACCTGATTTTCAAGGGGCTGAATACGGTGTACGACGGTTCCGAGAGTCTGGTATATGGCTTTTGTGAACAGACCGTCGCGCAGGCCGCCAGGCTATCCGGTGATTATTTCAAAATGGATGCCGATAAACTGCAGAAAGCATTTGAGATAGATGCAATGTTAAGCCAGTCGTATACAGAGAAAGTGCCGGAAGCCGCGCGTAAAGTGATCCAACTGGTATTAGAGCGGGTGCCTTTCGGCGGTTTTGTGCTTGGCGTCAAGGATGTGATTGTGCGCGGTGACCAGGCTGATGCAGCTCAACTGCTGCATGGCAAAATTGATGACTATGTGCATGACAATCTTTTTGGCGATGTCAACATGCGCTGGATGTTCTGGTTTTGGCCGCTGAACGTCGTTATTCAGGTTATTGTCATGATGGCCAACAAAAACTATCTGTTCTTGTTGCTGGGTTGATGTAATTTTTCTTGAGCAGCATGTGAGCTGTATGTAAGCAGATGAGCCCCTACCTGCAAAGGTAGGGGCCTCATTTTAAGGGTGATTGCAGCAGACTTCATCATGCTTTGAACGTCATCCAGGGGCGCAGCCGCGCAACAGCCTGAATCATACCGGCCTGTTCCTGCGCTTCGATCACCGGACCCACAGGTTTATAAGCCTGCGGGGCTTCTTCCAGTTTTCTGGATTCGTTCAGTGTCACACAATGCCAGGGCAGGTGATCATCATGTATGGACGCCGGTTTCTGGGCGCGCATCTGCTGCCGGCGAACTGTGCGTCCAGCCCCGTGCGAGCAGGACCACAGCCATTCTTCATTGCCCAGACCGGAGACCACATAGGAGTAATCGCCCATGGAGCCTGGAATGAGTGCAAGTTTGTTTTCATATGCCGGGGTTGCGCCTTTGCGATGGATATTCATACCGTGTTCACGTATCACAATATTGTGAGGAATATCCACAACCAGTTGTGTGTTGTCTTGTGCAAAGACCTGCGACCATACTTGCCGGATCAGTTCTGCCAGCACAACCCGGTTGGCCCAGGCGTAGCGCGCTGCAACACCCATGGCCAGCATGTATTCGTCTGCCAGCGGGCCGCTTAAACCATACAGCCCTGATTGCGGATGTTTGACACCTGCAGGCCAGGCGGCTTTCGCCCGGTCCATCCAGCGCTGCCCGACATAAAAGCCCACATCACGTGACCCGCTGTGAATCATGATCACAACCTGCCCGGCTTTTAAACCGGCTGCGTAAGCGGCATGGCGGTCCAATACCTTGTCTACCACCTGCAACTCAACAAAGTGGTTGCCCGAGCCTGTGGTGCCCAGGCTGGCCGGGCGAATCAGTTCGCGCGTGTCGGAAAATGCTTGCGGTGCATAGCGGTTATCAGCGTGCAGAGAAGGCAGGCAGAGTGCGGCATGAAGTTCATGCTGCAAACGCTGGAAATCAACCTGCTGCCAGATCCCGGCTGGTTTTAGGCTCCCCAGCCATGCCGCCGGGCTGTCGTCAAACAGCACTGAAAACGAGTGGCCCGGAATAGGGACATCACGCTGGTCATGCAGCAAGACCATGCTGAGCATATGCTCCAGCAGCTTTTGTTTATCAATCACGTGATCAAGCGTTAGACCTGTGGTCATCAGACGCATACCGCAATTGATGTCGGTACCAATGGCTGCGGGAATCACCAGATCCGGTGTGGTCGCAACAATGCTGCCTACAGGCGCAATAGAGCCGGTATGAAAGTCCGGCGTTGCGCAGGCCTTGCACACGTGCGAAGCATGACCAGGAACCTGGACGGCGGCAAAATTGAGTAACTGCTGAACTGCTTTTTGTTCGAGCTTGAACGACTCGGGCAGCAGGACCGTTGCCTGGGAATGTTCGCTTTGTAAACGGTAAATGCGGTTGTTATACCCAACCTGTATGCCTTGTTTAGACAGGTGTTTTTGTAAACGATGGAAATTTGACATGAAATGCTACCTAGAAAAACACATAAATGCGCCCTGGATGCATATCCAGAGTGTGTTTTTCTTTTCTGCAGCAGCTTTTCAAGAAAAGAAGAAAACTGAATTCTATTGAATTTTGCCTGGCTGATCAAGCAGAGCTTACATAAAGTGTTGTTTTTTCAGGTTTGAATGCGGGTCAACCTGGCCTGTCAAAAATGAAGTGCGATGGTATCCATGGTGTGCGATCAACATATGGAGAAGCTGAAATCGCATACAATCTTTCGTGTCGCACACGAATCTTTCATTTTGATAAAACGCATGTTTGTTCACCTTCGCCTCCACTCTGAATTTTCTATCGTTGACAGCTCCATCCGTATTGACGAGGTTGTGAAAGCCGCAGCAGATGACGGGCAGGCTGCCCTGGCCCTGACCGATCTGGGCAATCTGTTTGGCGCGTTGAAGATGTACAAGGCTGCACGTAAAGCGGGCATCAAACCGATTTTGGGCGCAGAGGTCTGGCTGGCTGAAAATGAGGCTTTAGGTATTCATCAGGCCTCGCGCGTAATTTTGCTGGTGCAGAACCAGCAGGGCTACCATAACCTGTGTGATCTGCTGAGCCGGGCCTGGGTGGAGAATGTGGTGCGTGACCAGGCACAGGTTAAATGGGACTGGCTTGATAAATTGAGCGATGGGCTGATTCTTTTAACCGGTGCGGCAGCAGGCCCGCTGGCAAGCGCATTGCTGCAAAACGATGAGAAACGTGTTTCTCACGTTACGCTGGAGCTGGCGCGGATGTTTCCGCACCGGCTTTATCTGGAGGTACAACGTACCGGGGCGTCTGGCGAGGCATTGCTGACGGCCACCGCGCAGTTGGCGGCTCGGCTGAACCTGCCTTTGGTGGCCACACATCCAACCCAGTTTTTGCGGGAAGAGGATTTTGAGGCGCACGAGGCCCGTGTCTGTATTTCCGAAGGTGAAACACTGGCCAATCCGCGGCGGGTGCGTCATTTCACGAAAGACCAGTACTTTAAGTCGCAGCAGGAAATGCAGGCGCTTTTTGCCGATCTGCCTTCTGCTGTGGCGAATACGGTTGAAATTGCCAAGCGCTGCAGCCTGAGCCTGGTATTGGGCAAGCCCCAGTTGCCGCATTTTCCAACGCCTGAGGTTGACGGCGTGCCTATGCCGGTTGGGGACTACTTCCGGCAGTTGTCTTTTGCCGGTTTGCAAGAACGGCTGGCATTTTTATATCCCGACGAAGCCGAGCGTGAGCAGCACCGTCCGGTATATGAACAAAGGCTTGATTTCGAACTGGACATTATCCTGAAAATGGATTTTCCAGGCTACTTTCTGATTGTGGCAGACTTCATCAACTGGGCTAAAAATAATGAGTGTCCGGTCGGGCCGGGACGTGGTTCAGGTGCGGGTTCCCTGGTGGCGTATGCGCTTAAAATTACCGATCTTGATCCGCTGCGCTATAACCTGCTGTTCGAACGTTTTCTGAACCCTGAGCGTGTTTCCATGCCTGACTTTGACGTGGACTTTTGCCAGGGGAACCGGGACCGTGTGATTGAATATGTGAAAGAGCGTTATGGGCGGGCGTCGGTCAGCCAGATTGCCACATTCGGTACCATGGCTGCACGCGGTGTGGTGCGGGATGTGGGCCGGGTGATGGATTATGGCTACAACTTTTGTGACGGCATATCCAAGCTGATTCCGAATAAACCGGGCGCGCATGTGACGATTGAATCGGCCTTGCGTGATGAGCCTTTGCTGGCTGAGCGTGATGCCAATGAAGAAGAAGTACATCAGTTGCTGGAAATGGCGCAAAAGCTTGAAGGACTGACACGCAATGTGGGGATGCATGCCGGTGGTGTGCTGATTGCCCCGGGGCCGCTGATTGATTTTTGCCCGCTGTATATGCAGCCAGGCAGCGATGCTGCCGTCAGCCAGTTTGACAAGGATGATGTTGAAGCCATTGGCCTGGTGAAGTTTGACTTTCTGGGGCTTGCAACGCTGACCATTCTGGAGCAGACGCGTCAATTCATCAGCCGCAATCATGCGGATATGCGTGACTTTGACTTTTCGCACCTGTCGCTGGATGACAAGGCAACCTACCAGTTGATGAGCGAAGGGAAAACGGTTTCCGTGTTCCAGCTTGAAAGTCGCGGCATGCAGGGCATGTTGCGTGATGCACGCCCCAGTGTGTTTGAGGATGTGATTGCTTTGGTGGCGCTGTACCGCCCGGGGCCAATGGATCTGATACCTTCTTTCTGTGCGCGTAAGCATGGCCGTGAAGCGGTTGAGTATGCGCATCCGCTGATGGAGCCGGTGCTGCGCGAAACGTATGGCATCATGATCTATCAGGAACAGGTGATGCAGGTTGCACAGCGGCTTGGGGGCTACTCACTTGGAGGCGCCGATTTGTTGCGTCGGGCCATGGGGAAGAAAAAAGTTGAAGAAATGGCTAAGCACCGTGCCATTTTTGCCGAAGGTGCTGCTAAAAATAATATTTCCCAGGCCAAGGCAGATGAAATTTTTGACTTGATGGAAAAGTTTGCCGGGTATGGCTTTAACAAGTCACACGCAGCAGCTTATGCCTTGCTGTCGTATTACACTGCCTGGGCAAAAGTGCACTATACCGCCGAATTTGCTGCCGGCAACATGACGGTTTCGATTGACGATACCGATAAGCTGAAGGTGTTTTATGACGATGCCGTTGAAATGGGCATAGTGTTTGAAGCGCCAGATGTGAACCGGGGAACGTATGGGTTTGATCCTGTTTCTTCGCAATGCGTACGTTATGGTCTGGGTGCGATCAAAGGAACAGGAGAGGGTGCGATCGAAGCAATTGTGCAAGCACGCCATGCCGGAGGGCCGTTCACGACGCTGTTTGACTTCTGTAACCGGGTTGACCGCAGCCGTGTCAACAAACGCACGGTAGAGGCGTTGATCAAAGCGGGTGCATTTGACACGATTCAGCGGAATCGTGCGGCGATGGCAGCCAGCGTCGATCTGGCGTTTGAATATGCTGAACAGCAGGCGCAGAATATCAACCAGTGCGGGCTTTTTGATACGCTGGGAGAGGCGGCCTCTGATGAAGAACCGGCACTGGCACAGACAGCGCCATGGTCGATCAAGGAACAATTGATGCGAGAGAAGGAGGCCATCGGCTTTTTTCTGTCAGGGCATCTTTTTGATGAATATGAACGTGAAGTGCGCCGGTTTGCCAAAACACGCATTGCAGACCTGGTGGATAGCCGCGAACCACAACTGCTTGCCGGTATGGTGACGAATGTGCGCACCGTGAATGGGCAGCGTGGGAAAGTAACGATTTTCAGCCTGGAAGACAAATCAGGCAGTATTGAAGCGGTTGCTAACGAGGAAATCGCATCACAATGGCGCGATGCACTGAAAGACGATGAATTGCTGGTGGCGCAATGCAAACTGGCACCGGATCGTTTTTCGGGAGGTTTGCGTGCCAATGTCATACAACTGTGGGATCTGCCAGCGGCACGCTGCCGTTTTGGGCAGTTTCTGAAAATTGCAGTCAATGGCCAAACGCCTGATGTTGCGTCGCTGATTCAGGCTTTTCCTGCGCAGACCGTCATCACTGATGATGGTGATGAATTGCGGCAGGGTGTGAAAGTTCGGGTGGCGTTGCACCGCGATGGGTTTTATGCAGAAATTGATTTGGGCGAGTATTCCCGATTTTTCCCAAGTGATGCTGCCATAGCGCGCTGGCGGATGCAGGCCGACCAGGGGCAGGCAGAGATCATTTACGCCGGCTAGGCCCGGGCCTGTCAAAAGCTTTTATCTTTTCACCAATCAGCCTGATGGGTTGCTTTTGGCGTGCCTGCATGCCAAGGCGGTGTTGTACTTCTTGTGGCTGTGGCAAGCCCCAGCACGAATGGCTGAAAAAACAGAAAGTGTAACAAAAGTATTCCCTCTTTTCGAAGAGGGAATTTTTTACACACACAGCTAATAATTATAACATAGGGCGGGTTTGAAATAAATAAAAAGAGATGCTATAAATTAACATGCGTCAATGAAATTTATTTTTTTGCAGATAGAATGAAAAACATAAATTTAAAGTGCAACTGAAATTAATATAAATTTATTCAACTTCTTATTTGTTAGTCAATCAATCACAATTTTGTGGTATGTGAAATATCTGGGCCCATTAATTAATTGGAGAATTAATTAGTGGGCAATTTGTTTTAAGAATATGGAAGGGAAGAAAATGGCTCGAATTGAAAAAGATTTTTTGGGTGAAAAAGAAGTCCCGGATGATGTTTATTATGGTGTTCAAACACTTCGTGCTAAAGAAAACTTCTACATTACCGGAATCCCTATGTCAACGGAGCCCAATCTGATTAAGGCATTTGCCTATGTCAAGAAGGCTGCGGCCATGACAAACTGCCAATTAGGGGTGTTAGATAAAACAGTAGCCGATGCCATCGTTCAGGCGTGTGACCGTTTGATTGCAGGGCAGTACCTGGATCAGTTTATTACAGACTCGATACAAGGGGGGGCAGGTACCTCCTTTAATATGAATACCAATGAAGTCATCGCCAATGTGGCGCTTGAAATCATGGGTAAACCAAAGGGCGAATATTCGATCGTCAGCCCCAACGACCATGTCAACTGCTCGCAGTCAACCAATGACGCCTATCCAACGGCATTTCGTCTGGCCCTGATCATGCGGTTGCGTGAGTATATGAAGACGCTGGAAGGACTGCAGGACGCTTTGTCTAAAAAGAGCGTTGAGTTTGACCACGTACTGAAAATGGGGCGTACCCATTTGCAGGATGCGGTGCCGATGTCAATGGGGGCTGAATTCCATGGTTTTGCCACAACCATTGGCGAAGAGATTCAGCGCATTGCAGAGTCGAACCTGTTGCTGCGTGAGGTCAATCTGGGGGCCACTGCCATTGGCACCTCGGTCAATGCACCCGAAGGTTATCCGGAACTGGCCACTTTGAACCTGAGCAAAATCACCGGTATTGAGTTTGTTCTGGCAAGTGACCTGGTTGAGGCTACTTCTGATACAGGGGCTTACGTTCAGCTCTCGGGCGTGCTGAAGCGCACAGCGGTCAAGTTGACCAAGATCTGTAACGATTTGCGTTTGCTGTCTTCCGGGCCGCGCTGTGGTTTGAATGAAATTAACCTGCCGCAGCTCCAGCCTGGCTCTTCAATTATGCCCGGCAAGGTCAATCCGGTTATTCCTGAAGTGGTGAATCAGACCAGCTTTTTTGTGATCGGGATGGATTTAACGGTGACATTGGCAGCTTCGGCAGGGCAGTTGCAGCTCAACGTGATGGAACCGGTGATTGGTTTCGCACTTTTCAGTTCGATCAGTGCCATGCAAAATGCAGTGAAAAGTCTGACGGACAACTGCATCAAAGGTATCACCGCAAATGCCGAGCGCACCGCAGCCATGGTGATGGGGGCGTTGGGCATTGTGACGCAATTGAGCCCGATTTTGGGCTATAAGCAGTGCGCAGAAATTGCGCGTGAAGGGTATAAAGAAAATAAATCAATTCATGATATTGTGGTTTTGGAGAAAAAACTCATTACGCAAGAGAAATGGGACGAAGTATTCTCTTTTGAAAATTTGATCCACCCGCATTTCATTAAGAGCTAATTAAATAAGTGAGGCTATTTCAGATAATTTAATAATATTAAATGATGTATTTTAAATATACCTAATATAAGCAGAAGCATTTATATGATTTATATATAGAGGCTTCTGCTTTGCAGGGAGTTTTGATAATTCAGCGATAGAGGAGAGTGTTATGGATTTCAGTGTTATCCTTCAACTCGCCATTGTGCTAGGAGCAATTTACCTGGGTGCCCGAATGGGAAGCATAGGTATTGGCTTTGCGGGTGGCCTAGGCGTCTTGGCTTTAGCTATTTTCCAGGTTCCGGTTAACTTTGGCCGCATTCCGGTTGATGTGATGCTGATCATCATGTCGGTGATCTGTGCGATTGCCGCCATGCAGGTGGCCGGCGGTGTTGACTGGCTGGTGGTTGTGACCGAGCGCTTGTTGCGTAAGCATCCACGCTATATCACTTACCTGGCGCCGATCGTCACCTATCTGATGACTGTGATGGCCGGAACCGGTCATACGGCATTTTCCACGCTCCCTGTGATTGCTGAAGTGGCGAAGGAAGAGGGTATTCGTCCCTCTCGGCCGCTCTCTATTGCTGTGGTTTCTTCTCAGGTCGCTATTACGGCGTCTCCCATTTCGGCGGCGGTTGTTTTCTATGCGGGTGAGCTTGAGAAGAACTTTAATGTGGGTTATCTGACTTTCCTTGCGATTTGTATTCCAACCACTTTTCTTGCTGTGATGATTACAGCCTTTATTGCGAATCATCTGGGCAAAGACCTTAAAGATGATCCTGTTTACCAGGAACGTCTGGCGAAAGGCCTGGTGCAAATGCGCGGTGTGAGCAATATTCCCATATTGCCAACGGCCAAGCGCTCGGTGATGATTTTTGTGATTGCCATTGTTGCCGTTATGATCTATGCCGTGCTGATCAGCAACAACCTGGGCATTATCGAAAAACCAACGATTACCCGCGATAGCGCTATCATCACGTTTATGCTGACAGCAGCCACGTTGATTGTTCTTTTCTGCAAGATTGATATCAGCAAAATCCTGACCGCACAGACTTTTAAATCAGGTATGAGTGCGAGTGTGTGTATTCTGGGGGTAGCCTGGTTGGGAACTACCTTTGTTGATGCGCATACGCAAGACATTACCCGCTTGGCAACAGACCTGGTCTCGAGTCAGCCCTGGTTGCTGGCTGTGGCTTACTTCTTTGCTTCCATGTTGCTTTATTCACAGGCATCAACCGCCAAGGCGATTTGGCCTGCAGCGATTGCTGTGCTTATGGCAAGTGTTGCGGCAGGTGGTATTTCAGAGCAATCGGCGGCAATTACCTTGGTAGGTTCTTTTGCTGCGGTGTCTGCGCTGTTCATTTTGCCGACTTATCCGACTCTGCTGGCTGCGGTGGAAATGGACGATACCGGCTCAACCCGTATTGGCAAATATGTGTTTAACCACCCATTCCTGATTCCTGGAACGGTGTGTATTGTATTGTCGGTTGTGTTTGGCTTTATCTGGGGTGGAATTCTGTTAAGCTGATTTCAGTTTAACGAGTGAAACCGATGCGGTTCAGGTAACTGAACCGCATTTTTATGCGGTAAGTGATTCAGTGTGGTTGCTGAATGGACTTTATGAGAAGGAAAACTGCCGGATAGTTGCGTGTTTTCAGGGCAGCACTATTTCCAGCAGGCGGTTCAGCCCGCCTTCATTGATGGCGATTTTGGCCTGTGAGCGAACAACAGGTTTGGCATGGTAAGCCACAGATAAGCCGGCTACGCTCATCATCGGCAGGTCATTGGCACCATCTCCCATCGCGATGGTTTTCTTCGGGTCTATATTCAATGAGGCGCAGGTGGTCAGCAGCATGCGTTTTTTTTCTTCCCCGTCACATATATCGCCCCAGGGCTGGTCCAGCAGTCGCCCAGTCAGTTTTCCGTCTGCAATTTCGAGCACATTGGAGCGTGTATAGTCTAGCCCTAAACAGCGTTGCAGTTCATCGGTATAAACAGTAAACCCACCGGATACCAGCATGGTCTTCAGTCCGGCTGCCTGCGCGGTTCGTATCAACTGTTCTGCGCCCGGGTTGAGCCGCATGCGCTGATCGCGGACTTTCTCCAAGGCACTGAATGGAACGCCTTTTAACAATGCAACCCGTCGTCTCAGGCTTTCTTTGTAATCGCTGATTTCGCCACGCATTGCCGCTTCAGTGATGGCAGAAACTTCGGCTTTTTTTCCTACAGCCGCAGCAATTTCATCAACCGTTTCCATATCGATCAGGGTGGAGTCCATATCAAATGCGATCAGGGCGAAGTCTTTCAGGTACAAAGGAGGCTGAATCTGCTGAATGACAATGCCAGGGAGGTATTCAGTGGATGTAGTCATGACGGTATATGGATTGAATACGGTAAACATTACATTTTTACCGCAGTATGAAATCTGTGCTGTAGGTCGGGAATCTTTTTCAATTTTACATATTTTAAATTGCATTAAACTATAAACTTTTGTGTTGGATTGAAATATTATATGAGCCTGTATAACATGCTACGAAAACTGGGCGCGGGTATTTTGCTGGCTGCCTGCGCTGTTTTTACGCTGAATGCTGTTGCGGCGTCCTCATCATCTGGTGAGAACATACCGGCAACATACAACTGGGTACAAATGCCACTGGATGAGCGTATTGCCCTGGCGCAGCAGGGTAACGTGGAGGCACAGTTCAACGTTGGCTACCTTTATCTGACAAACACCCTGGTCAAGCAGGATGTTGATACGGCTAAAAAATGGCTGGTTGAGGCTGCAACGCAAGGACACGTCGACGCGATGCTGCTGTTGTGCAGTGAGCTTGATGAACCGCAGTGGGGTGCATCTTTAATGGCGGCTGCACAAAATGGCAACACCCAGGCACAGGAAAATCTGGTTGACTACGCCAACAGCAACTGTTTTGGAGAAATGCCTTACAACGAGGCGGAGCAACTCAAGAGCCAATGGCAAGAGCAGATTTTTGCAGCTTACGAGCGCGCAGCTCAGCAGGGTGATGAATGGGCGCAGTTTAAAGTGGGTGCGTATTACAGATCGGGTGAAGGTGTTGAGCAGGACCGGGAAAAAGCGGCATACTGGTGGCAGCAGTCGGCAGATCAGGGAAATCAGTTGGCTGTACTGGCTTTGGATAAACTGCTGGATTTGGGCAACGTGACAGATGAAAGCGTGATCCAGAGTTTACGCAGGCGGGTTGAGCTGCATGAGACCAGTGCGGCTGAAATGGTGCTTTTGGGCATATTTTATGTTGATAAAAAAGAGCCGCGCAATCTGGAGAAAGCTTTTGTACTGATGTCGATGTCGCTGGTTTCAACAACAGAGTTTGTCCATATGCCTGATCTGGAGCCAATGAAAACACTGATCATGAGAGATAGGGTGTTTGAGATGATGGGTGCAGCGCATAAAGATGCCCAGGCCCTGGTTGTCGAGTGCATGCGTAATTTCTCTGAACGTTGTTATTGAATGTTTGTCAGCGTATGGAAGCCTAATAACGCAGGGGATTCGACCTATGGGATTGAGCTGAAACAGGCTCAAAAGCAATCAGTGTGCATGGACAGACATTTGCAGGTGGAGTTCAGTCCATAAACGGTTGTACTGGATAGGGCTGTTCTGGCGGCAATGCTCCCTTGGCTTCCTGAAGTCGGCCTGCCTGTACGAGTGTGCGGATGGTATGGGCTAGCGGTGTGACTTCAGTGATTTTTTGTATCCACTCGCGCGCGTAAAGCGGTACGGCTTCTTTGCTTAACCCGATCTGGATAGACCGGTATGTCAATGCTTCAAGCATCAGGTTGCGTTCCGGGTCCCACTGAATACGGACGGGGTTCTCTTCTTTCATCTGTTCCCACTCTTGTGGACTCATATTTTCTTCGGGGTGGCTCAGGCAACTGTGCTGCAAGGCCCATTCAAAACCTTCGCGTGTGATATCAATCGCCAGTATGCGTTTCTGGTTTTCATCTTTTAATCCCCAGCCGGCACGGTACATCATCCACAGAAATGAAGGTTTTATCCAGGTCATGCGCTCCATTTTGAATGGTGGGGCAACGAATGTGCCGTGCTTCAGTGCGGAATCTGCAATCGGGTCTGAATAGGCCTGATACACGCGGATGGTTGTATCATTGAAAACAGCCCGTATCTGGCGGTATGGGGTAGGTTCATTGGGCATTATGCTGATCCTGTTGTTTTTTCCAAAGTCTTTGTGTTCAGTTTCAAAGGTGTTCCCAGTTGTTTCAACAAATCCCGCACCACCTGCATCCGTTCGTGTGCGTCTTCGGTTTTCTGGGTGATGCGCAGTTTGTCCTGTCCGGCCAGTTTGATGTGCCGGTTGTTTTGAATCAGATGGATGATTCTGGCAGCATCTATCGGTGGATTGGGTCTGAACTGGATGGAGATGGTTTCCGGCCCAGCGTCTATGCGGGTGATGCCGTAGGCTTTGCTGAGGATGCGCAGGCGGTGCGTATCGATTAGTGCATAAACTGGTGGCGGGAGTTTGCCGAAACGGTCGGCAATTTCTTCCATGATGGCGTCGACCTGGTCAAACGTACCGGCATTGGACAGGCGTTTATAAATGGAAAGCCGTGCATGCACATCGCTGCAATATTCGTCAGGCAGCAGTGCGGGGGTGTGCAGGTTGATTTCCGTGGTCACGGATAAGGGCGAGAGCAGGTCTGGTTCTTCACCGGCTTTAAGCGCCCGTACTGCTTCGGCCAGCATGTCGTTATACATCTGGAAACCGACTTCGGTCATGTTGCCGCTCTGGTGCTCACCGAGTATTTCGCCAGCACCGCGTATTTCAAGGTCGTGCATGGCCAGGTAAAATCCCGATCCCAGGTCTTCCATCTGTTGAATGGCTTCCAGCCGCTGGTGTGCCTGGCGGGTGAGGGATTCCATCTCGTTGACCATCAGGTAGGCATAGGCCTGGTGGTAGGAGCGCCCGACACGCCCGCGCAACTGGTGCAGTTGCGCCAGGCCAAAGCGGTCGGCCCGGCTGATGACAATGGTATTGGCCGTGGGCACATCAATGCCGGTTTCAATGATGGTGGAGCACAGCAGCACGTTGTAGCGCTGCGCCACAAAGTCGCGCATTACACGTTCCAGTTCACGTTCGTGCATTTGCCCGTGGGCAATGGCAATACGTGCTTCGGGCACCAGCCGCTCCAGCATGTTTTTGCGGCCTTCGATGCTTTGAACGTCGTTGTGCAAAAAGTAGGCTTGTCCGCCGCGCTTGAGCTCGCGCAGCAACGCTTCACGAATGATGCCGGGGCCTTCGGTGCGTACAAAGGTTTTAATGGAAAGCCGCCGTTGTGGTGCTGTGGCGATCACACTCAGGTCGCGTATGCCTTCCAGCGCCATGCCCAGTGTGCGTGGAATGGGGGTGGCCGTCAGTGTCAGCACATCAACTTCAGCCCGCATGGCTTTCATTTTTTCTTTTTGCCGAACGCCAAAACGGTGCTCTTCGTCAATAATCAGCAGCCCCAGGTTGCTAAACTGCACATCGGGAGACAGCAGTTTGTGCGTTCCCACCACAATATCGATGCTGCCTTCAGCCAGGCCTTTGAGCGCGGCGCTGGTTTCCTTGCCAGTGCGAAAGCGCGAAAGCTGGGTGACTTTGACCGGCCAGTCGGCAAAACGGTCGCTCAGCGTCTGGAAATGCTGTTCTGCCAGCAGGGTGGTCGGTGCCAGGAAGGCAACCTGTTTGTTATTGCTGACGGCAAGAAATGCCGCGCGCAATGCGACTTCTGTTTTACCAAAGCCCACATCACCACACACGAGCCGGTCCATTGGCTGCGGGCTGACCATATCCTGTATGATGGCGTGAATGGCGTCGTGCTGGTCGGGGGTTTCCTCAAAGCCAAAGCTGGCTGCAAAGGCTTCATAGTCTGCGGGAGAAAAACGGAAGGCAAAGCCTTCCCGGGCGCTGCGCTGTGCATAAAGCGCCAGCAGTTCAGCGGCAGTGTCGCGCACCTGCTCGGCGGCTTTGCGTTTGGCTTTCTCCCACTGGTTGGAGCCCAGCCGGTGCAACGGCGCCTGTTCCGGGCTGACGCCGCTGTAGCGGCCAATCAGGTGCAGCTGTGCAACTGGAACGTACAATGTGGCATCGTCAGCGTAGGTCAGGTGTAGAAACTCGGCCGGGCCGTCGCCCATGTCCATGGTGATAAGGCCCTGATACCGCCCGATGCCGTGTGCAGCATGTACCACCGGGTCGCCAGGTTGCAGTTCAGCCAGGTCGCGCACCATGTTGTCAACGTTGCTGCTCTGGCCTTTGCGCCTGCGGCGGCGCACACCCACACCACCGCTGCTGCTGAAAATTTCGTTTTCGGTAATCAGGTCAATGCCGGTTTCCAGCCATGAAAATCCTTGCGCAAGTGGGGCAATCACAATGCCGACCTGGTCCGGGCGGCTTTCAAACTCGCTCAGGCTTTCCACATTGACTGGGGCCAGGCGGTGGTCATAGAGCATTTCCAGCAGACTTTCACGCCGTCCGGCTGATTCGGCCACAATCAGGCAGCGTTGCTGAGAGGCCTCTATATGCTGTATCAGTGGCTTGAGCGGTTTTTCCGCGCCGCGCTGCGCACTCAAATTGGGCAAGCCCTGTACCCACGATGCATGTTCAGCTGGTTCTGCCGCGCTTTTTTCTGCCGGTCTCAGGGCCAGTTGCCGGTGCTGGTTGGCAAGCTGGTAGAACTGCTCTGATTTCAGGAACAGTTCTTCGGGCGGCAGCACGGGCCGGTCACGGTCGCCTTGCAGCAGGTGGTAACGCTCGCGTGTGTCTTGCCAAAAGCGGATGAACGCACTTTCCAGGTCGCCTTGCAGGGCCAGTGTGGTCTGCGTGCCCAGGTAGTCAAACACCGTTGCTGTTTGGTCAAAGAACAACGGGAGGTAGTATTCAATACCGGCACTGGCAATGCCTTCGCCCATGTCTTTATAAATACGGCTTTTGGTCGGATCACCTTCCATCTTTTCACGCCAGCGTGAACGAAAATGCAGCCGCGCAGGCTCATCCATCGGAAATTCACGTCCAGGCAGCAGCCTGACGGCTGGCACCATGTCCAGGCTGCGCTGGGTGTCGGGGTCAAAGGTTCGGATGGAGTCGACCTCGTCATCAAACAGGTCAACCCGGTAGGGGACGGTCGACCCCATGGGAAAGAGGTCTATCAGCCCGCCGCGCACCGTGTATTCTCCAGGTGAGACCACCTGGCTGACGTGTTCGTAACCGGCCAGCGTTAATTGTGCCTTGAGTTTGGCTTCATCGAGTTTTTGCCCCTTTTCAAAAGAAAAGGTATATGCAGCAAGGAATGATGGGGGAGCCAGACGGTAAAGTGCCGTTGTGGCAGGAATCAGTACAACATCGGCCTGGCTCTGGCTGATTTGCCACAAAGTGGACAGGCGTTCGGAAATCAGCTCCTGATGTGGTGAAAAATTGTCATAAGGCAGTGTTTCCCAGTCGGGGAAAATGCTCACATGCAGTTCCGGTGCAAAAAAAATCAGTTCATCGGCAATCCGCTGCGTATTGATGGGGTCGGCCGTGACGATTGCCAGTCGTTGCTGATACTGCTTTTGCTGCAATGCCAATGTGGCAAGCAATGCCGAATCGCTGCTTGCAGGAGGTTGCGGCAGAGTGAAACGGTGTCCTGGTGTAAGGTTGGGTAACTGCATGAAAGTTTTGTCTTTACAATAGCGCGTATACCCCCGTGTCGGTTTGACCGGGGGGTGTTCAGCATGTCAAAGTCCTTGCAGGGTATTTTGACAGCAGGGATTTTCAACAAAGAATCAAATACATTTTAAACCGGATCTGTGTGATGTGTTGAACATGCCAATGGCCTGGTTAGTTTGTTTATAAAAATTTGTAAATATATTTAAAATCATATAAATATAGTGAATACTTCAAGTAAAATATGGATTGTGATGCCCTGTGCCGGATCGGGTTCACGCTCTGGTGCCCAGTTGCCCAAGCAATATATGCCGGTGGCAGGCCAGCCTCTGATTGCGCACACGTTGCAGGCACTGATGCAGGTGCAAGGCGTAGAGGCGATTTCAGTTGTGATTGCACCTTCTGACCAGTTGTTTGGCAGTTATGCGCCGGCAGGTTTTCAGGGAATTGTGACCCCCACCGGTGGAAAAACCAGGGCTGAAAGTGTCCGGGCCGGCTTGAGCGCATTACGGGCGCATGGTGCGGCAGATCGGGACTGGGTTCTGGTACACGATGCCGCACGTTGCCTGATATTGCCCGAATGGGTGCAAATGCTGATTGATGCCTGTAAAGATGACGATGTGGGTGGCCTTCTGGCCCAGCCGGTACCGGATACATTGAAACAAGGTCATGATGGCCACAGCGTGGCGACCGTGAGCCGGCAGGATAAATGGCTGGCTCAAACGCCGCAGATGTTCAGAATAGGCCTTTTGGAGCAGGCGCTGGATGACACTGAGGCCAAGGGGCTGGAGGTGACCGATGAAGCCAGCGCGGTGGAAGCGCTGGGTCTCAAGCCTAGGCTGGTTGCGTGCAGTGCGGATAACTTTAAACTGACTTATCCGCAGGACTTTGAACGCGCTGAAGCCATTTTTCATATGCGCCGCCTCAAAAAGTCTGGTCTGCATACGGGTGCAGAAAAAGGGTAAAAGGGAGTAAAGCATGGTGAATCTTCGTATAGGGGAAGGCTGGGATACGCACCGCCTGGTGGAGGGGCGCCCGTTGATACTGGGTGGGGTTCGCATCGAGTACGATAAAGGGCTGTTGGGCCACTCAGATGCCGACGTGCTGTTGCATGCCATTACTGATGCGCTGCTGGGGGCCGCTGGATTGGGGGATATTGGGCGCCATTTTTCAGATACCGATCCGCAATATCAGGGGGCCGACTCTGCGCTGCTGTTACACGAAGCGCTGAAAAAAGTCAGGGAACAGGGATGGTATCTGGTGAATGTGGATTCAACTATCGTGGCCCAGGCTCCTAAGCTCGCAGGGTATATGCCGCTGATTCGTACACAGCTTGCACAAATACTTGAGTGCGATGAAGTGCAGGTGAATGTCAAAGCCAAAACGGCTGAAAAGCTGGGGCCTGTTGGCGAGGGATTGAGTATGGAGGCGCGTGCGGTCTGCTTACTTTGTCAGTTATGAATCGGCCTTATTTTGTCGCAACGCACTGGTTAGAGTGTTTATCAGTCGAAGCAGGTCGTTGATGGGGCGTGCATCTGCTTGATTCTGTCCTTTGAAGGAAAGTATATTGGTTCATTCGCTGTATGAACAACTGATGAAACGGTTGTGTATCGATCAGAGGGTTATAAATTGCGCCATAGGGCGGGTTCAGTTGCCTTTGGCAACGTGGAAAAGCCCTGCGGAGTGGTACCTTTTCCCGCCTGCGCTAATTCCGATTGCTGCAGACGGGGGCAGTCCAGCTTATTTGGGGCTGTGGAAGCACTGGTTTACAAAGTGCGAGCCCGGTTTTGTGCTGCTGTATGTAGAAGTAATGCAAGCTTATGAAATAGCACGCACAGATGAACAATTTTTCGACTATATCCTTGTCAATGCCATAACGGAACAGGACGGTGTGACTAAAGAGATTGAGGATTTTGCGGAATTTATAACAGTTGATCACCTTACTGAATTAGATGAATTGACCAATGAAAGTGGAGATGATCCAGCGGGGTTGCTAAAACTCTCCAGCTTTACATGTAACCCACCTTTGATTGCGTGCAAGGCTGACCCTATGATGTACGATGGGCATTTCGGTCAAAAATACATCACTCCAGACAGTGAATTTGATTGCGATTTTGCCAGTTTTGAGAAAAATCGAAGCTCAGGCAGATCGGCGTTTTTAAAAGAAGTTTTTGCATCGCATCTGAAAAAAGAGGACCTGGCTGGATCCTGGAGGATTTTGAATTCACCCGGATGGCAGATAAATGATGCCAGGGCTGCTATTTCCGAGTTGTCCTTGAAGGCACAGGATCCGGATTTTGACCTGCTAAGACAGGCATGGATGAGTGCTTCAGAAGAAAATTTATTTATTAATTATTAATATATTTCAATTTGATATATAAAATAGTTAAAGTGATTCATAAATATAGGTTTGACAATAAAAATACTTCATTCTGTTTCAGGTCTGCCTGCAGGGCTTGAAATCTGCAATGTGTTTTTCTTAGGTGCACCCACGTGTATTTCCGGGCAGGGGAGGTTTTTTTGCTGATACTGTAAACCTTGTCTTTATGCTCTTGTAAGTGAACTTTGCGTGTCTCGCAGCTTTACAAAACTTTACACAAAAAACACAAATTGAATATATGTGAAGGCTCAAAATCTGCCCAGTGTGCTGAGCGTTGTTTTGCCATTCGTTATAAGCACATTCAAGAATTATGAGACAGCCAATCCACCAACTCAATTGGGCATATAAGTTGTGATGAAAAGTTCCAAAATTTCAAAAATCAGGCTTGAATTCCCTGCATACCTTTATTCAGCACAACAACAAAAAGACAATTCGCCGTTTTATGCGTTTTTTTTCAATTTTGTCAGTGTTCTGACATGCAAGTCAGCGGTGCCGATTGAGTTTTTCAAGGTTAATGCGGATTCATACAGTTGCCCCAGATTTCCTGAGCCGGGGGAAATTGTTTTTGCACACCATGCCATTCAAAAAGGCAACCCCAATGTCTGGAGTGTGAAGGAGGCGCCGGTGGTTTCGCTTTTTGCGATTGACCCCTGTGGATATTCCGGGGCAGCAGACATTGCGCAGCATCCCCAAAAGTATGAAGAGGCTATCAGGGCCATCACACCGGATGTTGCACAGGCGTCAATTGCCCGGTTTCAGCAGCAGATTTTTGGTTGCCAGATTTCAAAATATGAGCAGCCTGCTCATCAGGCAGAGTTGCCAGCCCGCTTTGTTTTTTTCCCGTTACAACTGGTTGATGATTCGGTGACCCAGTTTTACCGTTTTGATTTGCTTGAAAGCATTAAAAAAGCCGCCTTTTATGCACAAAAGTGCAAAACGCACCTCGTGCTCAAGATTCATCCCCGCACGAAGAATCTGGAAACAAAGATAAATCAACTGCAAACCATATTTTTTGATAATCCTTACGTCAAAATAATCGATGCGAATGTGCAGCATCTGATTCAAAAGTGTCAATCTGTTTTGGTATTCAATTCTGGCGTCGGGCTGGAGGCCCTGATTGCTGGAAAACCGGTTTATGCAATGGGGCAGAATGAATGGCAGCAGGCGTGCATTCAGGTGAATTTCTTGGACGAGCTTGAAGCTGCATTTGCATTTGACCAGCCCGGTCAGACCCTTTATCAACAGCAGGTCATTGCTTATCTGTTGACCCGCTATTGGATCCGTTATGATGATATCGAGGCCATTTCACGCAAAATTGAATGGTGTTTAGGGCATTTTCAGTTTGAACGAGCGTCCAGCGGGCAGCCACAAAAAATGCAATATGTGTTGCGTTCAGCCGATATATGTGAAGAGTCCGCTAAAAAGATTAAGCGGCTGGAGCAGCAACTGCGGTTGCTGGATTTTGAAAATGAAACACTGCGCCAGCAACTGGCGTTGCAGCCTAATCATCACAGCCAGCGTCAATTCCGCCGGATATTTGGATTTAAAAATTTTTGGCTTTTAAAAAATGAAGGTTTTAAAAGCTGAAGACTCATCTCATTGATTTGTTACATGTGATAATGTTGGCTGATATTCAATGTACCGTGTTAAGCTACAGAATTTAAAAGAATTTGGGCCTTGTTGCATGCATGCGCAGTCAAATAAAGTCTATTGTGAAAATGCGTGCCTTTTCATTGGGCCGGTGTTCAAGAGGATGTGCATTCTTGCGTCTGGGCAGGTAGAATAGCCCTTTTCTGTCCGTTGTGACAGGGTATTCTATTTGTAACGGATTACATGATTGATCAGAAAATTTTGACACAGCTTGCCGCTGAACTGAAGGTGCGCCAGGCTCAGGTGGTGGCAGCCGTAGGGCTGCTTGATGGAGGCGCAACAGTACCTTTTATCGCCCGTTACCGTAAAGAGGCAACAGACGGGCTGGACGATACACAACTGCGTGATCTGGAAAGCCGCTTAGGCTACCTGCGTGAACTGGAGGAGCGGCGTGCCGCCGTGCTCAAGAGCATTGAAGAGCAGGGTAAGCTGACCGATGAGCTGCGTGCAGCGATTGAAGCCGCGCCGACCAAGCAGGAGCTGGAAGACCTGTATCTGCCCTATAAACCCAAGCGCCGTACCAAAGCGATGATTGCCCGTGAAGCTGGGATTGAGCCTTTGGCGGACAAGCTCTGGCAGAACCCGGCTTTGAATCCGCAGGAGGAAGCTGCTGGCTTCATCAATGCAGATGCCGGTTTTGCTGATGCCCAGGCAGTGCTGGACGGTGTGCGCGATATTCTGGCCGAGCGCTGGTCTGAAGATGCAGCGCTGGTGGGGCAACTGCGTGAATGGCTGTGGGATAACGGCCTGCTGAAAAGCCAGTTGCTGAGCGGCAAAAATGAAAATGATCCGGAAACGGCGAAATTCCGTGATTATTTTGATTATGAAGAGCCAATCCATAAAGTACCTTCACACCGGGCGCTGGCTGTTTTCCGGGGCAGGTCGCTGGATATTCTGGATGCCAAACTGGTGCAACCAGAAGAGCCGCAGCCGGGGCAACTTTCTATGGCTGAAGGTCACATTGCGCGTGTGTTGGGCTGGAGCCACCAGGAGCGGGCTGCCGATGACCTGCTGCGCAAGTGTGTTACCTGGGCATGGAAGGTTAAGCTGTCATTAAGCTTGGAACGCGATCTGTTTGCCCGCCTGCGCGAAGAGGCTGAAAAGGTGGCCATCAGGGTATTTGCCGAAAACCTGCGTGATTTGCTGCTAGCCGCGCCTGCAGGCAGGCGTGTGGTGATGGGACTGGACCCGGGGATTCGCACCGGGGTCAAGGTGGCGGTGGTCAGTGATACCGGCAAGGTGCTGGAAACGGCAACGGTCTACCCGCATGAGCCCAAGCGTGACTGGGAGGGTTCGCTGCATACGCTGGCACGCTTGTGCGCGGCGCATGGTGTGAACCTGATTGCCATTGGCAACGGTACTGCCAGCCGTGAAACGGACAAGCTGGCTGCCGACCTGATTAAACGCCTGAAACAAATAGCCCCGCAGGCACAGATTGACAAGGTGGTGGTCAGCGAAGCTGGTGCTTCGGTTTACTCGGCCAGCGAATATGCCAGCAAAGAGTTGCCAGAACTGGATGTTAGCCTGCGCGGTGCTGTCAGTATCGCACGGCGCTTGCAGGACCCGCTGGCGGAACTGGTCAAAATTGAACCTAAAAGCATTGGCGTGGGACAGTACCAGCACGATGTGAACCAGACCGAAATGGCGCGCAGCCTGGACGCTGTGGTGGAAGACTGTGTGAACCGGGTTGGGGTGGATTTGAATACGGCGTCAGCGCCATTGCTGGCACGTGTTTCAGGGCTTTCTGGCACGGTAGCAGGCAAGATTGTGGCATGGCGCGATGAGCACGGCGCTTTCCAGAACCGCAAGCAGTTGATGAAGGTATCCGGCCTGGGGGCCAAAACATTTGAACAGGCGGCCGGTTTTCTGCGCATCAGGGGAGGCGATAATCCGCTGGACTTTTCGGGCGTACACCCGGAAACCTATCCGGTGGTGGAGAAGATTCTTTCCAGCCTGAATCAGCCGATTACCGAGGTCATGGGGCGTTCAGACGTGTTAAAAACGCTCAAACCCGAGCTGTTTGCAGACGAGCATTTTGGTGTGATTACGGTCAAGGATATTCTGGGTGAACTGGAAAAACCCGGCCGCGATCCGCGTCCTGACTTCAAGGTGGCGCGCTACAGCGAAGGCGTGGAGGATATTGCCGACCTGAAAGAAGGCATGGTTCTGGAGGGTACAGTCAGCAATGTGGCCGCATTTGGCGCTTTTGTTGATCTGGGTGTGCACCAGGATGGCCTGGTGCATGTGAGTCAGCTTTCTGAGCGGTTTGTGCAGGATGCGCGTGAAGTGGTAAAAACCGGTGATGTGGTCAGGGTCAAGGTGCTGGAAGTGGATATGGCGCGTAAACGCATCAGCCTGACGATGAAACTGAGCGAGCCGGCGCAAAAAAGACCGCAGGGGACTGCCGCACGTAGCGGGCACCACCCGAACGGGCAGGCCAATGCACCGAAAGGAAGATCCTCTCAGCAGTCCGGCGCGCCGCAATCGGCTATGGCGGCTGCATTTGCCAAATTGCAGCAGGGTAAACGGTAAAATGTACAGGCAAGAGGTTCACTGAACAAAGAAATGTCAAATCAGCAGCCGTCGGAATCACCACTGCGCATTGTCATGACCGCGCATAGCCATCAACTGGGCGGGATGGAGCGCCACGTCGTAGCGCTGTCCAAAGCATTGGTTGAGCATGGCCATGCGGTTGCCTATGCCGGACCGATGGACGGCTGGCTGGGAGAACAGATGCAGGCGGCAGGTTATCCGTGCTGCCATGCACCGCTCAATGGCATGTATGATCCTGTTTCTTTATGGCGCGTTGTGCGGTTTGCCAAACAGTTCAGGGCTTCTGTCATGCACGGCCATTCGCAGCGTGGTGGCAGGTATGCCGACTGGGCGGCCTGGTGGCTGAAACTGCCGGCGGTGGCGACGGCGCACTCAACCACCTCCAGCAAATGGTTTAAAAGCCGTGTTCATGTGATTGCTGTGGCACAGGCGGTCAAAGACTTTCTGCTGGGACAGGGCTTGTCAGAACAGCAGGTTCATATGGTGCATCTGGGGGTGACCGATGTGCCTGAAGTGATCTGGCCTGCTGATGAAGCCATTACCCCTGAGAGGCCGCTGCGGATGGGCATGGTTTCACGGGTGGAGCATGTCAAAGGCCATGACCTGGCTATACGGGCCATGGCTATTTTGAGGGACCGGTGCCAGTTGCCGATGGAACTGTCGATTGTGGGGGCTGATGATACCGGCTGGGCAGAGTATATGGGGCGCTTGGCTTCTGAATGCGGCGTTGAGGGGAAAGTGAAGTTTTTAGGGTTGCGCAATGACATTGCCGACCTGATGAACGGGTTTGATGTGTTGCTGGCACCTTCGCGGCGCGAGGCGTTGAGTTTGAGCCTGATTGAGGCCGCTGCTTCGGCACGGCCTGCTGTGGCTTCTCGTGTGGGGGGCATTCCTGAAGTGGTTCTGGATGGCGAAACCGGTATTCTGGTGCCCAGTGAAGATGTGCACGCCTTGGCTGATGGCATTGAGCAGATGAGTGATCCGCACAAACGCATGGCCTGTGGCAAAGCGGCACGCGCCTACTATGAGCGTGAATTCACCATTGAAGCCATGTGTGGAAAAACAGTTGCTGTGTACAGGCAGGCGATGGCCGCACGCCAGGGACGGGGTGCAGCATGAGTGGTATTTCAGTTTTCATGTACCACCAGGTCGGCAAGTTTGCGCCGATGAAAACACACCGTGCCAGTTATTGCGATGTGGACAGGTTTCGCGCACAGATGAAAGTGCTGCGGGCGCTGGGCATCAAAGTGCTTTCCATGCACGAGATGATGCAGGCATTGAACGGGCAGATACCGATGCCTAAACGTGCAGCTGTATTGACGTTTGACGACGGGTGTGCCAATTTCTACGACAATGCACTGCCTATTCTGGAAGAATTCGGCTATCCGGCCATCGTGTACGTGATTGCGGGCATGGTGGGGGGAGAGGCCCAGTGGCTGGCGGCGGAAAACCACCCGACGCCACCGCTGATGGATTATGCGCAGTTGCGTGAAATCGCCAGGCGGGGCGTGGCAATTGGCAGCCACGCCAATTCGCACGTGCATCTGGCGCAACTTTCTGAGCAGGAACAGTTTCATGAACTGACTGTGAGCAAAGAGCGCCTGCAACAGGAACTGGGGCAGGAGGTTGAACATGTCTGTTACCCCTATGGCTCGTATAACCTGACGACCATGCTGGCGGCTGAACGTGCCGGCTACCTGACCGGGATGACCTGTGACCGAGGGGCTGCTACACCGGCTTTTGATCTGCTGGCTTTGCCGCGTAAAGCCATTTCGTATGGGGACAATGTACTGGGCTTCACGTGGAAGCTGTACAACAAAGATGCGCCGAAGGAAAAGATGCTTTTTCGCGCCGGGCATCACACTAAACCCTGACCAGTCCCTGATTTTCATTTGAAGAATGGCATAGCCGGAAAACCTTATTTATGTTCAGCTACAGACACGGATTTCATGCAGGTAACCATGCCGATGTGCTTAAACACGTGGTGTTGCTGCAGACGCTGAAATACCTTTTCAGCAAAGATACCGCTTTGCTGGTGGTGGACACCCATGCAGGCACGGGTTTGTATCAGTTGGATGATGAATTTGCGCAGAAAAGCATGGAAGCGCAGGATGGCATTGCCCGGCTTTGGGACGCACCGCAATTGCCAGCGGCGCTCGCTGATTATGTGCAGGAAATTCGCGCTTTTAACCCTGCCGGGCCATTGCAGACCTATCCGGGTTCCCCGATGCTGATCTGGAATAACTTGCGCGCGCAGGACCAGTTGCAGTTGTTTGAGCTGCATCCTACAGACCAGCGCCTGCTGCAAAGTAATGTCAGGCAACTGGAGCACAACCGGCAGGTCAAGGTGAATATTGCAGATGGCTTTGCCGGACTGAAAAGCCTGCTGCCGCCGCCTTCACGCCGCGGGCTGATACTGATGGACCCTTCGTATGAGGTGAAAAGTGATTATCAGCGGGTGCATGAATGTATGGCAGATGCGCTCAAGCGTTTTGCCACCGGTGTTTACCTGATCTGGTATCCGATTGTGCCGCAGCCGCTGGCACATCAGTTGCCTGGCAAGCTCAGGCGACTGGCTGAAACACATGGGCGCGGCTGGCTGCATACCACGCTCAAGGTGCGCAATCCCTCATCAGAAGGCAGGGGCATGGTGGCCAGTGGTATGTTTGTGATCAATCCGCCGTTTATTTTGCAAAGCAAGCTCAAAGAAGCACTGCCTGTGCTGATGAAATATCTGGCGCAGGATAAAGGCGCGCATTACACACTGGATGTTCAGGACGGCAAATAACAGGAAATTTTTGCGGAAAAAGCAGGACAAGAATCAAAAAGGAGATAGAAGCAAATGGCAAGCGGCACCAAATACACCCTTAACAGCCCGTTTATTAAACTGGTCGGTCTTGAGCTCAGAGAGCTTGAAGACGGGGAAACGTGTGTTGAACTGGAATTGCGCCCGGAACTGCTGAATATATTCGGGGTTGCCCATGGAGGTGTCAGCATGACCATGATGGATGTGGCCATGGGGCAGGCTGCTCACCGGGCAGACCCACATGCGATACCGGGCGAAAAAGGGCGCAGTGTGATGACGGTGGAGATGAAAACCAGTTTCCTGAAACCGGCGTTGCTTGGCAAGCTGACCGCGCATGGCAGAGTGATACAGGCGACCCATTCGCTGGCATTTACCGAAGGCTGGGTGTGTGACACTGAAGGCGCGCGACTGGCACATGCGACCGGCACATTCAAATACATGCGTAAAAAGGATGCCTGATGGCCCTGTGACAAGGTGCAGCCATGGAAAAGCCCGGTATATGCCTTACATACATGACATAAGCTATATAAGGCTCACCGGGCCTGTATGCACAGAAGTGAAGAGCGGAGCGCAGCGGATGCGCGCTCTTTCTCTCTTTTTAAGCGCCTGTCAGGGCTTTTTTCACTTGGGCTGATACCATGCCCATATCGGCTTTGCCGGCCAGTTGCTGTTTGACGGCACCCATGACCTTGCCCATATCGCCAGGGCCGCTGGCACTCAGGTCAGCCACAATTTTGGCAACAGCTGCTGCAACTTCCTGCTCAGACATTCTTTGCGGCAGATAGGTTTGCAATACCTTGATTTCGTTGTTTTCTTTTTCGGCCATGTCTGAACGTCCCGCCTGCTCATAGGCAGCGACAGAGTCTTTGCGCTGTTTAATGAGTTTGTCCACAATGACAACCACCATGGCGTCATCCACCGTGATGCGTTCATCGACTTCTTTTTGTTTGATGGCCGCCAGCAGCATGCGAATGGTAGACAGGCGCTCGGAATCATGGGCACGCATGGCGTCTTTCATTTCACTGGTGATTTGTTCTTTGAGGCTCATGATGGTTATCCTTCAAATAAAAAGTGGCAGGCCTGTTTTCGGTTTTTGAAGTGAGAAATAAGGCGAGCGCTGAAAATAGAAAAAACGATCCGGCAATGAAAAAGCCCGCTCGGGCGTCCCCTGCAGCGGGCTTGGCAGCATGGCCATCAGGCTTGCTGGTATTTCACCAGATCAGTAAAGCCTTTTTGGCAGTTGCATGCTGCGAACGCGCTTGTAGTGACGCTTGACTGCGGCAGCTTTTTTGCGCTTACGCTCAGCGGTGGGTTTCTCATAGAATTCGCGAGCGCGAAGGTCTGTGAGCAGGCCCAGCTTTTCGATGGTGCGCTTAAAGCGTCGCATGGCGACATCAAACGGTTCGTTTTCTTTGACTCGGATAGTGGTCATATGATCTATAGATTCCTGACTGAAATTCTTAAAAAATAATGCAGTAAGCACTGAATTTACATATTCCTGCTTATCTGCAAATTGCTAGCAAACCGGCATTATAGCATTTTTATTTTGTGTATACAATGTGGCCTGTGTGCAAAAATGCTACGGGCAAGATCGGTAAAGTCTGTGTGGCTGTTCTCTGGTGAGAATGGCAGGTTTTTGACTTGAAACCACCATGAAGTAACTTCAATGTTTGTGGCTGAGCCGTAAAATGGTGCTGTTCATGTGGGGCAGATTTGAAACTGAGAATGGCTAGAGAATGGCCGATTTGAAAAACAATAGAAATGACCAATGATTTAACCAGTGCCGGGGCTAAGCCAACATGGGATCTGGCAGAGTTCAAACGCGCCAGATGGGTGGTCTGGCTGCACTTCTTTATGGGCGGGTTCCTGTTTGCCGCCTGGGGTATCGAAATTCCCAATGTGAAGACGCATTACGGTATCAGCGAGGCCGATTTGGGCCTGTTGCTGCTTGGGGCGGGTATTGGCGCCTTGTTTGCGTTATCAATGGCCGGGCGGGTGATTGCCCGCTGGGGTGCCAGCCTTGTGCTTTCGTGCACGCAGGCATCTGCCGCACTGGTGATGGTGTTTTTGTTTGTTTTTTCATCGTTACCCGGGCTGATCGGTGTGCTGATCTGTTTTGGGTTTCTGGGAACATTGGCCGATGTGGCTATCAATGCGGAGGCTGCGGAGCTGGAGCTGCGAAGCCAGCGAACATTGATGAGCACATGTCACGGCATGTTCAGCCTGGGTGGTATGGTGGGCGCAGGGTTAGGGGCCGGTTTGCTGGCGTTGCAAATGTCGGCACAATGGCATCTGATATGCATGGCTGCATTGATTGTGCTTTCTGTCATTGTTTCTTACCGGATGAAGCCGCGCGATTTTGGCATGATGGAGCAAACGATTCAGACCCCACTGGGCAGGCGGCATTTGCTGTTTCCGCGTGCGGTGCTGCTTTTGGGCATGCTGGCCGCGCTGGGTTTTCTGGCTGAAGGTGCGATGTACGACTGGAGTACGCTTTACATGAAGCAGGAGTTGGGCAGCCCGGTTGATCAGGCTGCGCTGGCCTATGCATTTTTTTCCGCAGCGATGGCGGCAACCCGATTTGTCGGAGACCGCCTGCGGGCACGTTATGAGTCTGCGGCATTGCTGCGCGCTTGTGCCTCTTTGGTTGTGGTTGCCATGGTGGTGATGCTGCTGGCAGGCAATCCTTACGTGGCGCTGGTCTGTTTTGCGCTGTCAGGTGTCGGGTTGGCCAATGTGGTGCCGATTTTGTTCAGTGCAGCGATCAAAGTGCCCAGCATCAGTGCAGCACAGGCAATTGCGGCGGTATCAGCCGTAGGGTATGCCGGTTTGATGGGAGGGCCGGCTTTGATCGGTTTTGTGGCCCATGCCAGTACCCTGACGATAGCGTTGTTTCTGGTTGCGGCGTGTGCTCTGGCGCAGGCCTGCTTGGCGAAGAAGGCGCTGAATCCGCCCCGGCAGGACCCCTGACGCTAGCCGTTTTTATATTTCAGTGTATCGTAAAGTAACCGGAACTCACTGAGTAAAAGTGGCAACTGCTTCATGTTGTTGCGCCAGCTGTCGGCATGGGCATTGTGAACGGCAGATGCTGCGGATTCAAAGCGCTCCTGGCCTTTGTCTGTCAGTCGCAAAAAAAGGGAGCGGCGGTCAACCGTACTGTGTTTGCGGATGATCCAGCCGCGTTTTTCAAGCGCGTCCAGCAGGCGTGTAATCTGAGGGCGGGAAATGCCCAGTGTTTCGCTGAGCTCCGTCGGGCGCAATGGGCCGTTTTCACTGCTGACCAGCGCCAATACCAGATATTCGTGCAGACTGATGTCCTGCGCTTGCAGCAGGTCATTGATATGCTGTTCGAGCATCTGCGCTGAGCGCAATAGCAATTGCGAAATCAGCAAAACATCGCCTGGCGCATCAGGGTATTTTTGCAGATAGTTTTGAAGCCGTTTTTCAAAATCCATAATGAATTAAACCACCTTGAAATACCTGTTGACGATCACACTGGCGGTGACATCATCAATATGTTGCATGCATACAGTTGAGAGCATACCACTATCTCAGCACATTCAGCACGCATTTTTGGACAGATTTGCTGTGAATTGCTGTGAACAGCGTTGTTGTGCTAGTTAAAAAAGTGTTTTCAGAGGCTGCTGCCATGTCGTTTCGGTGTAACCACAGGGGTTCGTCAAAATAGTTTATGGTTGATAATAACGGGTGCAGATTTTTTGCCGTTTTTTGCCATGTATGTTTTAGGAATTGAATCTTCTTGTGATGAAACCGGTGTTGCCGTGGTCGATACCGGTGTTTTGCCTGTGCCCGCGCTGCTGGGGCAAGCGTTGCACAGCCAGATTCAAATGCACCAGGCATATGGCGGTGTTGTGCCCGAACTGGCTTCACGCGACCATATCCGCCGTGTTGTGCCATTAACGCACATGGTATTGGAGCAGGCCAGGCTCTCGCTCGAGCAGATTGATGTGGTGGCTTTCACACAAGGCCCCGGGCTGGCTGGTGCGCTGCTGGTAGGCTCCGGATACGCCTGTGCGCTGGCGGCTGCGCTGAACAAGCCTGTATTGCGCGTGCACCACCTGGAGGGGCATTTGCTGTCGCCCTTTTTAAGTGCTGATCCGCCTGTGTTTCCTTTTGTGGCTTTGCTGGTGTCTGGCGGGCACACCCAGTTGATGCAGGTTAACGGCATCGGGCAATATGTGCTGCTGGGAGAAACCATTGACGATGCAGCAGGAGAAGCGTTTGACAAGTCGGCCAAACTGCTGGGCCTGCCATATCCAGGAGGCCCTGAACTGGCCAGAATGGCACAGAGCGGAAACCCGCTGGCATTTGATTTGCCGCGGCCTTTGCTGCACAGCAAGGATCTGAATTTTTCGTTTGCCGGGCTGAAAACAGCCGTGCTGACACAGCAGAAAAAGCTGGAAGCAGCGGGCGAGGTGTCCTCAGAGCAGCGGGCTGACCTGGCGGCTGCCACACAGGCGGCTATTGTGGAGGTGCTGGTTAAAAAGAGCCTGAAAGCACTGAAGCAGACCGGGCTCAAACGCCTGGTGGTCGCCGGAGGTGTGGGCGCAAACCAGGCCTTGCGTTCCCAGTTAAATGATGCATGCGCACGCCGTCATATCCGCGTGCATTATCCGGAGTTGTCATTGTGTACAGACAACGGTGCCATGATTGCACTGGCGGCAGGTTTGCGCATACAGGCCGGTGTGGCAAAGCCCGAATTTGACTATTCGTTCAAGGTGCATCCGCGATGGGCGCTCGAAATGCAATGAGTACCAGACAAAAATCACCGTGGTGAATATCAGCGTAACTCCCTGACCTGTGCAAACAGCCGCGTGAGCCCCAGCAGTGCAGCGGTGTTTGGCGCCGGAACATTGCAGCGGCTGGCAATTTCATGCACAACCGTCAGCAGCGCGTCAATTTCCAGTGTGCGGCCAGCCTGCACATCCTGTAGCATGGAGGTTTTCATGGCCCCCAGTTTGCGTGTGATGGCATGGCGCTGTTCTGTTGTTTGTGTAACCGGGCAGCCGATGGCCTCACCAATGGCTGCGGCTTCCTGCATGATTGCCGAGCAGAACGAGCGCACCAACTCATCGTCCAGAATCAGGTCTGTGGTGGCCCCTGTTATGGCAGAAACTGGGTTCATGGTCATATTGCCCCAGAGTTTGAACCAGATGTCCTGCTGAATGAATGACGACAGTTGAATATCAAACCCGGCTTGGCCGAGCATGTGTGCCATGGCCTGTGTTGCTTGCGCAGGAGGCTGCCCTGAACTGGCTGGATCACCCAGAATGAGCGTGTCGCCAAAACGGTGTTCTGTGATGCCGGGAGCCTGGTTGACGCAGGAGATATGGACCACACAGCCGATAATATGGCTGGTTGGAATCAACGTGCGTAGTTCGCCGTCGGGGTCAATGCTGTGCAGTGTAGCGCCAGCCATGGGGCCTGGCATACCGTCAAAAAACCACCACGGGACACCATTCATCGCCAGCAGCACTTTGGTGTGAGGGGCAAGCAAAGGCGCCACAGAGCGTGCCACAGCAGACAACGCAGGCTGCTTGACGGCAATCACCACCAGATCCTGGGGTGCAAGCTGTGCCGGGTTTTCCTGCACATTGAGCGGATAAAAACGGGTTCCCTGTGCATTTTGCAGCCCGATGCCATTGGCCTGCAAAGCGGCCAATGTTTTCCCGCGCGCAACGGCGCTGACATCATGTCCCTGAGCCGCAAGGCGGGCAGCAAACAGGCCCCCGATAGCGCCTGCGCCATATATGCATACTTTCATTTCAACCTCCTTGGCTTATTGTAGTCAATCGGGACTCTGGCATGGCGTTAAGCGGCAAAAAAATACCCGCATGATTTGATTCATGCGGGTAGTCCTGGTTACCACGATGCAATGACACGGTTGCATGCGGCCATAGCAGGAGAGGAGAATCAATTGATGGTCAATTGTGTACTTGTCTTTTCTTCAACCTTGCGAGCCAGTTTCAGCGTCAGAACGCCGTTTTCCAGTTTGGCTTCTGATGCGGCCGGATCAACTTCTGCCGGCAGTACAAACGCGCTGGCGTACTGGCGCGGGGCACCTTCTTGGGTTTGAATTTTGACCTTGCGGCCGTCAATATCAATGCTCAGCTGTTCGCGGCTGACACCGGGAATATCCAGAGAAACTTCCCATACACCATCTTTTTCTGTCAACGTGCTGAACCCTGGCTCAACAGCGCGGCCAAACCAGCGTGCCAGTTCGTTTTCAAAGCCATTAATCGCAGAGTTTGCACTGTCTTGTGAATAAGCGCGACGCAATGTAGGAACGAGAAACATACAATAAACCTCCTTGAATTTGATTTTGGCCAGCAGAACATGTTTGTGAATTGGCTGTTGCAGACACGATTTACTGGCCCGTTGACGGATATTTAAGATCACTCCATTTATTTTCAAGAGCTGATATGACACAGAATTTATGGAAAAGACGCCAATTACTTGGTTTGCCTCTGGCGTTATGGGGCAGTGCAGGGGCCGCAAGTGCCTGGGCGCAGGAGCAGCAGAGTTGGCCTGAGGTGAAAGTGGCACTGGTTGAGGGGTTTTCGGGGGCATTCGGCAATGCCGGGGAAGGTATTTACCGCAATTTCCTGTTTGCCAGTGGGGCAATCAATGCAGCAGGCGGCATTGTGATCAAAGGCGTTCCGCACCGGCTGGTGGTGGAGCGTTTTGATTCCCAGGGCTCTGTGCAGGGGGCGCTTTCGATGCTGAAAGCGGTGGTGGATAAAAAGATCCGTATCGTTGCGCAGGGTAACAGTTCCGCCGTTGCTGGCGCGTTACTGGATGCCATCAACAAGCACAATGCACGTAACCCGGCGCAACGGCTGCTGTTTTTGAATTATTCGGCAGTGGAAACCGCTTTGACCAACGAGCGTTGCAGTTTCTGGCATTTTCGTTTTGATACCCATGCCGACATGCGCCTGAAGGCGCTGTTTGAAGTGCTCAAGGGCGACCAGAATGTTTCCAAAGTGTACCTGGTCGGGCAGGATTACAGCTTTGGCCGGTATGTGGTGGAGCGGGCGCGCCAGATGATTCCTGAAGTCCGGCCGGATATTGAAGTGGTCGGGCAGGTATTGCATCCTACCGGGCAGGTCAAAGACTTTATTCCTTACGCGACCCAGATCAAGGCCAGCGGTGCGCAGGCGATTGTGACGGGTAATTATGGCAACGACCTGAGTCTGCTGGTGCGTGCGGTGCGCGATGTGGGGCTGGACGCCAGTTTTTATACCTTTTATGCCAACGACCTGGGTACCCCCACAGCCATGGGAGATGCCGGGGTTGGGCGTGCCATGGCGGTAATTGAGTGGCACCCGAATGTGGGGGTAGAGCTGGGAGGCAAGGCCGGGGAAGCGTCCGACGCGTTTTATCTGGCGTTTCGCAAGCGTTTTTCCAAACCCAATGAGGACTTCATCCGGCTGCGTATCCATGTGATGCTGGAGATGCTGGCCCGTGCCGTGGCGCAGGCAGAAGTTGTGGATGCGCAATGGATTGCACAGGCACTTGAGGGCATGCATTACCAGAATGCGTTTCATTCGGGGGTGATGCGGGCGCAGGACCACCAGTTCCAGCAGATGTTGACGGTGATGCGCATGGAGAAAGCCGGTACACCAGGTATCAGGTTTACCAATGAGGGCAGCGCATACGGTTTTCGCACTGTGTTGCGGCTGACGCCGGATCAGGTGGAAATGCCTTCTTATTGCCAGATGCAGCGGCCTGCAGGTTAATGGTTTGGTAAGACACAGGGTGAGCAGAGTCAGAAAGTCATAATTAATGGATGCACGTCAACATTTTCAAAAAGCGCTGCTTTTATTGGATCAACAAAATATTGAAGGTGGAGAAGCTGCGCTGAACGATGTGATCTGCCAGGCAAAGGCTGAGGGCGATGTCGTCTTACTGGCCCAAGCATTGGTCTGCCTGGGAGACCTTCTCATGCAAAGCAGCCGAGAAAAAGAGGCAGTACAGCACCTGCGGCGAGTGTTGACTCTGGGGCAGGATGTTGAGGATTTTGAGGAACGTTATGACGACGTGCTGAATGACGAGCTTCTTCGAGCGAAACAGCTTTTGCAAGAAGGGGAGAAAATTGGTATTAAATGATGGCTATGAGCATATTACAGGGGGCGGCTCGCCTAAGCCAATTTCTTGGTGTATAATTCCAAGTCTTGGTTTCATGTGCCATATTTTGGTGCATGGGGCTGTTTGAGTGCGGCGCTTGGTTCAAAGCGCTGTAATGTCACGGCACTGGTTGATTCCACCGGTGTTCGCGGGTTTATCAATATTGAAGGAAATCAAATGTCTGTTGCAAATATCAACAAAGCTGAAATTATCAAGGATAACGCACGCGGTGCAGCCGATACTGGCTCTCCCGAAGTGCAGGTCGCATTGCTGACGGCTCGCATTAACGAGCTGACGCCCCATTTCAAAACCCATGCCAAGGACCACCATGGTCGCCGTGGGTTGCTGAAAATGGTGAGCCGCCGCCGTAAGCTGCTGGATTACCTGAAGCGCAAAGATGCTGACCGTTATACTGCTCTGATTGCCAAACTGGGCTTACGTAAGTAAGTTAAGTCAATGATGCAAAGCCTGTGTGAAATCAATCGCTCACACAGGCTTTTTGTTTTCTGAAGTTTTGAGGGTTTTCTTGTGTGATGTGTCATTCCGAGGCGGTTTGCAGCCGGCAATCGAGCCGCTTCGGAATGGCATCTTGCAGCAAAACATGGACTTCGGAATTTGTCTAAATGCTTGGCGGGCGTTAACGTCTGGTACAAGCCATGAAGGAGATCAAAATAATGACCATGTTCAATAAAGTGACCAAAACATTCCAGTGGGGTTCACATACGGTTACCATGGAAACCGGTGAAATTGCGCGCCAGGCGACTGGGGCGGTTTTGGTGAACATAGATGACACTGTGGTGCTGGCCACTGTGGTGGCTGCCAAAACGGCGAAAGAAGGGCAGGATTTTTTTCCGCTGACCGTCGACTATATTGAAAAAACGTATGCGGCAGGCCGCATTCCCGGTAGCTTTTTCAAGCGCGAAGCCAAACCCAGCGAACATGAAACGCTGACATCGCGCCTGATTGACCGCCCGATCCGGCCGCTGTTCCCGGAAGGTTTTTACAATGAAGTGCAACTGGTGATTCATGTGATGTCATTGAATCCTGAGGTGTCAGCAGATATTGCTGCATTGATCGCTTCCAGCGCCGCACTGTCTATTTCCGGCATTCCGTTTGATGGCCCGATTGGCGCTGCACGGGTCGGTTATGTGAATGGCGAGTATGTGCTGAACCCCGGTCCGTCAGAGCTGAAAAATTCTCAGATGAATCTGGTAGTGGCCGGTACTGATTCTGCTGTGCTGATGGTGGAATCAGAAGCCAGTCAGTTGACCGAAGAAGTGATGCTGGGCGCTGTGGTTTATGGCCATGAGCAGGGTAAAGTGGCGATTGCAGCCATCAATGATCTGGTACGCGAAGCAGGCAAGCCTGACTGGCTGCAGGCTGGTACATGGGTGCCTCCTGTCAAAGACGAGGAGTTCATTGGCAAGGTGACCCGTCTGGCTGAGGACAAGCTGCGTGCAGCCTATCAAATTCGCTCCAAACAGCCCCGTACACAGGCCCTGCGTGAAGCTTATGCCGCAGTGAAAGACGCTTTAACCGCACAGGAAGTAGAGTTCGACGAAGTCAAGGTTGAACAGCTGATGTTTGACATTGAAGCTCGTATTGTGCGCTCGCAGATTCTGGCTGGTGAACCCCGTATTGATGGCCGTGATACCCGTACAGTGCGCCCGATTGAAATCCGCACTTCTGTACTGCCGCGCACCCACGGTTCGGCGCTTTTCACCCGCGGCGAAACACAGGCCATGGTTGCAACGACACTGGGTACTGAACAGGATTCGCAGTTGATTGATGCGCTGGATGGCGAGTTCCGTGACAATTTCATTTTCCACTACAACATGCCGCCATTTGCAACGGGAGAAACCGGCCGTGTCGGCAGCCCGAAGCGCCGCGAAATCGGCCATGGCCGCCTGGCTAAACGTGCGCTGGTAGCGGTGCTGCCTTCTGTTTCCGAGTTTCCTTACACCATCCGTACGGTTTCTGAAATTTTTGAATCCAACGGTTCTTCTTCAATGGCTTCGGTCTGCGGCGGCTGTCTGAGCCTGATGGACGCTGGTGTTCCGTTGAAAGCGCACGTGGCAGGTATTGCCATGGGGCTGATCAAAGAGGACAACCGTTTTGCCGTGTTGACCGATATTCTGGGCGATGAAGATCACCTGGGCGACATGGACTTCAAGGTGGCAGGAACCTCTGCTGGTATTACGGCATTGCAGATGGATATCAAAATCCAGGGTATCACCAAAGAAATCATGCAGGTGGCTCTGGCACAGGCCAAAGAAGCGCGGATGCACATTCTGGGCAAGATGACCGCAGCACTGGATGGCTCTCGCGACGATGTTTCAGAGTTTGCGCCCCGTTTGTATACGCTCAAGATCAACCCGGAAAAGATCCGTGATGTGATTGGTAAGGGAGGAGCAGTGATCCGTGCGCTGACCGAAGAAACCGGCGCCCAGATCAATATTGCTGACGACGGCACAGTGACCGTAGCCAGCAACGACGCTGCCAAAGCGCAGGATGCGATCAAGCGCATTGAAGCCATCACTGCCGAAGTGGAAGTGGGCAAGGTCTATGAAGGCCCGATCACGAAGCTGCTGGATTTTGGCGCACTGGTTAACATCATGCCCGGCAAGGATGGCCTGCTGCACATCAGCCAGATTGCACATGAGCACGTGAACAAGGTTACCGACTATCTGAGCGAAGGTCAGATTGTGAAGGTGAAAGCACTGGATGTGGATGACAAAGGCCGTATCAAGCTTTCCATGAAGGCATTGATCGAAAAGCCTGCACAACAGCCTCAGGCCCAGGAAGGTTCTTCTGAGTCAGACCAGCAGAACTGATGTGTTCTGAAAGCACGGACTTCTGAGCAAAAGGTAAAGGAGAGTACGGATGCGCGCCATTAAAATCACGCAGTATGGCCCCCCGGATGTTTTGCATCTGGTGACGGAGCCTGATCCGACTCCTGCTCAGGGGGAGGTGCTGATTCGGGTGAAGGCATCGGGCATTAACCGCCCTGATGTGCTGCAGCGCAAAGGGCATTATCCGGTGCCTCCAGGGGCATCGGAGCTCCCGGGGCTGGAAGTGGCGGGTGAAATTGTCAGTGGTGATGCACAGGCAATGCAGGCCGCAGGCTTTTCTGTTGGCGACAAAGTGTGTGCACTGGTTGCTGGCGGCGGCTATGCGGAACTGTGCGTTGCACCTGTTTTACAGTGTCTGCCCATGCCGGCTAACTTAACCTGGGTGCAGGCAGCGGCTTTGCCGGAAACATTTTTCACCGTATGGTCGAATGTGTTTCAGCGTGGCCGCCTGCAGTCTGGCGAGGTTTTGCTGGTACAGGGTGGCACCAGCGGCATTGGTGTGACTTCCATCATGCTGGCCAAGCAGTTTGGCGCCTATGTCATCGTGACGGCAGGCAGTGATGAAAAATGTGATGCCTGCTTGAAATTGGGCGCTGATACGGCAATCAACTACAAAACGCAGGACTTCGAAAAAGTGGTCATGCAGGTGACCAACGGCAAAGGGGCCGATGTCATTTTGGATATGGTGGCAGGCGGCTATGTTGCACGCGAGGTCAATTGCCTGGCTGAGGATGGCCGGTTGGTGATTATTGCCGTACAAGGCGGAATTGCCTCGGAGTTTGATGCAGGCAAGGTTTTGCGCCGACGCCTGGTGATTACTGGCTCAACGCTGCGCCCCAGGCCAATTGCCTTTAAAGGCCAGATTGCTGCTGAACTGAAGGCAAAAGTCTGGCCGATGATTGAACGCGGAGATATTCAACCGGTGGTTGATCAGGTATTTGCCCCACAAGATGTGGTACAGGCTCATACCCGTATGGAAAGCCGGGCACATGTGGGGAAGCTGGTGTTGGACTGGCAGTTGCTTGCTGATTAACATCTGCCCGCAGCCCTGTGCACGAAGGAATGAAGTATGAGAAAAAATTTGGTTGTTGGTAACTGGAAGATGAATGGCGATAAGGCACAAAACGAAGTGCTGCTGCAGTCATTATCAACGGCTTGCATTGCTGAAAAGGTGACGGTTGCCGTGTGTGCGCCATTCCCTTATCTGGCGCAGTGCCAGCAGGTGCTGGACACTTCGTGCATGGCATGGGGCGCGCAGGATGTTTCTGAGCATGATGCAGGCGCTTTTACGGGCGATGTATCGGCTTCCATGCTGGTTGATTTTGGCTGTCAATATGTGATTGTGGGTCACTCAGAGCGCCGTGCCCTGCATGGTGAAAGCGATGAGGTTGTGGCACAGAAAGCCAGGCAGGCACTGAATGCCGGTATAACGCCGATTGTCTGTGTGGGAGAGACTGCAGACGAGCAGGAATCCGGGCTGACACATGCTGTTGTATCAAGGCAACTTGGAGCGGTGATTGATCTGCTGGCCGGTGATACAACGTCCATTGTTCTGGCATATGAGCCGGTATGGGCGATTGGCACAGGTAAAAACGCGACGCCAGCGCAGGCGCAGGCGGTTCACGCACAATTGCGTGCACAGTTGATCGGATCAGGGGCGGGCGATGTGCCAATTCTGTACGGTGGCAGTGTAAAAGCAGATAATGCACGCGAGTTATTCGGTGAATCTGATATTGACGGTGGCCTTATTGGCGGGGCTTCGTTAAAATCAGAAGATTTTTTAGCGATTATTCAAGCAGCAATTGAAGTTTAAGTTTTGCTGCGGACATGTTTATTGTGAATTGTTGACGGAGTTAGGCGTATATTATGGGTATGAGTGGATTTTCCATTGTCCTTCTGGTCATTCAAATCATTGCTGCAATTGCGATCATTTGTCTGGTTTTATTGCAGCATGGTAAAGGTGCCGATATGGGGGCTGCGTTTGGCAGCGGCAGCGCCGGGAGTCTATTCGGCTCCAGCGGAAGTGCTAATTTTCTTTCCAGAATGACCTCAACAGCAGTGACGATTTTTTTCGTCGCCACATTGGCTTTGACGTATATTGGATTTAAAACGACAGGCGGTTCCGGCAGCGTTTTTGACAATCCTCAGATGCCTCCTGCAGCAGTGCCGGCAGCGGTGACAAGCACCCCGGCAGATGAGGCTCCTGCGGCAACTACGACACAACCGAACCCAGAGTCAACCCCAACCCAGGGAGTGAATCAGATACCTGCAAACTGACTTTAATTTCAGTTACAATTATTCCTTTCATTTGATATGAATTTCAGATGCAGCAGTTGCATGCTGTGTCGGGTAAAAAATAAAGCCGACGTGGTGGAATTGGTAGACACGCTATCTTGAGGGGGTAGTGGCGAAAGTCGTGCGAGTTCAAGTCTCGCCGTCGGCACCAAATAAAGAGTGTACAGGTGGAGTTATATCCTGTACTGGAGACGAAGGCTGATGGTGGAAAGTGTTACACCAATAAGGTACACTTTGCATCGCAGCATAAAATAAAAAGGCTTAACGGAGAAACCTCGATGAATTTAGAACCGTATCTTGCCGTCATTATTTTCATTGCAATCGGACTGGGAATTGGCGGAGGTTTGCCACTTCTGGGTTATCTG
The DNA here is from genome assembly GCF_963921665.1 of Saezia sanguinis. Taxonomy (NCBI): domain Bacteria; kingdom Pseudomonadati; phylum Pseudomonadota; class Betaproteobacteria; order Burkholderiales; family Saeziaceae; genus Saezia; species Saezia sanguinis. The sequence continues at coordinate 78,908 of NZ_CAWUGC010000018.1, forward strand.
GTTGGTCCGAAACATCCAGACGCAGAAAAGCGGTCCGCATACGAATGCGGTTTCGAAGCTTTTGAAGACGCTCGTATCAAATTCGACGTGCGTTACTACCTCGTCGCCATCCTTTTCATTTTGTTCGATCTTGAAATTGCGTTTTTGTTCCCATGGGCCATTGTGATGCGCGATGTGGGAATGACGGGTTTCATTGCAGTGATGATTTTTCTGGCGATTCTGGTCGTGGGTTTTGCCTACGAATGGAAAAAAGGCGCGCTCAATTGGGAGTAATCGCACATGGCTGATGGCGATAACATCAAAAAAGATGGTTTTATAGTAACCAAGGTGGATGCCTTGATGAACTGGTCTAAAACCGGTTCGTTGTGGCCGATGACTTTTGGTCTGGCATGCTGTGCCATGGAAATGATGCATTTTGGCGGCGCACGTTATGATGCCGACCGCTTTGGCATGCTGTTCCGGCCAAGCCCCAGACAGTCAGACCTGATGATTGTCTCAGGCACTTTGTGCAACAAGATGGCTATGGCTTTGCGCAAGGTGTATGACCAGATGGCTGAACCGCGCTGGGTTATCTCCATGGGCTCTTGCGCCAATGGCGGTGGTTATTACCACTACAGCTATTCAGTGGTTAGAGGCTGCGACCGCATTGTGCCGGTGGATGTGTACGTGCCTGGTTGCCCGCCAACGGCTGAAGCGCTGGCATACGGCATTTTGCAGTTGCATAAAAAAATTCGCCGAACTAATTCCATAGCGAGGTATTGAGCGATGAGCTATGTTGAAACTTTTCAATCCACCGTCGAAACAGTTTTAGGATCTCTGCTCAAAAAGGCACAGATTATCAGAGGTGATCTGGTGCTTGAAGTCAGCCCGGAAAATTATCTGGCTGCCTGTCAAAAACTGCGTGACGACAGTGCCTGTAAATTTGAAATACTGATTGACCTGTGCGGCGTTGACTATTCAACCTACCGTGAAGGCGAATACGATGGGCCGCGTTACTACGTTGTATTGCAGTTGCTCTCCATTGCACAGAACCAGCGTATCCGCGTGAAAGTGGCCTGTGCCGATGATGAAATGCCGGTTTTGCCTTCGCTGGTTAACGTTTGGCCGAACACCAATTGGTTTGAACGCGAAGTGTTTGACATGTACGGTGTTGTCTTTGAAGGTCATCCGGATTTGCGCAGAATTCTCACAGATTATGGTTTTATCGGACACCCGCAGCGCAAAGATTTTCCGATCTCTGGTCATGTCGAAATGATCTACGACGAAAAGCAGCAAAGGGTGGTGTACCAGCCTGTCACGATTGAGCCGCGAGAGATCATTCCCAGAGTGATTCGTGAAGATGGTTACGGTGGCGTCAGGCATTAACTTCAGATAACCAAAGTAGGTACAAACCGCTAGTAGCAGATACACAAGGTAAGCCATGGCAGAAATCAAGAATTACACACTTAACTTTGGCCCACAGCATCCGGCAGCACACGGTGTGCTGCGTTTGGTGCTTGAGCTTGATGGTGAGGTGGTAGAGCGGGCTGACCCGCACATTGGTTTGTTACACCGGGGTACGGAAAAACTTGCAGAAACCCGTACTTATCTTCAGAATCTGCCTTACATGGACCGTTTGGACTATGTGTCCATGATGTGCAATGAGCACGCCTACTGTCTGGCGGTGGAAAAGCTGCTGGGCATCAAAGTGCCTATTCGTGCGCAGTATATCCGTGTCATGTTTTCTGAGATTACGCGTCTGGCGAATCATTTGATGTTCTTAGGTTCGCACGGGCTTGACTGTGGTGCCATGAACATGATGATTTATGGCATGCGTGACCGTGAAGATATTTTTGATATGTACGAAGCGGTTTCCGGTGCCCGTATGCATGCGGCTTATTTCCGGCCAGGTGGTGTATACCGCGATTTGCCGGATTCCATGGCTTTGTATAAAGAGTCGAAAATTCACAATGCCAAATCGACCAAACGCCGCAACAAGCCACGTGAAGGCAGTTTGCTGGACTTCATTGATGAGTTTGCCGGGCGTTATCACAAAAATCTGGATGATTACGAAACCCTGCTGACAGAAAACCGCATCTGGAAGCAACGCACGGTGGGTATTGGTGTGGTCAGCCCTGAAGAGGCCAAGCAGCTTGGGTTCACAGGGCCGATGCTGCGGGGCTCCGGCATATTGTGGGACCTGCGTAAACATCAACCCTACGAAGTGTATGACCGCATGGATTTTGATGTTCCTATCGGTACCAACGGCGATTGTTATGACCGCTATCTGGTGCGTGTCGAGGAAATGCGTCAGTCCGTACGCATCATCAAACAGTGTGTGGACTGGCTGCGTGTGAATCCGGGGCCGGTGATTACGGATGATCATAAAGTGGCGCCACCTTCGCGCGTGGAAATGAAAACCTCCATGGAGTCGCTGATTCATCACTTCAAACTGTTTTCTGAAGGGATGAGTGCTCCTGAAGGGGAGGCGTATGCGGGGATTGAACATCCGAAGGGTGAACTGGGTGTTTATCTGATCAGTGACGGGGCCAACAAACCATACCGGTTCAGGCTGCGTTCACCAGGTTTTGTACACCTTTCAGCAATGGATGTCATGGCCAAAGGGCACATGCTTGCTGACGTGGTGGCGATTATTGGCACGATGGATATTGTGTTTGGAGATGTTGACCGATGATATCTGAAGCAACCAAACAGCGATTTGCACGCGAACTGGAAAAGTACCCGGCAGATCAAAAACAGTCTGCGGTGATGGCTTGTCTGGCCATTGTGCAACAGGAGCAGGGGTGGATATCACCCGAGGCTGAGGCGCAGGTCGCAGAGTATTTAGAGATGCCAGCGATTGCCGTGCGCGAGGTGACCAGCTTTTACAACATGTACAACCAAAAACCGGTTGGCAAATACAAACTGAATGTATGCACCAACCTGTCTTGCCAGTTGCGTGGCGGTAAAGAAGCGGTAGAGCATCTGTGCAAAAAACTGAACGTGAATGTCGGCGAAACGACGGCGGACGGCCTGTTCACTGTGCAGGAATGTGAATGTCTGGGCGCATGTGCCGACACGCCGGTGATGCTGGTGAATGACCGTAACATGTGCAGCTTTATGGACAATGACAAACTGGATCAGCTCATTGACGGCCTGAAGTCAGCGGAGGACGCGCAATGAAGGTACAAGACGTTCTGGCCCAGTTTGCAGCAACAGGCAAAGAAACCTGTTTTCATGGCCGCCACATTAACCCGCAGATTTATGCCGGTATCGATGGCACGAACTGGGGGTTGAAAGACTATGAAGCGCGCGGCGGCTATCAGGCACTGCGCAAAGTGCTGGGTAAAGATGGCGGCAGCGGCATGTCTCAGGATGAGATCATTGCCACGCTCAAAACATCAGCCCTGCGTGGTCGTGGCGGTGCTGGTTTTCCAACCGGTTTGAAATGGAGTTTCATGCCGCGCGCGTTTCCGGGCCAGAAATACCTGGTGTGTAACGCTGACGAAGGCGAGCCGGGCACGTGTAAAGACCGCGATATTCTGATGTTCAACCCGCATATGGTGATTGAGGGCATGCTGATTGGCGGCTACACCATGGGCGCCAGTGTCGGGTTTAATTATATTCACGGCGAGATTTTCGAAGTTTACGAACGATTTGAGCAGGCGATAGAGGAAGCCAGAGCAGCGGGGTATTTGGGAGATAACATTTTAGGCTCGGGATTCAGCTTTCAGTTGCATGCACACCATGGTTTTGGGGCATACATCTGTGGTGAAGAAACGGCGTTGCTGGAGTCCATTGAAGGTAAAAAAGGGCAACCCCGTTTTAAACCGCCATTTCCTGCCAGTTTTGGTATTTATGGCAAGCCGACTACCATTAACAATGTGGAAACACTAGCCGCGGTGCCGTGGATTATTCTCAATGGCGGTGAGGCATATCTGGCTTGCGGCAAGCCAAACAATGGCGGCACCAAGATTTTCTCCATCTCAGGGGATGTGGAGTTTCCGGGGAATTATGAAGTGCCCATGGGCATTCCGTTTTCTCAATTGCTGGGGCTGGCGGGTGGCGTACGCCATGGGCATAAGCTCAAGGCGGTAATTCCAGGCGGTTCATCGGCTCCGGTGTTGCCGGCAGAAATCATCATGAATACCACGATGGACTATGACGATCTGGCCAAGGCCGGTTCGATGATGGGGTCTGGTGCGGTGATTGTGATGGACGAAACACGTTGCATGGTTAACAGTTTGCTGCGCTTGTCTTATTTTTACATGCACGAATCGTGTGGCCAGTGCACACCTTGCCGTGAAGGTACCGGCTGGTTGTGGCGCATTATTCACCGCATTGAGCATGGGCAGGGCAAGCCTGAAGATTTGGATTTACTGGATTCGGTGGCGTTTAATATCAAAGGCCGAACCATCTGTGCGCTTGGGGAAGCCGCTGCCATGCCGGTACAGGCATTCCTGAAGCATTTCCGCGATGAATTCGCCTATCACATTGAGCACAAGACCTGTAAGGTTGGTGCGCACTCGTCTCGTCAGCAGGATGCACTCCATGGTTGAAATAGAACTTGATGGTCGTAAGGTTGAGGTCACAGAAGGCAGCATGGTGATGCAGGCTGCTGAGAAGGCCGGTACGTTCATTCCTCATTTTTGCTATCACAAAAAACTCTCCATTGCGGCCAACTGCCGCATGTGTCTGGTGGACGTTGAAAAGGCACCTAAGCCGGTACCTGCATGTGCCACGCCTGTGACGCAGGGTATGGTTGTTCATACCAAGAGTGAAAAAGCCGTTGCAGCACAGCAATCGGTGATGGAATTTTTACTGATTAACCATCCGCTGGATTGCCCGATCTGTGACCAGGGTGGTGAGTGTTTGCTGCAGGATCTGGCTGTGGGTTATGGCAGTGACGGCTCGCGCTATACCGAAGAAAAACGGGTGGTGTTCCATAAAAATGTAGGTCCGCTGATTTCCATGGAGGAAATGAGCCGCTGTATTCAATGTACCCGCTGTGTGCGCTTCGGGCAGGAAATTGCCGGTATTATGGAACTGGGCATGGTGAACCGGGGCGAGCACGCAGAAATCACGACATTTTTGGGTTCAACCGTGGACTCCGAGATTTCCGGCAACATGATTGACATTTGCCCGGTCGGTGCGTTAACCAGCAAGCCTTTCCGCTATTCAGCTCGTACCTGGGAGCTTTCCAGGCGCAAAAGCGTCAGCCCGCATGATTCCACCGGTGCCAATCTGGTGGTGCAGGTGAAGGGGGCGCAGGTCATGCGTGTGGTACCGCTGGAAAATGAAGATGTGAACGAATGCTGGATAGCTGACCGTGATCGTTTTTCCTACGAAGCACTGAACAGTGACCAGCGCTTGACCAAACCGATGCTCAAGCAGGATGGGCGCTGGCATGAAGTGGACTGGCCGACCGCGCTGGATTATGTGGCTCGTGCTCTGAAAGATGTTGCCCAAACGCATGGTGCTGACAGCGTGGGGGCTTTGGCGACAGGCCATTCTACGGTGGAGGAGTTGTATCTGCTCTCCAGCCTGATGCGTGAGTACGGTTCCGATAATGTGGATTTCCGGTTGCGTCATTCAGAATTTGTACAAGGCCATGGCGCACATTGGCTGGGAACCAGCATTGCATCGCTGTCCACGTTGAACAGTGCATTGGTGGTAGGCTCTTTCTTGAATAAGGATCATCCGCTGTTTGCACAGCGTATCCGCCAGGCCTGCAACAAGCAGGGCGCAGAGGTGTTCCGTATCCACGCGGTGGCCGACGATTGGCGTTTGCCAATTGCTGGTGAAGTGGTGGTGGCACCATCCCAGTGGCTGAAAGCACTGTGCAATGTGGCACAGGCTGTTGCACAGGAAAAAGGAACACAGTCGCCATTTGCCGGTACTGCTGACGAGGTTTCAACAGCCATTGCCAAGTCACTGATTTCCGGCCAGAGTAAAGCCATTCTGCTGGGAAATATGGCTGCACAGCACCCCCGCGCTTCTCAGTTGCTGACAGCCGCTAACTGGATTGCCGAGCAAACCGGCGCAACCGTTGGGTATTTGACGGAAGACGCCAACACAGTTGGCGCACAACTGGTGAAGGCAATGCCTCAAAACAGCGGTTTAAATGCAGCGCAGATGCTGGAAAAATCTTTGCGTGCTTATATTCTGCTGGCAACCGAGCCTGAACTGGATATGGCCAACCCTGCACGTGCCTATACTTCGCTCAAAGGCGCTGACACAGTGATATGCATGTCTGCGTTCAAGAGCGAAAAAGCAATGGACTATGCAGATGCTTTGCTGCCAATCGCGCCGTTTACGGAAACAGCAGGTACGTTCATCAATGCAGAAGGGCGTGTGCAGTCGTTCCACGGTGTGACAACACCTTTGGGTGAGACGCGTCCGGCATGGAAGGTGCTGCGTGTTCTGGCTGATATGCTGGGGTTATCAGGCCTTGCATACAACAGCGCGCAGGAGGTTCGTGAAGCCGCATTGATGAATCTGGCAACAGATGAAACCGGGCTTTTGAAGTCTGGCTTGTCCAACCAGAGCGAAGCAGCAGTGCCCGCCGAATTCTCTTTGAACCTGGGTGCAGGCGAGTATGAGCGTGTTGCAGAAGTGCCGATTTATGCGGCAGACGCACTTGTTCGCAGGGCACCTGCACTGCAGGCTACCAGAGACGCCAAGCCTCCGGTTGTGGGCGTACCTACGCATATCTGGAAGGATATGGGGTTGCAGGATGGCGATCAGGTTCGTGTTCAGCAGGGTGAAGCCCATGCTGTTTTGCAAGCTGTGCATGCACCAGCACAGGCAAACGGTACGTTACGTGTTCCCGTTGGTCATCCATTGACTGCAACGCTGGGAAATGCGTTTGGTCCACTGACAATTGTGAAGGTCTGAGCCAGGGCCATGATGAGAAAGACTGGATAAAAAATGATCGATTTCATTTACAACTGGGGATTAGGGGTTTTTGGATACTCCTTTTGGACACTGATTTGGACAGTGATCAAAATTGCCGTTGTGCTGGCTCCGTTATTGACCCTGGTAGCCTATCTGACCATGTGGGAGCGTGTCGGGATTGGGCATACACAGATTCGTCCCGGTCCGAACCGTGTGGGCCCCTGGGGTTTGCTGACACCGATTGCTGATGCGACCAAGCTGATTTTTAAGGAAGTGATTACGCCGGCCAAAGCCAATAAGGTGCTGTTTTATATGGCGCCGGCCATTACCATGGGGGCATCACTGGCTGCTTGGGTGGTGATTCCGTTCGGGCCGGATATGGCAGTGGCCAATGTCAACGCCGGTTTGTTGTTGCTGCTGTCGATTACCTCACTGGAAATTTACGGCATTATCATTGCCGGCTGGGCATCTAACTCCAAGTATGCGTTCCTCGGTGCCATGCGTGCTTCTGCACAGATGATTTCGTATGAACTGGCCATGGGTTTTTGTGCCGTGATCATTCTGATGGTTTCCGGCAGCCTGAATATGTCCACGATTGTGGTGGGGCAGCAGCAGGGCATGTTTGCCAGCTGGGGGCTGAATTTTCTGTCATGGAACTGGCTGCCCTTGCTGCCTATTTTTGTGATTTATTTCACCTCGGGCCTGGCCGAATGTAACCGTCACCCGTTTGACGTTGTCGAAGGTGAATCGGAAATTGTGGCCGGGCACATGATTGAATATTCAGGCATGGGGTTTGCTATTTTCTTCCTGGCCGAATATGCCAACATGATCCTGGTTTCCATCCTGACCGTCACGTTCTTCCTGGGTGGATGGGATGCACCGTTTGCTTTCCTGAGCTTTATTCCGGGCTGGATCTGGCTGGGCATAAAAACATTCTGCGTTGTAACCATGTTCCTGTGGGTACGTGCCACTTTCCCGCGCTATCGCTATGACCAGATCATGCGTTTGGGCTGGAAGGTGTTTATTCCTGTCACGCTGGTTTGGCTGGTACTGGTAGGGATATGGATCATGTCACCATGGAACATCTGGACTTATACGGGTTGATCCCGCAGTTGACAAAGGACGACAGCAATGTCTGCGATCAAAAATTTCTTTAACACCTTTTTGCTCAAGGAGCTTCTCCAGGGGCTCATGGTAACGGGGCGCCACTTCTGGTCTCCGACCATTACCGTGTATTACCCGGAAGAACAAACACCACTGTCTCCGCGTTTTCGTGGCTTGCATGCACTCAGGCGTTATGAAAACGGTGAAGAGCGTTGCATTGCATGCAAACTGTGTGAGGCCGTTTGTCCGGCACTGGCCATTTCGATTGAAAGTGCCGAGCGCGAAGATGGCTCCCGCCGCACAACGCGTTACGACATTGATTTGGCCAAATGTATTTTCTGTGGTTTTTGCGAAGAAAGCTGCCCGGTGGACTCCATTGTGGAAACGCATATTTTCGACTACCACGGAGAGAAAAAAGGGGATCTGTATTTCACCAAGGATATGCTCTTAGCTATTGGTGACCGGTACGAAAAAGAGATAGCCGCCAATAAGGAGGCTGATGCACGTTACCGCTAGTAACATGATGCAAGGCAAACAAGCATGGTCATAACCGCTTTCTTTTATTTTTTCGCAGCACTTCTGGTGTTTTCGGGGTTTCGGGTTGTTACAGCGCGTAATCCGGTTTATGCAGTGCTTTATTTAATTCTGGCATTTTTTAATGCTGCAGGAATCTGGATGCTGCTCAGGGCTGAGTTTCTGGCTATTGTGCTGGTGCTGGTCTATGTGGGCGCGGTGATGGTGCTGTTCCTGTTTATTGTGATGATGCTGGATATCAACATTGATACATTGCGTCGCGACTTCTGGAAGTATTTCCCGGTTGGGCTGATGATTGCTGTGGTAATTATTGTTGAAGCAGGGATTGTGTTGATGGGCGGGTTTGGCTCTGAAACGCTGGCGAGTGTGACGAGCGAGGTTTCTGCCAGAGGTAATGCAGCAGATATCGGGCAGAAGCTTTATACCGATTACCTGTATCCGTTTGAAATTGCTGCCATATTGCTGCTGGTGGGGATGATTGCTGCCATTGCTTTGACATTCCGGCCCCGCAGGGCTAACAACAAGGCGATAGAAGTATCTGAGCAGTTGAAGGCGAACAAGGCGGATCGCCTGAAGGTTGTGAAGCTTGAAGCGGTGAACCGCGGCGCTGAAGCAGCGGCAGAAGATGCACCTGATGCTGCTGCATCGGGCGAGACGCCCGCAGCACAGGGAGGAGAAAAAGCATGACATTGACACTGGGACACTTTCTGACGCTGGGTGCAATTTTGTTTGCGCTGTCTGTCGTGGGTATTTTCATGAACCGCAAGAATCTGATTGTGCTGCTGATGGCCATTGAGCTGATGCTGTTGGCGGTTAACATGAACTTTGTCGCGTTTTCGCATTTCCTTGGCGATCTGAACGGACAGATTTTTGTGTTTTTTATCCTGACGGTCGCTGCGGCAGAGTCTGCTATCGGTCTGGCGATTCTGGTTCTGCTATTCCGTAACCGTTCGTCAATTAATGCTGACGAACTTGATTCCCTTAAAGGGTAACCATCCAGCAAGTGAACACTATGACGACAACTATTTCACAAAGTTTATTGCTGGCCGTACCGATGGTGCCTTTGGCAGGCTGTATTGTCGCCGGGTTATTCGGTAAGCAGGTCGGTCGAAAAGGGGCTCAGTGGGTTACGATTCTGGGGGTACTGATTTCGTTCATCTGCTCAGCAATCGTGTTTTCCCAGACGCTCGGTGGCGCCACGTTCAACGACACCATTTATGAGTGGGCCATGATTGGCGGCATGAAGATGGAAATCGGCTTCATGGTCGATAACCTGACGGCCTTGATGATGTGTGTGGTGACTTTTGTGTCGCTGATGGTGCACGTTTATACCATCGGCTATATGCACGATGATCCGGGATATCAGCGTTTCTTTTCATACATCAGCCTGTTCACATTCTCCATGCTGATGCTGGTGATGGCCAATAACATGCTCCAGCTGTTCTTTGGCTGGGAAGCGGTTGGTCTGGTTTCTTACCTGTTGATTGGTTTTTGGTATACACGCCCGACAGCGATTTTTGCCAACCTGAAGGCCTTTTTGCTGAACCGCGTCGGTGACTTCGGTTTTATCTTAGGGATAGGTTTGCTGGCTGCAGCAACGGGTTCGCTGAATTACAACGACATTTTTGCCCAGAAGGATTCGCTGGCTACCATGGCTTTCCCCGGCACAGACTGGCAATTGCTCACAGTGGCTTGTATTTGCCTGTTTATTGGCGCCATGGGTAAATCGGCACAGTTTCCGTTGCATGTGTGGCTGCCTGATTCGATGGAAGGCCCGACACCGATTTCGGCACTGATCCACGCGGCAACCATGGTGACGGCCGGTATCTTTATGGTGACCCGCATGTCGCCGTTGTTTGAGTTGTCTGATACGGCGCTGAGTTTTGTGCTGATCATTGGTGCCATTACGGCTTTGTTCATGGGCTTTCTGGGGATTATCCAGAACGACATCAAACGTGTGGTGGCGTATTCAACGCTTTCGCAGTTAGGGTATATGGTGGTGGCACTGGGTGTGTCGGCCTATCCGATTGCAATTTTCCACCTGATGACGCATGCGTTCTTTAAAGCATTGCTGTTCCTGGGCGCCGGTTCTGTCATCATTGGCATGCACCATAACCAGGACATCCGCTATATGGGCGGCGTGCGCAAATACATGCCGATCACTTGGATCACATTTCTGATCGGTTCCCTGGCATTGATCGGCACCCCGTTGTTTTCAGGTTTCTACTCGAAGGACAGTATTATTGAAGCCGTTCAGGAAAGCCATCTTTATGGCTCCGGTTTTGCTTCATTTGCTGTTTTGGCTGGTGTTTTTGTCACGGCGTTGTATTCTTTCCGTGTGTATTTTCTGGTATTCCACGGTAAGGAACGTTATGACCAGGCGCCGCATGACCCGCATGCAGATGATCACCATGGGCATAGCGGGAAGCCGCATGAAACCCCGCTGTCAATGACATTGCCACTGATTGCGCTGGCTATTCCATCTGTTATTGCAGGCTATATCATTGGGCCTTTGTTATACGGTAATTTCTTTGACGGTATTGTTGAGCCACTGAGCAATCATGCCGTCATGGAAGAAATGAAAGCGGGCTTTCATGGTGTATGGGCGATGACCACACATGGTTTGATGGCCGCGCCGTTCTGGCTGGCTTTGGCCGGGGTGGTGGTTGCCTGGTTCCTGTACATGGTCAAGCCCGGAATTCCGGCATGGATTAAAAAGAATTTTGCATGGCTGTACAAAATTCTGGATGCCAAGTATTACATGGACTGGCTTTGGATTAATGTCTTTGCCGGACTTGGCGTTAAATTGGGGAATTTGCTGTGGAAGGCCGGAGATCAGGGTGTCATTGACGGAGGACTGGTCAATGGATCCTGGAAAATTGTGGGCCGCATTGCAGCATTGGTACGCAGGTTCCAAACAGGTTATATCTACCACTATGCTTTGGCGATGGTGTTCGGCGTGTTTGTGCTGATGACCTGGTTCCTGTGGCTCAATTAGTAGAAGAAGGAAAATTCACATGCTGTTAAGCTTGGCCATCTGGCTTCCTATCTTATTTGGTGTGGTTCTGTTGATTGCTGGTCGCGACCAGCAGCCGCAGTTCGCACGCATGCTGGCGCTGATAGGGGCGGTTATCAGTTTTCTGGTGACCATTCCCTTGATCACAGGTTTTCAATTAGGCACGGCAGAAATGCAGTTTCAGGAGTTGGCACCCTGGATTACTGCGCTGAATATCAACTACCATCTGGGGATTGACGGCATTTCTGTCTGGTTTGTGCTGCTGACAGCATTTATCACCGTGATTGTTGTGATCGCCGGCTGGGAAGTGATTACCCAGCGCGTGCATCAGTACATGGGCGCATTCCTGATTCTCTCGGGCCTGATGATTGGGGTCTTCTGTGCGCAGGATGCCGTGTTGTTTTACGTGTTTTTTGAGGCAACCCTGATCCCAATGTATATCATTATCGGGGTGTGGGGTGGGCCACGGCGTGTTTATGCCGCATTCAAGTTTTTCCTGTATACCCTGGCAGGATCACTGCTGATGCTGGTGGCGTTGATTTATATGTATAACGTCTCCGGAGAAAGCTTTGCATTGACCAAATGGTATCAGACCCCGTTGACCATGACTGCGCAAACGCTATTGTTTATTGCTTTTTTTGCTGCGTTTGCTGTCAAGATTCCAATGTGGCCGGTACATACCTGGCTGCCTGATGCCCACGTGGAGGCGCCTACCGGTGGTTCCGTAGTGCTGGCAGCGATCATGCTGAAACTGGGTGCTTATGGTTTTCTGCGTTTTGTGCTGCCAATCTTGCCTGATGCCAGCAAAGAGTACGCTTGGGTCATCATTGCACTGTCTTTGATTGCAGTGATTTATGTCGGGCTAGTTGCCTTGGTGCAAAAGGATATGAAGAAGCTGGTGGCGTATTCTTCCATCACGCACATGGGGTTTGTGACACTGGGCATCTTTTTGTTTACACCTTTAGGGCTTTCGGGCGCGATCGTGCAGATGATTTCTCACGGGTTTGTTGCAGGCGCGATGTTCCTGTGTATTGGTGTGCTGTATGACCGGGTGCATTCGCGTGAGATAGCCGATTATGGCGGTGTGATCAATACCATGCCTAAGTTCGCTGCATTGGCGTTGCTGTTCTGTATGGCAAACAGCGGTTTGCCGGGCACTTCTGGCTTTATTGGTGAGTGGATGGTGATTCTGGCTGCAGTGAAGCTCAACTTCTGGATTGGTCTGCTGGCGGCCACTTCATTGATTCTGGCTGCTGCTTATACTCTGTGGATGTACAAGCGGGTGTATTTTGGGCCTGTAGGCAATGACAAGGTGAAAGCGCTGAAAGATATTGGCTGCCGCGAATTTGGCATACTGGCGGTGATGGCTGCCATGGTGATTGCTTTGGGGGTGTTTCCAAAACCGGTCACCGATGTGATGGAGCCATCGATTAAGGCATTGCTTGATAATCACGTCAATGTTCCTTCAAAAATTCCGTCAGTACAGTAATGGGGAGCGAGACAAATGAATGGTGAAAATATGATTTGGAGCGCGATTTTCCCCGAAGTAATTCTGGCAGTAATGGCCTGCGTCATTACATTGATTGGTTTGGGTAAAGACCGGACAGAGAAGCAGACGGCACCCTATGTGCTGTCGCAGATAACTTTGCTTGCTATTGCGATTCTGGAACTGATTCAGTTTATCAATGGCTATAAAGTGGTGGCCTGGAATGGCATGGTAGTGGTTGATCAGCTTGCCAGTCTGCTGAAATTCTGTGCGACAATTGCAGTGATGTTGATCTTGTCGTACGGAAGGTCTTATGCTATCTCGCGCCAAATGCTCAAAGGCGAGTTGTTCAGCTTAGCTTTGCTCTCCTTACTGGGTGCGATGGTCATGATTTCGGGCAACAACCTGCTGATGTTGTATCTGGGCCTGGAAGTGATGTCTCTGTCTCTTTACGCTCTGGTGGCATTACGGCGGGACGATAAAAATGCGACTGAAGCCGCAATGAAATACTTTGTGTTAGGAGCTTTGGCCAGTGGCTTCATGTTGTATGGTATGTCCCTGATCTATGGTGCTTCTGGCGGCAACTTGGAATTAAGTGCAATTGTCAGTGCTTTGTATGAAGGGCAGAATGCAGGGGTTGAATATAACCGTGTGTTGATTTTCGGTTTGGTTTTTATTGTATCGGGCCTTGCATTTAAGCTCGGGGTCGTGCCTTTTCATATGTGGGTGCCTGATGTGTACCAGGGCTCTCCCACAGTCATTACATTGTTTGTGAGCAGTATGCCCAAGTTGGCAGCTTATGCGATGGCGGTGCGTCTGCTGGTGGATATGCTGTCTATCATGCATGTACAGTGGCAGCAAATGCTGATGATTCTGGCGATATTGTCGTTGCTGGTTGGGAATTTGGCTGCCATCATGCAAAGCAATATCCGGCGTATGCTGGCTTATTCGACCATTGCTCAAATGGGTTTTGTATTGCTGGATTTGCTCAGTGGCGGCTGGACCATGAGTGTTGGTAACCAATTGCAGGGTGGGGGCTATCAGTCTGGGCTGTTTTATCTGATCAGCTATGTATTGACGACTCTGGCTTCGTTCGGTGTATTGCTGTATTTGTCACGTAACGGTGAAAAGTTTGACAAGATCAATGATTTGAAAGGATTGAATCAGCATAGCCCGCTGATGGCCGCTGTCATGGCTATTGCAATGTTTTCGTTGGCAGGCATTCCGCCGCTGGTAGGGTTCTATGCCAAGCTGTTTGTGCTCCAGGCATTGGTACATGCCGGGTTTACTGCGGTAGCCGTTTATGCGGTGATCATGTCTCTGATTGGTGCTTACTACTATCTGAGAGTGGTCAAAGTCATGTATTTTGATGCTCCCGAAGAGAATGCGCCGAAAGTTGTCACCCACGGTGGGAATGAGCAGCGTTATTTATTGTCGCTGAATGGCTTAGCTATCCTGTTGCTGGGAATTTTCCCAGGGTTTTTGATGACTGCTTGTATCTTTGCTATTCGCTCGATTTGGGCTTAGTAGCGCAACTTGGCTAGGATTGGCGTTTCATATAGAAAAGCTACCAAAGGGGCAGGTGAATTCTTTCACCTGCATATCGGTAGCTTTTTTTCTTCATGCATACCTTTTGCATTGAATTTGAATCAACCTATATTTTATGGAAGTCATCATAAGCCATGTCTTTAAAAGAAAAGACGATTGACTCTCAAGTCGCTTATCGGGGCGGTTTTCTTGAAATCAGGCGCGATGTTGTACTGTTGCCGGATGGAAAGCAGGCCACGCGCGAATACTGTGTGCACCCTGGCGCAGCAGTTGTTATTCCAGTGTTGCCAGACGGGCAATTGGTGCTTGAGAAGCAGTACCGTTACCCTGTACAGCAGGAGATGATTGAGTTTCCTGCGGGAAAACTCGATCCGCAGGAGTCAGATTTGTCGTGCGCGGTTCGGGAGTTACGCGAAGAAACCGGTTATACGGCGCGGCGCTGGGCGTATGCGGGCAAAATTTATCCGTGTATTGGATACTCTGATGAAATCATTCACATCTGGTTGGCAACAGAATTGAGTGCAGGAGCGCAAAGGCTTGACCAGGGGGAGTTTGTTGATGTTTTTACAGCTCCGGTACAACAGGTCAATCAGTGGAGTCTGGATGGGACCATCACGGACAGCAAAACTTTGTGTGCACTGCGGTGGCTGAATGCCTGGCTGCATGATGAGTGGCAGCCTGATTGGCAGGCGGTTTGAACTGTATCACTGATTACCTGCTATCATGACAATAGCAGTGTTTTTGCTGCTGCATTTTGTTGTCTTACCGTTTTATGAAAGTATTTGATCTTCAGTGCATACATGGGCACACTTTTGAAGGCTGGTTTGGCTCAGAGGATGATTATCAGAGCCAGAATGCCGATGCATTGGTGTCTTGCCCATTCTGTGGCAGTACGCAAATCAGCAAACTGCCTGCCGCACCGCGCTTAAATCTCAAATCAGGACGACATTCTGACGAAGCAGACACAGGCAATCATCTAAATAACACGCTTCCGGCTGGCAGTGCGTCACATTTACCACATGATGCCATGCAGTCTCTTTGGCTGAAGGTTGTTGATCATGTGATGAAAAATACCGAAGATGTGGGTGAGCGTTTTGCAGAAGAAGCCAGACGTATACATTATGGTGAGGTAGCTGAAAGAGGTATCCGGGGACAAACAACTCCGGAGGAAGTTCAGACACTCGAGGAGGAGGGTATCGAGGTGATGGCGCTGCCATTGCCTGCCGCGATGAAAGGGTCGCTTCAGTGATTATTTTGCGCAGAGTTTCTGGGCCGGAGCACCGCAAAATATCTGGTATTTGAGAGGTTGTGGCATTGTCGGGCAGGGGCACGATATATGTTTCTCCTGGCAAAATGAAGCTTATGAAAAACATGGGTTTAGCCTGTTTTTCTCCCCGGCAATATGCATTCACGTTTAGAATTGGCAGATGCACTTTTTGCGGTGCCCAGGAATTTGTTTGGATTTTTCATTGTAATGATGAAATCCGAAGCTATGCCTGTCATTTGTGATGGTCAATAACGATTAACTTTCAACGATGCTTGAGGAGAAGCTGCATGAAAATCTTAGTCCCGGTAAAACGAGTAGTGGACTATAACGTTAAAGTACGCGTTAAATCAGATGGTTCCGGAATGGATATTGCCAATGTCAAAATGAGCATGAATCCATTCGATGAAATCGCGATTGAAGAGGCTGTGCGCTTAAAGGAAAAAGGGGGCAGCGTGACCGAAATTGTGGCTGTATCCTGCGGGGTTGCTCAATCTCAGGAAACATTGCGTACCGCATTGGCCATTGGTGCAGATCGTGCCATTTTGGTTGAAACCGCCGAAGAATTGCAGCCGCTTGCTGTGGCGAAGCTGCTTAAGGCGTTAGTGGATAAGGAACAGCCGGGGCTGGTGATCATGGGCAAACAGGCCATTGATGATGATGCCAATCAAACCGGACAGATGCTGGCGGCTTTGGCCGATTGTGCGCAGGCCACATTTGCATCCAAGGTAGAGCTTGCTGCTGATGCAGTGACCGTGACACGTGAAGTCGACGGCGGCCTGGAAACAGATACATTGACATTGCCTGCTGTCATCACAACTGACTTGCGTTTGAATGAGCCGCGCTATGTCACACTGCCCAACATCATGAAAGCCAAGAAAAAACAACTGGATGTTGTTAAACCTGAAGATCTGGGTGTGGATATTGCGCCGCGTCTGAAGACACTGAAGGTGGCCGAGCCTGCTGCGCGTAAAGCGGGTGTGGTGGTGCCGGACGTTGCAACGCTGGTTGAAAAACTGAAAAACGAAGCCAAAGTGATCTGAAGGGAGTAATGTAAAAATGACAACACTGGTAATTGCCGAACACAACAATCAGACACTGCAGGCCGCAACGTTGAATACCGTTGCTGCAGCTCAGCAGGTTGGTGGAGACGTGCATGTTTTAGTCGCCGGGCTGAACGCTCAGGCTGTTGCTCAACAGGCAGCCCAGATTGCAGGCGTTGCTAAAGTTTTGCATGCTGATGACGCTTGCCTTGAAAATGCCCTGGCAGAAAATCTGGCAGCTCAGATTTTGAAAATCAGCTCAGACTACAGCCATATCTTTTTCCCAGCCACAGCCAATGGTAAAAATACGGCGCCACGCGTGGCAGCCAAACTGGATGTTGCACAAGTCTCTGAAATCACCAAAGTGGTGAGTGCAGATACTTTTGAGCGTCCTATTTATGCAGGCAATGCCATTGCCACCGTTCAGAGTGCAGATGCGGTCAAAGTCGTGACGGTGCGCTCAACGGCGTTTGATCCGGCTGCGACCGGCTCTGCTGCCGTGGCAGTGGAATCAGTCGCTGCTGTGCAGGACAGCGGGAAAAGCAAGTTTGTCGGGCGTGAACTGACCAAGAGCGATCGTCCTGAACTGACGGCCGCAAAGGTCATTGTGTCCGGTGGGCGTGCGCTGGGCAGTGCTGAAAAGTTCAATGAAGTGCTGGTTCCTTTGGCTGATAAGCTCAATGCCGCTTTAGGGGCAAGCCGTGCAGCGGTGGATGCAGGCTATGCACCCAATGACCTGCAGGTTGGGCAAACAGGAAAAATTGTGGCCCCGGAGCTGTATATTGCCGTTGGTATTTCAGGCGCCATTCAGCATCTGGCAGGGATGAAGGATTCCAAAGTCATTGTGGCTATCAACAAAGACCCGGAAGCTCCTATTTTTTCTGTGGCTGATTATGCCCTGGTTGCCGATTTGTTTACCGCAGTACCGGAACTGGTGAACGCGCTGTAAGCACGTTCTTTTCTGAATAAAAAGGCGTTTATTTTTAAACGCCTTTTTATTTTGGGTGGAATCAACGTTTATTTGATTGCAAGAGTTCACAATGAATTCATACAAACTTCACAGAGGTTTGCCATCATCATATCCATAATGAACATGATTTGAATTTGTATGAGCAAACTGCGTTTATTCTGCTGTTGTTTACTGATGGTGCTGGTGATCTCGTTGCTGGGAGGTTTTGCCTGGCTGGATGAAAAGCAGCGGAGCTGGATATTTCGTCCCGGCCATGAGAATCTGGCCGCAGCAGAACGCTTGATTCAGCAAATAGCGTATCAGGATGTATGGATTGATTTTTACTCCCATCAAACCAATGCGCAAGAGTCTTTGCATGGCGTCTGGCTGCCGTCAAAACGGGCAGATGCGCCAGTGGTTTTGTATTTGCATGGCGCTCGCTGGCCTGTGTTATCGGGCATCTGGCGGATGCAGAGGTTAAATGAGCTGGGGTTTTCTGTTCTGGGGATTGATTACCGGGGTTTTGGGCAAAGCAGCGGATATATGCCGTCTGAAGCCATGGCATATGAAGATGCCGCACAGGCCTGGCAGTGGCTGCAAATACACCACCCGGCACAACAGCGTTTCATATATGGTCACTCATTGGGAGGAACCATTGCTGTCGATCTGGCGGCCAGGGTGCAGGATGAGCAGGGTGTTATTCTGGAGGCAACTTTCCCGTCCACGTATGAAGTCTTTGTGACATTGCCTAAATGGGGCCGGATACCGGTCTGGCCGTTGCTGACGCAGCGTTTTGATGCGGGGAGCAAAATTGCATCCATCGGCTCTCCTGTTCTGGTTATCCATGGCAGTGCGGATAAGACGATTGCCTCTCACCTGGGGCAAAGGCTGTTTGACCAGGCCGCCGAGCCGAAACGCTATTTGCCGGTGATAAATGGTACGCATCACAATGCCATGATGAACATTCCTGCCGGAGATTTGCGCGCGACGTTACAGCAGTTAATGGATTTTCACTGATTGTTTTCATCACACAGATTGCCATGCGGGCATTGCTGTGAGCCCGCCACATCAGATGAGCGCTTCATGGGACAATCAACAAGTCTATGAGCACCAATACTTTACCTCATTATTTATGTATTGCTGGCCCGACCGCCTCAGGGAAAACGGCGGTTGCACTGGAAATTGCGCGCCGCTGGCCGGTGGAGATTATCAGTGTGGATTCAGCACTGGTCTATCGCGGGCTGGATATTGGCAGTGCCAAGCCTTCTGTGCAGGAGCGGGCAGAGGTAACGCACCATTTGATCGATATCCGTGAACCTTACGCCCCTTACTCCGCGGCAGATTTTGTCAAAGATGCATCCAGGCTGATCAGTGAAATCCATCTGCGCAACAAAATACCGTTGCTGGTGGGGGGCACCATGCTGTACTTTAAGGCATTGATTGACGGGCTGGATGACCTGCCTGTGGCAACGCCTGAGGTACGTGCAGGCCTGGAGGCTGAAGCGGCGGAACTAGGCTGGCCAGCGCTGCATAAACGTCTGAGCCTGGTTGATCCTGTGACCGCAGCACGTTTAGCGCCAAACGATTCTCAACGCATTCAACGGGCGCTGGAGGTCTGGCTGGTCAGTGGGCAACCACTTTCATCTTTTTTCACAGCAAAGGGCAATAGGCCATTTCCGCCGCTGCTTTCTTTGGAGCCACAGGAGCGTGCCTGGCTGCACCAGCGCATTGAGCAGCGTTTTGCACAAATGCTGCAAATGGGTTTTCTGGATGAGGTGCGGGCTTTGATGCAAAGAGGCGATCTGAATGCCGATTTGCCCGCCATACGTTCAGTTGGCTACCGGCAGGCCTGGGCTGCTTTGGAAAACACGGCCTTGAGTGGCGATGATGATGAGCGCATCAAAGCGGAATTGATGCTGACAGGCGTGGCTGCGACACGTCAGTTGGCCAAACGCCAGATCACCTGGCTGCGCTCGATGCCGCAAAGGCATATTGTCTATGCGGATGCGCCTGAAGCCACGGTGCAGGCGCAGCACTGGTTTGAAACGCAGCTTGCAAAAGGCTGAAGCGGGTCTGTGCAAGCTGTTTTAACTGGCAGATGGTTTATCCGCTTTGTTTGTTTTGCTGAAAAAGTGCTCTATACCACTAACAACTGCCAGCACCACAGCGCCGACGATTAATCCCAATACCAGGCTCATGATGGAAGGGGTAATGGCCTGAAACAGTTCGCCTACAGCAGGTGTTGTCGCTATCCAATTGGCAACGTCAAGCTCCATATGGTGCAGAGCTGCCACATTGTGCATGATGATACCGCCGCCCACTAAAAACATGGCAATGGTTCCCACAATGGATAAAAAGCGCATCAGGTGAGGTGCGGCGTTGACCAGCAGCATACCCAGCTTGCGGCGAAGGGCGGTTTCTTCACTGTCGCGAACCATCCAGTAACCGATGTCATCCAGTTTGACAATGGCTGCGACTATGCCATAAACACCTACGGTAATTAGCACAGCAATAGCGGCCAGTACCAGAAATTTCATCATCAGCGTTTGGTTCTGTACCACATTGAGTGCAATCACGATGATTTCTGCTGACAAAATAAAATCGGTGCGGATGGCCCCGCGGATTTTTCTTTTTTCCAGCGCTGCAATGTCTTCTGCACTGACTGAAGTATTGGCCAGTGCGCTGGCATCTTCTGAGTGCTGACCTCGTTTTTTCTGTTTCCAGTGCTGGTAACTGTGAAGCAGTTTTTCCACGCCTTCGTAGCACAGGTAGGCTCCGCCGATCATGAGCAGCAGAACAATCAGCCATGGTAAAAACTCACTGATTAACAATGCGACAGGGATCAGGAACGCCTTATTGAGCATGGAGCCTTTGGCAACGGCCCATACCACAGGCAGCTCGCGTTTGGCGCTGACGCCGGCAACCTGCTGGGCATTTAAAGCCAGGTCGTCACTGAGTACGCCTGCCGTTTTGCGGGCGGCGATTTTGGTCATGGTAGCGACATCATCCAGAAGCGTTGTGATGTCATCCAGTAAAGCCAGCAGACTTGCTCCTGCCATGGTTGTTCTGTCCTTTGTAATGGGGGTGGTGTAAGCGCATTGCTTTGCTTGCAAAGCAGCGCAATCCTAGCACAGGATTATGACCGATGGTATCCCGGCGTATCGATATGCATGCAAAATAATCAACGTGCTTTTTCAGCGTACTGACAGCAAAGCAGCATAAAAAAAGCATACCATGACAAGATATGCTTTTTAGTCGGAACGCATGACGTTTTCAGGCAGCGCTTTTGGCTTCTTTGTTAATGGCCTTGATGGCTTTCAACACTTCATCCACATGACCCGGTACCTTCAGGCCGCGCCATTCTTCACGCAGAATGCCTTCTGTATCAATCAGAAAGGTGCTGCGCTGTATGCCTTTGACTTTTTTGCCATACATGATTTTATTTTTAACCACGCCAAACATATGGCACAGTTTTTCTTCTGTATCTGCAATCAGGTCAAACGGCAGTCCCAGTTTTTTCTTAAAGGCTTCATGAGACTGCATGTTGTCTCGCGATACACCAAACACAACAGCTCCGGCTTTAGCCAGCTCTTTGTGTTTGTCGCGAAACTGTAAAGCTTCTGTTGTACAGCCTGGCGTGTTGTCTTTGGGGTAGAAGTACAGGACAACGGTTTTGCCAAGGTAGTTTTGCGGTGAAAACTTGATACCACCAGTCGCGAGCGCTTCAAACTCGGGAAGGGGTTTATTTAAAACAATGGCCATGTGTCTGCTTTAGGTTTTAGAGTTGTATTGGCGTGCAAAGCTCTATTTTAATCTAAATTACCTATTTTTGGCTATGATAGCCCAGCAGATGACGATGTTATAGTCCAAGATAGGCTTTTTTAGGGCGTATCAGGAGATTCAATCAGTGCGGCAAAAATGGTGTTTCTGCCTTCGCTTGCCAGGATGTTATAGGTTCTGCAGGCAGCGTATAAATCCATGGTTTCCACGCCGATCTGCTGCTGAATCAGCGCTTTGATCCAGGTCGGGCGAGGAAATCGCAACTGGCTGCCACTGCCAAATACAATGATCTGAGGCCGATACTGCAACAACTGGGAAAATGCCTGTTCGTCCAACGTGTCAAAACGGGGATATGGCCATGACAATATGCCGGTTTTGGAGCTGAGCAGCAGGCTGCTGTTCTGGCGCTCACCATCAACCTCGATCCAGCCGGGGCCGTACGCTGTGATGCGATGCTGAAAAGCGGTATCAGATTGAAAGTCCATAATCTAGAAAGCCATTATATGCTTGCAGCGCGGCATGGCGCGGTGTGCAGGTATCAATACACTGGATTTGGTGGAAGGGAAATAAGCAGCCTTTTTCATCAATATTCCCCCGAAGAAGTTAGCTGGCAGGCCTGGGTATCAGTATCAGGCCTGCCTTGGTCGCTGCTACTGGATGATGCGGATTGACTTCACATCTATTTCAATAGAGTTCCAGTCTTTATCTACTTCGCCCCGTATTTCCACCTGGTCTTCAGGCTTCACGGTTTGGCCATCCCATTTATGGGCGTCGATATCAACAGTGATGGTGCCTGTGGCATCTTTAAACAGGTAGTTGTCACCACCCAGGTGCTGAACAATGTTGCCACGCATGACGACGCGAGCATCGTCACGCAGGTTTTTAGCCTGTTCCACAGTGGTGACGTTGTTTGCAGTACTTGGGCCAACAAAACCGCCCTGGCTGCTGACTGCGCTCGGGCCTGAAAAACCGCCTGCAGATGACTGCGCATACGCGGTAGTGCCCAGGCAAGCCATGCAGATCAATGATGCAATAACGATAGGTTTACGCATAATTTATCCCTTTGCTGTGATGTTTATCTGAGGATGTTAAAACAATAACAGATGAGATGCATGGGGAAAGTACCAATGCACTTTACTGCACGGGTTTAATGTCAGCGTTTTGGATGAGTTTTTCCTGATATTCCAGAAATCCTCTCTGTTCCATCTGGTCGCGCAACTGGGCTTTGATGTTATCGTTCAGAGCAGGAAAGTCTGCCGCGTTATTCTGTCTGACGTCTTCCAGCTTGATGACATGCCAGCCGTATTGTGTTTGAATCGGGGCGGCAGTCAGTTGGCCTTTTTTCAGGTCCTGCAGTGCCTGGGCAAACTGGGGCACATAGGTGGTGGCGGGCGACCAGTCCAGCAGGCCGCCTTCAGATGCGGTTCCTTTGTCTAAAGAATACTGGGTAGCCAGGTCTGCAAATTTGGCGCCCTGGTTAATCTGGTTGATGATGTCCTTGGCCTGCTCTTCTGTGGCGACCAGAATATGACGGGCCTGATACTCTGTGGACATCAGCGTTTTCATGCGTTCATATTCGGCCGAAATGTCTTTGTCGGATATGGGATGCTTGGCAACATAGTTTTCATAAAGTGCGGCAATCAGAAGGCTGCGGCGCATCATTTCAACCTGTTCACGGTAAGTCTCGGTTTTATCCAGCCCCAGTTTGATGGCTTCCTGCGACAGCACTTCCTGGGTAATGAGGTTATCTTTCACCTGGTTTTCATCAATGGTGCTTCCGGGGTTGGCCCTTTGCAACTGCTCAACCAATACACGCTCGCGTGCAGACGGAATGGGTTTGCCGTTAACGGTTGCAATGTTTTGTGCCATTGCTGGTGCGACCATGGCAGCGGCCAAAAGGATGGAGAGGGCGGTTTTTTTCATGTTCATGGTTGTATGTGTGTAAGAAAGTTAAAAAATGAATGATGGTCTGGGCAACAGAGGTGTACGCGCGACTGCGGTTATGCGTCAGAGCTGCCTTTGGCATCAATCGATAATGCATGGATTCCATTACCTAAATAAGGTTCCAATGCGGCATAGATCATGCGGTGCATCTGTATCCGAGTTTTGCCCTGAAAGGCTGGGCTGCGGATCATCAGCCGGAAATGCCCGGCGCCATGGTGCGCATGTGAGGCATGCTGCTTTTCATCATCAATGATTTCCAGCAGGGTAGGGGCAAAAGTCTGTTGCAGCACCGCACGCATTTGATCAGGAGTGAGTTGAGCGTTCATGCTGGTGGTGAGTCATGATTCATCGGATGATGTTTTAACTGCCGGACTGTCTTCCTGTATGTAGCGCGACAGGTAGAGGGACTGCGCAATGACAAATACGATCATCAGTCCAATACCGCCAAAAAGTTTGAAATTAACCCAGATATCGGTAGAGAACTGGTAAGCGACAATCAGGTTAAGCGCGGCCATGAACATGAAAAATCCAACCCACATCCAGTTCAGCCTGATCCAGATAGGTTCAGGCAGTGCGATTTGTTCTCCCATGAGCAGTTTCAGCAGATTACGCTTGAACAGCAACTGGGCGCCTGCCAGTGCCAGACCCATGAGCAGATAGAGCACCGTGGGTTTCCACTTAATGAAGGTTTCATTATGCAGCAGGATTGTGGCGCCACCGAACACGACAATCACGCCAATGCTGACCCATTGCATGATGTCGGGTTTTCGTCCTTTCAGATAGATGAAACCGATCAGCAGCAATGAAGCAGCGATGGCGACTCCGGTCGCTACAAAAATGCCTGCCAGCTTATATGCGGCAAAAAACAGAATAATGGGGAGAAAATCAAATAAAAGTTTCATGCAGGGATATCTTATGGGTTATCGGATGCTTCAAAATCTAAAGAAGCTGAATTGATGCAGTACCGCAGTCCGGTAGGCTCGGGGCCATCTTCAAAAACATGGCCCAAGTGGGCGCCGCAGTTCTTGCAACGAATTTCTACGCGGACCATGCCATGGCTGTAGTCCATACGGCGCTCGATGCGCTCTTCGTCAATCGGCGCATAATAGCTGGGCCAGCCGCAGCCCGCATCAAATTTGGTTTGCGAATCAAATAAAACGGCGTGGCAGCAAATGCAGCGGTAAATGCCGGGCTGTTCTGTGTCCCAGTAGGCACCACTGAACGGTGGCTCCGTGGCACCCTGACGGGTGACAGCGTATTGAGTTGGCGTCAGTTCAGAACGCCATTGTTCTTCAGTCTTGTGGACCGGATAGTCGTCACTCATGTCAAAGTTGCTCTTTCAGAGGAGGGGATGCGTTTATTGTAAATTGTTACTTTAATGTGTGCTTACGGACATGGGGGAGCATGGTCATACCGTATCGTCTTTATTAATGCCAGGGACGTGCCTTGTGTGCTTTACGGGTAGCGAAGAGCGGGGGAGTGGAGGCAGTTCCACAGGGAGTTGATTTGTGCTATAATTGACAGTCTTTTTCGTATGGATTCCTTTTTAGAGAGTCTACTGGCAACAGGATGTTTTTCAGAAACTCGGATTGCCTGGGAATAAAGAAGGAAGAGTACGCAAGAGAATCGAAGTCCGCTCAACAAGGCCGCACGCGTGGTTTTGTAAGGACGTAACAAGCATCTGGCTCGCCTGAGGTGTCATAGGGTTAATTGCCCCATATGATTTAAGCCAGTATTTAGATTTAACCGACGGAGTGTAAAAGCATGTCAGTGACAATGCGTGAATTGCTGGAAGCTGGTGTCCACTTTGGCCACCAAACCCGCTTCTGGAACCCCAAAATGGCCCCTTATATTTTTGGCCAGCGTAATAAAATCCATATCATCAACTTGGAAAAAACCCTGCCTTTGCTGCAGGATGCAACCAAGTTTGTGCGTAATCTG
The DNA here is from genome assembly GCF_963921665.1 of Saezia sanguinis. Lineage (NCBI taxonomy): Bacteria > Pseudomonadati > Pseudomonadota > Betaproteobacteria > Burkholderiales > Saeziaceae > Saezia > Saezia sanguinis. Next base: position 104,393 of record NZ_CAWUGC010000018.1, read on the forward strand.
TCTGCCAACCGCGGCACCATCTTATTTGTAGGCACCAAGCGCCAATCCCGCGATGTTATCGCTGAAGAGGCTTCACGTGCCGGTATGCCTTTTGTGAACCAGCGCTGGCTGGGCGGCATGCTGACCAACTTCAAAACAGTGAAGGGGTCTATCAAGAAGCTCAAGGATATGCAGGCTAAAGTGGAAGCCGGTACTGAACAGATGAGCAAAAAAGAAGCCCTGATGGCTGAGCGCGAACTGGCCAAGCTGGAACGTGATATCGGCGGTATTCAGGATATGGCCGGCTTGCCCGATGCCTTGTTCGTGATTGACGTGGGTTACCATAAGATTGCCATTGCAGAAGCTCAGAAGCTGGGCATTCCTGTGATCGGCATCGTGGACTCCAACCATACGCCTGAAGGTATTGATTATGTCATTCCTGGGAATGACGACTCGGCCAAGGCTGTGGTGCTGTATGCACGTGCAATTGCCGATGCCGTTCTGGAAGGCAAAGCCAATGCTGTGAACGATCTGGTTGCTGCCATTGCACCGGATGCAGAAGGCAGTGAAGAGTTTGTTGAGATACAGGAATCAGCCGAGCGCGCCTGATTTTTGACGTTAATGGTTAAAAGGGGCGCTTGAAGCCCCTTTTTTGTAACTGGTATTTTTTGAATGCACGAGCATTGTGATGCATTCAGACATAGTGGAGAAAATGGATATGGCAAATATTACTGCTGGCATGGTGAAAGAACTGCGTGAAAAAACCGATGCACCCATGATGGAATGTAAAAAAGCCTTGATCGAGGCTGATGGGGATGCCGTTAAAGCCGAAGAAATTCTGCGTGTCAAGCTAGGTAACAAAGCTGGTAAAGCCGCCGAGCGTATTACCGCTGAAGGTGTTGTTTCTGCCTACACTGCAGGTTCTGTTGGTGCGATTGTCGAGCTGAATTGTGAAACCGACTTCGTGTCTAAAAATGAGTCTTTCATTCAATTTGCTGAAAGTCTGGCCAAATTGGTGGTCGAGAAGAACCCGGCTGACGTGGCTGCATTGAGCGCTTTGCCTTTGGCGATGGATACATTTGGCCCGACGGTTGAAGATGTACGTAAAGGCCTGATCGGCAAGATTGGCGAAAACATGAGCATCCGCCGCTTCCAACGCCATGATGGCGGTACCAAGCTGGCCAAATATCTGCACGGCACCCGCATTGGCGCCATTGTGGAGTTTGAAGGTGATGAGCAGGCTGCTGCCGATGTGGCGATGCAGATTGCAGCGATGAAACCGAAGGCGCTGTCTGCTGACCTGGTGCCGGCAGAACTGGTTGAGCAGGAGCGCCGCATTGCTGAGCAGAAAGCCGCTGAATCCGGTCGTCCGGCTGATATTCTGACCAAAATGGTGGAAGGTTCAGTGAAAAAATTCCTCAAAGAGGTGTCTTTGCTGGATCAGGTTTTTGTGAAAGACGACAAATTGACTGTTTCTGAAATGCTTAAGAAATCGAATACGTCAATTAAAGCATTCACTTTGTATGTGGTTGGTGAAGGCGTTGAAAAGAAATCTGACGATTTTGCAGCAGAAGTAGCCGCACAGGTGGCTGCAGCACAAAAGGCCTGATTTTTACGGTCTTGGAAGACCGGGAGGGTATCCTGCCAGCTTTGGCAGGAACCACCCGGTTTTTTTGTATCTGCTTAACTTTGAGGCAGGTATTTTGCTCAAATTAAGTATTTTTTGAAACAAGAATTGTCAATGTCCGTTACACTTGCCAATGTTTGATTTCCATTGTTGATATGGGGAGTTTTCTGTGCTTGTTTACAAGCGTATTTTGCTTAAACTGTCGGGTGAAGCCCTTATGGGGCAGGATGCCTTTGGCATTAACCGCGAAACACTCGACGCCATGGTGCAAGAAATTCGCGGTGTTGTCGATCTGGGTGTACAGGTTGCTGTCGTCATTGGCGGCGGCAATATTTTCAGAGGGGTTGCGCCTGGCGCCCAGGGGATGGACCGTTCCACGGCCGACTATATGGGCATGCTTGCGACCTGCATTAACTGCCTGGCGCTGGCTGATGCGATGAACCGGGCCGGGGTGACGGCGCGTGTCATGAGCGCAATCAACATTGAACAGGTGGTTGAGCCTTATGTGCGTCCGAAGGCCTTGCAGTACCTGGATGAGGGCAAGGTGGTGGTTTTTGCCTGTGGTACGGGAAACCCGTTTTTCACAACCGATACCGCAGCAGCATTGAGAGGCGCTGAAATCGGCGCTGAGGTGGTGCTCAAGGCAACCAAGGTGGATGGCGTATACAATGCGGATCCGGTTAAAAATCCGGATGCCACGCGTTACAGTACAGTAACGTTTGACGAAGCGATTATCAAGCGCCTGAAAGTCATGGATGCGACAGCGTTCGCGCTGTGCCGTGACCAGGGGTTGCCGATTCGTGTATTCAATATTTTTAAAACCGGTGCGCTCAAAAATGTCGTTATGGGCAAGGATGAAGGCACCCTGGTCCATGTCTGAGGAGATACGTGGGAATGACAAGTATTGCTGAAATTGAAAAACAAGCCGAACAAAAAATGACGCAGTCGATTGAGGCTTTTAAAAACAACCTGTCAAAAATCCGGACCGGACGCGCGCATACAGGCATATTGGATCATGTTCAGGTTGAATATTATGGTTCCATGGTGCCGATCGGACAGGTGGCCAACGTTTCGCTGATCGACAGCAGAACCATCAGTGTGCAGCCGTGGGAAAAACCGATGGCAGCCAAAATTGAGAAAGCCATCAGGGAGTCTGACCTGGGGTTGAATCCGTCGAGCCAGGGGGAGTTGATTCGCGTGCCGATGCCGGCCTTGACGGAAGAGCGTCGCCGTGAACTGACCAAAGTGGTCCGCTCCGAAAGTGAAAACGCGAAGGTTGCCGTGCGTAATTTACGTCGTGACGCGAATGAAGGCGTCAAAAAACTGCTCAAAAACAAAGAGATATCTGAAGACGATGAGCGCCGTGCGCAGGACAGCATTCAGAAATCTACCGATAAATTTGTTGCGGAGATTGACAAGCTGACTCAGACCAAAGAACAGGAAGTCATGGCGGTTTAAGCTGCTCGCTGGTTCTGAATCAGGCTTAAAAGGATGCATCTGTATACCACAATTTCAGGTACAGATGCATTTTTAATGGAGGGCTTGCATGCGTGATAAGCCGCTGATTCAGGCTATTTGCGAGCACATCAAAGCCAGTTATCTGGACGAACAGCACCCCAGTTTTTACTTTGTGTCAGACCGGGTGCGATGCGGGTTGTATCAGCCTGTCCTGCAAAAAATAGAGCAGTATGTTGAGCTGAAGGATGTGACAGACCTGAATCATGATGTGTGCCTGTCTTATGAATTACACAGCAAGGCGTTAAGGTGGGGGTTATGTCTTTCACTGGTCGGGCCTTATGCCACGCTGGGGGCGTGGCGGTCTAACCATTGGAAAAGAAATCAGGCGCATCATGCCCGGGCTTGTGAGCTTGAGGCGGCGCTTCAGGTGGATCTGCAGCAAGCGGGAGTGACAATACTGTCTGACGAAATACTGCAAACGAAGCTTCCGATCAGCATAACAAGCGATTTTATCGATACTGAGCATAACAATATTGTCTATAATTTGCTGTTTTATCCTGATATGTGATTATTTTGAATGACTTCATACTTTTTTCACAATAAACATCTATCTTTCTCATATGAATAACATGAAACACCGCGCTGACCTACCCAGTGAGCACAACAGAGAATGAATAGAGAGATGGAGCCATTGATACCGGTTGAAGATTTGCCGCAGCATATTGCCATTGTGATGGATGGCAATGGCCGCTGGGCACAGGAGCATGGCCAGCCCAGGCTGATAGGGCACAGTGCAGGTGTCAAGGCATTGCGGCGCTGTGTTGAAGCATGTGTCAAATACGGCATACGTTATCTGACGGTGTTTGCGTTTTCGTCTGAAAACTGGCGCCGGCCGGCTGATGAGGTCAATGGCATCATGGCCTTGTTTGTGCAGGCGATCCAGACGGAACTGGCCGAGTTGCATCGCAACGGCGTGAATCTGCGTTTTATTGGTGACAAGCAGGGCTTGCCTTCCGATGTGCTGCAGGCGATGAAAGAGGGCGAACAGTTGAATGTTCAGAGTAATAAGCTGACCCTGATTATTGCAATGAATTACGGTGGTCGCTGGGATATCATGCAAGCCGCTCGCCAACTGGCTGAAGCCGGACTGGACATAACGGAACAAGCCCTGGCCGAGCGTATGGCAACAGCAGTGTGCGGCCCGGATCCGGATCTGATTATCCGTACCGGAGGAGAACTGAGGATCAGTAATTTTCTGCTGTGGCAGGCTGCCTATGCAGAGTTGTATTTTACCGAGCGCTTATGGCCTGATTTTTCTGAAGCGGATTTACTGGAAGCATTGCGCGATTATGCTCAACGTGAAAGGCGTTTTGGCGCCTTGTCATTAGATTAAGTAGGAACACCCATGCTCAAGCAACGTCTGATTACCGCTATTGTGCTGCTGATTGTTTTTGTAGCGGCTTTGCTGGCACCCCGTGCCGAGTTTTTTGGTGCGCTGACGTTGGTTTTTGTCGCTATCGGTGGCTGGGAATGGTCTCGGTTAAATGGTATCCCAGGTGCCGGTGCGTATGTGCTGGCTTTGCTGGTGGCGCTGCTTTGCGCAGCTTTGTGGTTTGGCGGATGGATTGTGTACCTGAATGGCTGGGTCTGGATCGGCGTTGCGGTTGTCTGGGTTGTTGGCGCTCCCATTGTGTTGCGGGGCGGCGCTTCAACATGGCTGGCTATTCCCAAGACGGTACGCTGGGTTTTGGGCATATTTGTTTTATGCATGGCGTGGGCTGCAATTTGGAAAGCCAAGTTGATTGGCAATAATTTCCTGCTTTCAGCGCTGGTTTTGGTCTGGGTAGCCGACAGTGGCGCTTATTTCAGCGGCAAAGCTTTTGGCAAGCATAAACTGGCTCCCTCGATCAGCCCTGGAAAGAGCTGGGAAGGCGCTATCGGGGGGCTGCTGGCTGTCATGCTGGTTGCTGCGCTGTGGATTTATTTTGATCGCTGGTATCTGGCCGCTTATCCGATGACCGGGGCTGGTAGTTTGTATACGATGCTATTGCAGAACTGGTCGTGGTGGGGCTTATTGATTGCCGTGATTTTTTTGACGGTAATGAGCGTGGTCGGCGATTTGACGGAGTCTTTGATGAAACGCAGCGTAGGTATCAAAGACAGCAGCCAGATATTGCCAGGACATGGCGGTATACTGGATCGTACCGATGCGTTGTTGCCGGTGTTGCCATTGAGCATGGCATTGGTGCAGTTCAGCGCATTGATCTAGTTGGATGATGAAACCCACGGTACGGGGATTTATTTCTATGCCATTGAACTATTTAGGCAGTTCATTTCTGAGAGAAGAGGTGTAGTTTGCGTATCACAGTTCTTGGCTCAACAGGCTCTATTGGCCGCAATACTTTAAATGTGCTTTCACAGCACCCTGAGCGGTATGAGGTATTTGCCCTGACGGCAGCCAGCCAGGTCGATTTGCTGGCCGAGCAATGCATTCAGTTCAAACCACGCTATGCGGTCATGCCGGATGAGGCTGCAGCAGCACGGTTACGGGTTTTGTTACAGACAAAGGGCAGTACAACGGAAGTACTTGGCGGAGCGCATGCTTTGGAAGAGGTTGCATGTGCGCCAGAGGCCGATGCGGTGATGGCCGCGATTGTGGGGGCTGCTGGCCTGAAACCTGCATTGGCCGCTGCGGCAGCAGGCAAGCGTTTGCTGCTGGCAAACAAGGAGGCGCTGGTTGTTGCCGGGGCGTTGTTCATGAGAACGGTTGAACAAGGCAAGGCAGGGCTTTTTCCGGTGGACAGTGAACATTCTGCCGTATTCCAGTGTTTGCCGCAGGATCGGCAAAAATGGGGACAGGTGATTGAGAAAATCATTTTGACTGCTTCCGGAGGGCCTTTTCGTACCAGGGATCCGTCAACATTGTCCAGCGTAACCCCTGAAGAAGCGTGTGCTCATCCGAACTGGCGCATGGGGCGCAAAATTTCGGTTGATTCGGCCACCATGATGAACAAGGCGCTGGAGGTGATTGAAGCTCGCTGGTTATTTGATACGCAGCCAGAGCGCATTGAAGCGGTTATCCATCCGCAGAGTGTGGTTCATTCGATGATCCAGTGCGTTGACGGCTCTGTCATGGCACAAATGGGTGTACCGGATATGCGGGTTCCGATTGCTGTCAGCCTGGCCTGGCCTGAGCGCGTGGAATCAGGCGCGCAACGGCTGGACTTTACTCACTTATCTGAGCTGACGTTTGAGGCTGCTGACAACAAGCGGTTTCCCTGTTTGCCACTGGCATGGCAGGCCCTGACGGCGCCGGAAGGGACAACCGCAGTGCTGAATGCCGCAAATGAGGTTGCTGTGGAGGCTTTTTTGCATAAACAATTGCGTTTTGATCAGATTTATCATGTGGTTTCAGAGATGCTGGAGCATGTCACATGCTCTGCTGCGGCTAAAACGCTGGATGATCTGTTTGACCTGGACATGCAGGCCAGAAGTGGCGCATTGAGCCTCATTCAGCGGATCGGGCCACTCTGATCCTGTGCGGGCAAACATAAAATGAAGAATCCATCATGTTATTGACCATTCTGGCATTTATCGTTGCTTTGAGCATATTGATTGTTGTGCATGAGTACGGGCACTACCGGGTTGCTGTGGCATGTGGCGTGAAAGTTCTCCGTTTTTCCCTCGGCTTTGGCAAGCCGTTGTTGACGTGGCGTTATGGGCCGGATCGCACTGAATTTGCCATTGCCCCTATTCCTTTTGGGGGCTATGTGCGTATGCTGGATGAACGGGAGGCACCTGTTGATGAAGCTGAGGTCCACCGTGCATTTAACCGGCAGCCGTTGCGCTCACGGGCGCTGATTGTGGCCGCCGGGCCGGTCATGAACCTTATTTTGGCAGTGCTGTTTTTTGCGGCCATTGCTTTTGTGGGGTTTGATGAGCCGCGGGCCATTCTGGCTGCGCCGGCCGAAAACTCGGTGATGCAGCAAGCCGGCATACAGTCCGGTGATGAGGTCACGGGCATGATCGTTGGGCAAGGCGAGCTCAGGCCGATTGTATTGGCCTCGGATCTTCGCCTGAAACTGATTGAAGCAGCCCTTTCTGAAAAAGACGTTCAATTACAGCTTCGTTCTCAAAGCGCAGGCACCCGTTTGGTTTCACTGCCTTTAAGTCAGGTCGGCTCCAAAAATGTCGGCCCTGAGTTTTTCGCTCAGATTGGTTATAGCGGGGTTCTCGCCCCTCCTGTCATCACGCAGGTGCTTGCGGATGGAGCCGCGCAGCGGGCGGGTATGCAGGTTGGTGATTTGGTGATGTCGGTTGATGGTCGCCCAGTCACAGATAGAAATGCTTTACTCAGGTTAATTCGCCAGTCCAACGCTGAAAAACCATCTGCATGGGAAATTGACCGTAATGGTACGATAATGCAGTTGAATGTCCAGCCTGACCGGGTAGAGGAACAGGGATCATGGGTTGGAAAGATTGGTGCAGGTATTGGATCTGCGGCAGAAATGGTTACAATACGCTACGGTATTTTAGACAGTTTAAATTACGGGCTGAATCAGACTTGGACTCATTCTTGGCTGACGTTGAAATTAATTGGCAAAATGCTGGTAGGCCAGGCAAATATCAAAAATTTGAGCGGACCGATTACCATTGCCGATGTGGCAGGGGATTCGTTGCGCAGTGGCTGGATTCCATATCTGGGATATTTGGCATTGATAAGTTTAAGTTTAGGCGTTCTGAATCTGTTACCATTACCCATTCTGGATGGCGGACATTTGATGTACTATCTTTATGAAGCCGTTCGTGGAAAACCGGTCTCAGAGGCGTGGATGCTCAATCTGCAGCGTGCTGGCATTTTTTTATTGTTGCTCATGATGTTTGTGGCCACATTCAATGACATTACGCGGCTGTGGTTGCGTTAGAATATCTGAGTTTATTTTTTAACCTTTATTTGTCTATACATGCGATCTACCCTGAGCCTATGCTTTAAAAAACGGTCTATCACCGTTGCTGCCGTTGCTTTATTAGGGGCATTAAGCCTGCCGGCACGAGCCGTTGAGCCATTTACCTTGCAAGACATTCGCGTTGAAGGTTTGCAGCATGCAGAGCCAGGGACGGTTTTTGCCAGCCTGCCATTCAGGATTGGCGAGGTGTACGATGATGACAAAGGTACGACGGCCATTCAATCGCTGTATGCCACAGGCCTGTTTTCAGATGTGCGCCTGAGTACATATAACGGGGTGCTGGTTATTTCGGTGCAGGAGCGCCCGACCATTGCCTCGCTGTCGTTTACCGGTGCCAAGGCTTTTGATAACCAGGCGCTGATATCTGCCTTGCGCAGCGTAGGTATTGCTGAAGGGCGTCCTTTTGATAAAGCGCTGGCTGATCAGGCCGAGCAGGAAATCAAGCGCCAGTATCTGAGCCAGAGCTATTATTCAGCCGCGGTGGAGATCACATCGACACCGATTGAAAATAACCGGGTGAATGTGAACTTTATCATCACTGAAGGCAGTGTTGCGAAGATCAACGAAATTCGCATCATCGGCAATCATGATGTCTCCACCTCCCGTTTGCTGAGCGAGATGTCGTTGACATCGGGCGGCTGGCTGACCTGGTATACGAAAAACGACCGCTATTCGCGCGAGAAGCTGAATGCCGATCTGGAAAAAATCCGTTCATATTATCTGAATCGTGGTTATCTGGACTTCCAGATCAATTCAACTCAGGTTGAAATCACGCCAGATAAAGAGAGTATTGCCCTGATTGTGGACCTGACTGAGGGGCCGCAGTATATATTGTCCTCTGTTGAGCTGGAAGGGGATTACCTGGGGCGTGAAGATGAGTTCAAGTCCATCATTGACCTGAGCATCGGCAAGCCCTATAACGCTTCTGAAGTCTCTGCGCTGGTAAAGTCTTTCTCTGAAAAATTCGGTTCCTACGGCTTTGCATTTGCACAAATCCAGCCGCAGCCTAGCATTGACAGAGAAAACGGCACCGTTGCACTGCGGGTGGTTTCCAGACCGCAAAGGCGTGTTTATGTCAGACACGTGAATATCAGAGGAAATGACAGAACACGTGATGAAGTGATCCGGCGTGAGTTCAGGCAGTTTGAAAGTGCCTGGTATGACTGGGACAAGATCCAGCTCTCACGTGACCGCGTTGACCGCCTGGGTTTCTTTACTGAGGTGAATCTGGAAACATCTCCGGTACCTAATACCGATGACCAGGTTGATATCACCATGCAGGTGACAGAGAAACCTACAGGCTCTCTGACCCTGGGAGCAGGTTTCTCCAGTGATGACAAGGTGTCTGTGAATGCCGGTATTTCCCAGGAAAACGTGTTCGGTACCGGGAACTATCTGGGCCTGGGTATCAGCAGCAGTAAATACAACAGGCAGTTCCGTTTGAGTACGCTGAATCCGTACTTCACGCAGGAGGGGGTTTCCAGAGGGTTTGATTTGTACTACACGACAACCCGTCCATACTCCAGTACCAGCAGCAGCCAGTATTATTCAATTGAAACAGCAGGGGCGGCTTTCCGGTTCGGTGTGCCATTCAGCGAAGTGGATAAGGTTTACTTTGGTCTGGGAGGTGAAACCACACGCATTAAACCCGGTTGGGAATTGCCGCGCGCTTACGAGCAATATATTGAGCAGTATGGTGAAAGGTCGACCTATTTCCCCTTGACAATCGGCTGGGGCAGGGACTCGCGTGACAGTTCGCTGGTGCCAACGAAGGGCACACTGCACCGCTTGAACGGTGAGCTGAGCCTGCTGGGTGATACCCATTATTTCAAAGGCACATACCAGTATCAGCGCTGGATTCCTCTTGGTCGTGACTTCACATTTGCCTTTAATGGTGAAATTGGTTATGGCAGAGGCATAGGGAGCAAGGATTTCCCTGTGTTTAAGAATTTTTATGGTGGCGGGCAAGGTTTTGTACGTGGCTTTGAGTCAGGCACTTTTGGCCGCTATGATATAGCGACTGATACATACAGCGGCGGGGCCCGCTCGTATAATGTCAACCTGGAACTGTATGCACCGTTTCCTGGTTCTGGTAGCGACCGGACCTTGCGCCTGTCTGCATTCCTGGATTATGGTAACGTAGCGACAGATTATGAGACTTCAATCGTAAACTACGAGTATGTTGATTCCAAGCGCAGTGGCTGGCAGTTCAGTGACGCGCGTATGTCAGTCGGCTTTGGCTTTAGCTGGATTTCTCCATTAGGGCCGCTAAAATTCAGTTACGCGATTCCTATCAAGAAGAATGATGATGATAAAATCGAAAGATTCCAGTTCCAGATAGGTACTTCTTTTTAACAAATAAAGACTTTTATGTTGAAACAATTCCTTATTTCCATCAGTATTGCTGTTTCCCTTCTTGCTGCTCCGGCGCTGAGCTATGCCCAAAGCAGCCGCGTCGGGGTTGTGAATACCGAGCGCATTTTGTCTGAGTCCAATATGGCCAGAGCTTCGCAGACCAAGCTGGAGCAGGAGTTTGCCGCTCGTCAGCGTGATTTGGAGGCGCAGGGAACCAAAGTGCAGGGCATGGTTGATACCTTCACGAAAGATGCACCCACCTTGTCAGAATCCAACAAAGCAACTCGCCAGGCACAGATTCAACAAGAGATTGAAAAATTTGACAGAATGCGCGACGAGTTTCAGCGTGATCTGAACACACGCCGTAACCAGGAGTTGCAGATATTGCTGGATCGTGCCAATACGGCTGTGCGTCAAATTGCTGCAAATGAGAAATTCGACCTGATTCTGACTGAAGCAGCCTTTGTCAAACCTGAACTGGATATCACAGATAAGGTTTTGGCTATTTTGAACAAGTAATACTGGCTGTAAGTCTGTTGTGAAAGCGCTTGACCAACCCATTCGAGTGGGGGACATTGTTGATGCTTTGGGCGGAGAGTTGCGTGGAGATCCTGATACGCCGCTTAACCAACTGGCATCACTGGAGCAGGCGCAGTCAGGCAGCATCAGCTTTATCGCTGGAGCACAGTACAAAGCAGCGTTGGCAGCAACAAAGGCCAGCGTTGTCATCATGGTTGCAGAGTATGCAGATCTCCGTGATGGCCCAGTCATCATCACAGCAGACCCGTATTTGTATTTTGCCCGGCTGACCCAGTGGTGGAAAAAGCATGTGCAAGGTCTGCAAGCACATCTGGCCGAGCGGATTGCACCGTCGGCAACAATTCATCCGACGGCACACGTGGCCGATACAGCCACAATTGGGGCAGGCGCAGTGATTGATGCCTATGCCCGCATTGGTGAGCATACACAGATCGGTGCACAAAGCTATATAGGTATTCATGCCTCTGTTGGGCATGACAGCTATATTGCACCGCTGGTTTCCATCATGAATGAATGCCGGGTGGGAAATTTTACCCGCATTCACTCAGGTTCTGTCATTGGTGCCGATGGGTTTGGTTATGCACCGGAAAACAAACGCTGGGTCAAAATTGAGCAGTTGGGTGGTGTATTGATTGGTGACCATGTGGAAATTGGCGCCAATACCTGTGTGGACCGCGGCGCACTTGAAGATACAGTGATTGGCGATGGCGTCAAGCTGGATAATTTGATTCAAATAGCCCATAATGTCCATGTGGGCGACGACACTGCTATGGCCTCGTGTGTGGGGATATCCGGTAGTACCCATATTGGTAAACGGTGTATTATCGGGGGTGCTGTAGGCATGGCTGGGCATCTGGAAATTGTGGATGACGTGGTGGTCATGGCGGCTACCAACGTAACACGCTCTATCAGCAAACCCGGTTTTTACAGTGGTATTGTCCCTTTTGACGAAGCCAATGCTTGGCGTAAGAATGCAGCCATGTTCAGGCAACTGAGCCATATGCGCGATCGTATACGTGCATTGGAAAAGCAGGTTTCAAATTTAACAACTAACTCAACCGATAAAACTCATGACTAGCCCTGTAGTAATGGATATCCAGCATATATTATCCAAGTTACCTCATCGTTATCCTTTTTTGCTTGTTGACCGAGTACTGGAGCTTGAGCCAGGAAAACAAATCAGGGCATTAAAAAACATCACCATTAACGAACCCTGTTTTACAGGACACTTTCCTGAAAAACCCGTTATGCCCGGCGTTTTGATTCTGGAAGCATTGGCTCAGGCATCTGCTTTGCTGGCTTTCAAAACTTTTGATATTGCCGATACGGCACAAATGCTGTTTTATTTCACCTCGATTGACGGCGCACGTTTTCGCCGTCCAGTGATCCCAGGCGATCAACTGATTCTAGAAGTGACTTTTGAAAAGGCCAAAGCACGCATGTTCCGCTCCAGCGGCAGGGCGTTGGTGGATGGTGAGCTGGCAGTAGAAGCCACTCTGATGTGCGCCATGCGCGGCTCTATCAACGATCCTAACAGCTGATATCTGGCTGCTTGCGGTTTGCCGGTCAAAGCATGAAGGTTGAGAACTGGCGCTGGCAAACCTGTGTTGAAGCATCTGCTTGCATGAAGCAGTGATTGTGTATACAAAGGCGGTAAGCTATGGCGAAGATCCACCCTTCGGCAATCGTAGATCCGAAAGCAGAGCTTGATTCTGACGTCGAAATTGGTCCATTTACCATCATTGGGGCCCAGGTCCGTATCGGGCAGGGGACGACTGTGGCATCCCATTGTGTGATCGAAGGCAACACGACCATTGGTTGTCATAACAAAATCCTGCAATTCAACTCCATAGGCTGCATGCCTCAGGACAAAAAGTACCAGGGTGAAAACACAGCACTTGAAATAGGGGACTCCAATACCATCCATGAGTACTGCACTTTCAGCCTGGGCACCCAGGGGGATGGCGGTGTCACCCGGATAGGAAACAACAACTGGATCATGGCCTATGTACACCTGGCTCATGATGTTCAACTGGGCAGCCATACCATTTTGGCCAATAATGCAACGCTGGCCGGGCATGTGCATATGGGAGATTACGCCATCATTGGCGGCCTGACCGGTGTACACCAGTTTGTGCATATCGGGGCCCATGTCATGATTGGTTTTGCCAGTGCTATTTCCCAGGATGTGCCTCCATTCATGATGGTTGATGGCAATCCTGCCCATGTGCATGGCTTTAACATTGAGGGGCTGCGTCGACGTGGCTTTACACGCGAGCGTATTACACGCATCAAAGCCATGTACCGGCTGCTTTACCGGGACAACCTGACGCTGGCTACAGCCCGAGCTGAAATTGAAGCATTGCCATTTGCGACGCCTGAGGAAGAATTTGACTCCCGGTTGATGCAAGAGTTTTTACAGCAATCCAACCGCGGGATTGTCAGGTAAAGAGATGCCTCAGCATCGCCACATGGCTACCCCTCAGTTCAGAATGGTTGCCGGAGAGGCTTCCGGGGATATGCTGGCAGGTTTGCTGCTGAAAGGCATGCACGAGCATTGGCCCGATGTACAGGCTGCGGGGATTGGCGGCAGCCTGATGCAGGCACAGGGGTTTGACTGCTGGTGGCCTTACGACAAACTGGCTGTGCATGGTTATGTGGATGCCATTAAAAGCTACCGCGAACTCAGTGCGCTACGCCGCCAGGTCGGGGACAGAATTCTGGCAGACCGGCCTGCAGCATTTATTGGTGTGGATGCGCCGGACTTTAATCTGGGGCTGGAAAAGCGTGTGCGCCAGGCGGGCATCAAAGCCATTCATTTTGTCAGCCCGTCCATTTGGGCCTGGCGTGGCTGGCGCATGAAAGCTATCAAAGAAAGCACGGATCTGGTATTGTGCCTGTTTCCGTTTGAGCCAGCCATATACGAAAAAGCCGGTGTTGCCGCTACCTATGTCGGGCACCCTCTGGCAGACGAAATTCCGCTGAAAATTGACCAGCAAGGTGCCAGGGCAGAATTCAACCTGCAAAATGCACCTGATGCCGTAATTGCCATTATGCCCGGGAGCCGCCGTTCTGAAATGCAGCGGCTTGGTGCTCCTTTTTTGGCAACAGCCCGAAAACTGCTCCAGTACCGGCCTCAAGCGCATTTTCTTTTTCCTGTAGCGCCTGGGTTAATGTCAATGGCATTGCCGCTTGTACAAGCCTCTGGGTTGCCTCCTGAACGGATCCAGGTGACAGAAGGGCGTGCAGGCCAGGTTCTGGCTGCATGTGACGTGGCGTTGATTGCCAGCGGTACGGCAACGCTTGAAGCTGCTCTGTATAAACGCCCTATGGTCATTGCCTATAAAGTGGGGGCAATTTCGGGGTTTATCCTTCGGCGCATGAGCTACTTGCCATGGATCGGGCTCCCCAATATCCTTTGCAAAGAAAGCATGGTGCCAGAGCGGGTACAGGCACAAGTGACGCCTGAGCAGTTAACGCAGGACCTGTTGGCCTGGCTTGATGCTCCTGGAAAAATGGAATCGCTTCAAAAACGCTTTACTGAACTGCATGTGCTGTTACGCCAGAATACAGCCAAAATGGCAACAAATGCCATTGTCCAGGCACTTGGATGTTGAAGCGTGGGCACTGTTATTGATATGGTCTTACACGTTTTGCCCTAAAATTCGAGAGTTATGATTTGGGAAAAGACCGTCATCATTTGAATCTGCCTATGGAGTTATCTACCTGTAGTGCATCAGTGTCCTTATGAAAAAACAAAATACCCTGCAGGCTGCATTTGACTGGACATCTCCAGGACTGGTTGCCGGAGTCGACGAAGCAGGGCGTGGCCCGTTAGCAGGCCCTGTGGTGGCTGCCGCAGTGATTCTGGATGAAGACCACCCGATTGAGGGGCTGGCTGACAGCAAAAAACTCACCGCACTACGCCGTTCCGTTCTGTTTGAAGAGATAAAAGCCAAAGCGCTTTGCTGCTCTATTGCCCAGGCCAGCGTGGAAGAGATCGATACCTTGAACATTTTACAGGCCACCATGCTGGCTATGCGCAGGGCCGTCGATGGGTTGCGGCTGCCCCCCGTAAAGATACTGGTGGATGGCAATCGTATCCCGGTTGTCCGGTGTGAAGCGGAAGCGATTGTGAAAGGAGACGCCAAAGTGCCTTGTATTTCGGCAGCGTCTATTTTGGCAAAAGTCTATCGGGATCAATTGCTTGAACACATGCATGAGACATATCCGCAATATGGCTTTTCGGTGCATAAAGGGTATGGTACAGCCAAGCATCTTGCTGCCTTGCAGGAGCATGGGGCCTGTCCGGAGCATCGAAAATCATTCGCACCTATAAAAAACCTTAAAAGTTATTAAATATCAATTGGTTATTTACTTTTATTAAAGTGCTATTTAATAAAATTTATTTTCATAAACAAGATTAAGTATTATTTTTAACTTATTGATATTAATTTAAAATTTGATGAATCCTAAATATATCAGCTCTCGGCAAAATGCATTGGTCAAACAGTTGTATCGACTGTCGCAAACGCCGTCAAGTTACCAGCAATTGGAACAAATCTGGCTGGAAGGCGAGCACCTGTGTCATGCTTACCAGAACAAAATGGGTGCGGCAAAAGCGGTTGTTTATAGCCAAAGTGGCTACGAGAAACAACAATTGGCTTATCTGGGAGCTTCTGCGCAAGAAGTCTATGTGCTCAGTGATATGCTTTTCGAACAAATCAGCGGCTTAAAAAGCGCAGCCAGCATAGGCTATCTGGTTGAACCGGAAACAATGAAGTCTGAGGTTGCGCCACATATGTCCACGGTGGTGCTGGACCGCCTGCAGGATCCCGGCAACATTGGGACGATCCTACGTAGTGCGGCCGCTTTTGGGTTTAAACAGATCATTGCCTTGAAAGGCACCTGTGGACTCTGGGCACCGAAAGTACTGCGCGCAGGTATGGGAGCACATTTTTCACTGCAACTACATGAGCAATGCAGCCTTGAACAGTTGCAACATCTCCTGAAGCTGCCATTGCTTGGGACCAGCTCACACGCAGAAAAAAGCCTTCAACAACTGCAATTACCATGGCCATGTGCTTGGGTCGTAGGACATGAAGGCCAGGGAATTTCTGCAAAACTGCTGCAACATTGCAGTCAAATTGTGCGTATTGATCAGCCTGGTGGCGAAGAATCATTTAATGCAGCAGTCGCAGCAAGTATCTGTATGTATGAATCATCAAAACAGGTTACATATAAATAATTCGTGGGATAAGTTGCTTGGAAAGTATTGATGCATATGGCACATGAGTGATTGTAAAAGTATTAATTAATTTCGACATTGTGTATTATGTCAAATTAGGTAAGTGGCTGATTCACATAAAGATCAAACTGTTATCTATGCTTAGGCCCATTTAAACATATGTCTACACATAGATGTCCCCTGCACTGTGTTCCTGATTTCACTCCCCCTCTTTCTGAAATGATGAAAGAGCTTTGCGCACGTCCTGCAGATGTGGCAAAGGCAATGCGGGCATCAGTTGATACAGTGCGGCGGTGGCTCAAAGATGGATCGGAACCCTGGTTTGTCCGTGTTGCTTTTTTTCTTTTTACCATACACAGACGCTCGACAATTGATGCTGATGCAATAAATCGCATCAATGACCTTGTGAACCGGATGATGGCTCAGAAGGAATATATCCGGGAACTGGAACGCCGTTTATCTGCTTTGGATGGCTGCGAAGTGCCTGGGGTTGACCGGGACTACCTGCTCCCGCATCCCAGCGAATTTAGTGCGATTACAGGGTCAGAGCAGCTTACGGACAGGGCACGTTTTTAAGCTTCTGTTCCTGATCGGAGGGTTTCACCCCCGATACCCCTGATATTCTTAATCTTTAAAAAAATCTTCTAATTCATAACTGATATCATTTACTTTTTGATGCACCAATGTGTGTAATTGTTCCATTGTCAAATAATCTTCTTCTTCACGAAGTTCAGAATCATTAACCGTAAAGCTTTGCTGTATTTCACCATTTACATAAAAAATAAGTTCAATAATATTTACACCATTTATATCATCTAAAGTTAAATGGACATTATAAATTTTGCGGCTACAGAAAAAATAATTACTATTAGCCCCTTCTTCCCAAATAACGGTACCTTCTCGTGTAGCGTCATGTAGCTGATCAACAAAATTACGAAAATGATCTGGAATCATAATATATTACTCCTGCAATTCTTTAGTAGAACCTTGCAATTGTCCAAGCTGACGAACAATGGTTATTAGTGCTTGGCGTGTTTTTCTAGAAGGTGTACTTTTTTGGCTATTTAAATTTCTTTCCAATGATATCGCATAAGATTCCAACATAGCGTGACAGTTTCGATATTCAGAATCTTCATCTTTACATTCTTCATAAAAAACCTGTGAATAGTATTTGACTACTTGAACTACATTAACTAGTGGAACGGTTTTTTCTTCATCAATGAGTACAATAATATTTTGAATTAGATGCTGACATTCAGATATCTCATGTGCAGTAATTAAAGCAGTTGCAAAATTAAGTGCTTTAGCCGTTTCTTTTTGAACTAGTTCAAGAGAAGATTTTGCTCGATTTAATTCAATTATTGCAAATAACACACCGTAAACGGTTAAAAATGAAGCTACTGTTCCAATAATCGTTACTGGATCTTTGTGGAGATCAGGATAAACCCAAAATAAGATAGTACATACAAAAAACCATATCAAAAACAGCCATACATGAGGCATTTTGTCTTGTGCAATGGGTTCTTCTGATTCTGACGACATAGAGGCCTTTCTATTTCCTATCAGATAACATCAGGTTCACTTGCCCTGATGCTGGTTCCTGAATCGGTTTTGCCCTCTTTTTGACTCTTTTCTCTCTTGGATCGGAGATTTTTTTAGTGTCGTCTTTCAGATGGGGTATGCAGATCAGCAAGAAAAACAATCCGCAAGGGATTGCCAGCCAGAAAATAAAGTCTAAAACAGTCAATTGAGTGCCCCTCAAACTGGTGACTGTACTGCTGCGCGCCCTTCTTTACGGCTTTGTGGGTGGGCTCTCAGTCTAAAAATTGTTACGCTGTGCAATTCTAACGCACACGGCTTTATCCATTAAAAACAGTTTGGCTTGCTGTGACAAGGCAAGCGAAGTTTCACCCCCGTTATCCCTGATTCTTTCATATCCTTGAAATAAAAACATACTTAAAACGAATATTGCCATCAAAATCAAACCGATATCAACCACTGCAACCACCACACGACGCATAAGCCTATTCACAACTTTGAATCTGTTCTTATATTCATCCCCTGTCATCCCGGTTTTCTCCTTCTCTACCCTGTGAATCAGGCTGCCAGTCCAAGAAATAGCCGTTTTGCGCGATCCTGATGCAGGCTACCTTGTCCATCGGAAACCGTGTAGCCTGCTGAGTGTAGCACTTACAAGTGTCGCGCTCAGAACTGTAGACACAAGCTGTAGGATAAGGAGCCGTGACCGGCTTGGTGATTTCATCGTATCTGCTGGCGGTGTGCGGATAGCCCTGTTTGCGTGGCTCAAAGGTTTTGATGTATTCCGCCGTGGTCATGGCTTTTCTAGGCTCAGAATTGAGCAGTGAACGGTTTTGCGCCGATGTGGCGGGTTTTCCGGTCTGTTGTACCTGTTCTATGGTGGCCTGTTCTTCTGGAGCTTTGCTCCAAAGCCGATCAAAGGTGTTCCAGATGGCATAACCGGCAATCGCCAGCGCCACAGGCAGCATGAAGAATGCCTTATGGATGTGGACCTTTCCGGTGTGCATGACCGCCGAGCGGTACCACTTGTAGACCTCTTTGGGAAACCGGAATGTATGCCGTTCCTGCGGTTTTACAGAGCCTTTGTTGCAACTGGGTTCTGCATGGTCATACTCAACGCCATAACCCCGTTTAGGTCCATTTTGCGCTTTAGGTGCCAATGCCAGCCGGGTTCCCCGATCAGGTTATTGATAAAGCTGCTGATGTTGCTCGGGTGTTGTGTAACGATGAAGAAGTCAAAGCCTCGGCAATGACAATGGAGCCGTCCGGCAAGTCCATCCAGTTCCTGACCTCACACGACTGTTAGCCGAACTCCTGTGCCCTTGATTTTTTCGATTATTTATAGGCTACGCGAGAATTCATTTGACCATTGCCGGGTAACATGCCATTCGATCAAATTGAATAGAGTTCATCATATGCATTGCAGTTTATGCTTCTTTGACTTGTGACGAACATCAATATTATCTTTCAGAAGCTTGCTTTTAAAAGTAAATGAGAAATATTTTCGTTACAAATGTTTCATCTTATGGCAAACTAATATGCCTTTGATATAAGCATACTTCAATGGATAAATTTCCTTTTTCAACAACCTGGCAGCTTTTTATTATCTTTGCTTGCATAGCCATTGCGGTTATGGTTCAGGTACTTTTTTTAAGAAAGAAGAAAAAGGTTGTTGAAAAGCCTGTGCAGCGCAGAATCATGACGCCCAGAGAGCAAAAGATGTATTTTGTGCTTAAAGCTGCCCTGCCCGAGCTGATTGTTTTCTCCCAGGTCAGTTTTTGTGCGTTAATTACAGCCAAATCTTTCGCTTCCCGGGCTACCTTCAACCGGAAGTTTACCGATTTTGTCGTGTGCGATTATGATCTGAATGTGCTGGTGATTATTGAATTGGATGATTGGAGTCACCAGGGCAATGAGCAGCGTGATGCCGATAGGGATAAGCTGCTTGCTGATGCAGGATATCAAGTTGTACGGTTTGAAGACATTCCTGAACCGGGAAAGGTACGTTCTGAAATTAGAAAACAAGTAGAGACATCTTCGCGTAAGCGGCGTTAAATTTGCCCCTCTCAAATAAGTTATCTGAACAGACTGTGATACGCTTGCTGGAAGAAATGGCACAGCACAACCCAATTTGATTGAACCCGGCGAAAAAGTTATAGTATCAGCATTCTTCTATTAAAAACGATTGATCGATTTATATGCCTTTACCACCACCTCCGAACAAACGCGCAGATAACATTACTCCTGAAGCATTCAATGTCAAGGCGGCACCCAAACAGGTTGCAGCGAAGAAAAAAATCTCAAAGGGGATGCCTGCGGCTGCGGAAAAACCTGCTGTAAAACAAATCGCAGCAGCAGAGAGAAAGATAGGGGGTAAAAAGCCTGTATCCGCACCATCTGTAGCAGTCTCTCAGGTTGCGCAGCAGCATCTTGAAGTTATTGAGCAGCAAAAATTGATGCAGAAAAAGAAAAAGCTGGCGAAAAAGGATGGAAAGCATACAACCGGCATAGAAGAGGATAAGCTTTTTGTTCTGGATACCAATGTCATGATGCATGATCCGGTGAGCCTGTTCCGTTTTGAAGAGCATGATATTTTCATTGCTCTGATTGCATTGGAAGAGCTGGACGCGCATAAAAAAGGAACCACCGAAGTTGCGCGCAATACACGGCAAGCCAGTCGATATTTAGATGAGCTGGCTGAGGGTGTTGAGTTGCATGATATTGCGGTTGGTATCCCATTAAACCGTACCGGACATGTTGAAGCCACCGGACGGCTGTTTTTTCAGACCGAACCATTGAATATGACTCTGCCTTCCAGCCTGCCGGTTGGCAAGGCGGATAATCAAATCCTGGGGGTGGTTAATGCGTTGGCCAAGCAGCACCCTACGCGCCAGGTGATTTTGGTTTCAAAAGACATCAATATGCGCGTCAAAGCGCGTGCGCTGGGTCTGCTTGCGGAAGACTATACCAACGATAAAACGCTGGATGATGGCGATTTGCTATATACCGGGGTGCTTGAGCTGCCTGCTGATTTCTGGGACCGGCATGGCAAAACCATGGAAAGCTGGCAGCAGGATAGTTTTACTTTTTATCGCATTACAGGCCCTGTGGTGCCCTCCCTTTATATCAACCAGTTTGTTTATTATGAAGCGCCTGGAGCAATTCCATTGTATGCGCGAGTGGTTGAAATCAGAGGTAAAACGGCTGTTCTCAAAACGCTTAAGGACTATACACACAACAAAAATGCTGTCTGGGGCATTTGTGCCAAAAACCGTGAGCAGAATTTTGCCCTGAACTTGTTGATGGATCCTGATATTGACTTTGTCACCCTGGCCGGACAGGCAGGCACCGGTAAAACGCTGATTACATTGGCTGCCGGGTTAACTCAAGTGTTAGATGACCGTCGCTACAGTGAAATTATCATGACCCGTGTAACCGTATCTGTCGGTGAAGATATCGGGTTTTTGCCCGGCACCGAAGAGGAAAAAATGGGACCATGGATGGGGGCTCTGGATGATAATTTGGAGGTACTGTCGAAAAACGAAGGCACAGCCGGAGAATGGGGCCGCGCAGCCACCAATGAGCTGGTTCGCAGCAAAATCAAGAGCCTGAACTTCATGCGTGGGCGTACATTTCTGAATAAATACCTGATTATTGATGAAGCCCAGAACCTGACACCCAAGCAGATGAAAACATTGATTACCCGTGCCGGCCCGGGCACCAAGATCATCTGTATGGGAAATCTGGCACAGATTGATACGCCCTACTTGACTGAAGGCAGCTCAGGTTTAACTTATGTGGTGGACCGCTTCAAAGGCTGGGGACACAGCGGGCATGTGACACTGGCGCGTGGTGAGCGTTCGCGTCTGGCTGACTTTGCCAGTGATGTGCTGTAACGCGCCATTGGCGCGTTACGATGCACCTCTCATGAATTTCTCATGATTTTTACAGCTGAAGAAAAGCGATACCTTTCTTTTATTCTTTAGGCGTTTGCGTATCGGTCCACAGGGGCATGTCTTTTTGTGTGTCCTTACTAGCCCCCCTGCTCTGCTGCTTTTGCTGAGCCGCAGCACCCTCAGGTACTTTTTCTTTTCTGCCTTTTCTGCGTGGACGGTATTGCTGACGCTGTTCTTTTTGCCGGGCTTCTTCGGTACGCTCCTGGTCCAACAGTCCCCAGGCAGCAATGAACAAGGCTGCTATCAAGGGCCCAATGACAAAACCATTCAGACCCACCAGTGACATGCCTCCCAGCGTGGTGATCAGCACAACATAGTCAGGCAATTTGGTGTCTTTGCCCACCAGGATCGGGCGCAGCACATTATCGACCATACCGATCACCAGTGATCCAAACACGATCAGGAATATGCCTGCTCCAATTTTTCCTGTTGCCAGGAAATAGATGGCAACGGGGCCCCATACCAGCGACGCTCCCACAGCAGGCAGCAGCGACAGGAAGCTCATCAGCACGCCCCACAGCAAGGCGCCCTGCACATCCAGTGCATAAAAAGCAATTCCCCCTAAGGCCCCCTGAATTATGGCAACCACAATGTTGCCTTTGACCGTGGCTTTGACGACGGTAATGAATTTCTGGAACAGGTGTTTTTTGTAGCTGGGGCTCAGCGGCACATAATCAACCACTTGCTGGGCCAGTTTCTCGCCGTCCCGGAACAGGAAAAACAACAGATACAGCATGACACAGAATGCCACAGCAAAACCAAAAGCATTCTGTCCCCAGCCAACCAGTGTTTTGCCGACGACAGACGCTGTACTGGCGGCAGCCTGCTCAAATTTAGAACGTATGTCGGCCAATTCTTCCACGCCGATGCGGTCAATCCATTCTTTCAGAGAATCCGGAATGGCGGCCCATAGCTGGTCAAGATAAGGCGTGATGGTTATTTTTCCCGTGGTTTCGTCGGTGATACTTTTGATCAGTGCCATGCATTCCTGCACAATGGCGAAAATGATGAGAATCATCGGGATAATCGCCAGCAATATACACACGGACAAACTGGCAAAAGATGCGGCATTGGGCCGGTCACCAAACAGTTTCAGAAAGCGCCGGTGCAGCGGCATAAAGATCAGGGCCAGAATCAGGGCCCAGAAAATGGCACCGTAAAAGTTGGAGATCACCAGCAGAAATGCCAGCGATACGGCCACAAGCAGCAGTAAAAAGGTGCTTTTTTCAATAGACTGGCGCGTCATTATTTTTTAAGCCTTTAAAGCAAATACAAGGAGTACATCGTCGGGGAACAACGTGTGATCATAAAGCAAAATTACATGAAATATTTTTATAATTCCGTGTCAGTTGTAATCATACCGTAGAATCACAGATTCAGCGACAGCATTGTACTCAATTTGTCTTGAGTGTGACAGTAATGGCTCCTTCTGCCACATGCGAGTAAGGGGGAGCTTTGGGGTATTTTCAACAAAAGGCGGCTTTGAACACGTCAGCGTTAATTTTGAAAAAACTTTACAATAAAAGCCAGTTTTGTTGAATAACATTCATGCTTGAATTACGCCACCTCAAATCGATTCTGGCCATTGCCCAGACGGGTAAACTGGCACTTGCTGCCAAACAGGTTCACCTGACACAGTCTGCCCTGTCGCATCAGTTGCGTGCATTGGAAGATTACTATGGCATATCTCTGTTAACGCGTTCACGTTCTGGCGTGGTATTCACACCAGCCGGAGAACGGTTGCTGGAATTGGCTCGTATGGTCGTCAGTGAAACCAGTCAGGCTGAACGTGACCTGGTACGTATGAAAGATGAATCGGCCAATGAAGAACTGCGTGTGGCGTTGGAATGTCATACATGTTTTGAATGGCTGATGCCGGTGCTGGATACATTCCATGCACGCTGGCCGCAAATCAATATCGACCTGGTTTCCGGTTTTCACAGTGAGCCGGTTGACCTGATTGAGGAAGGTAAGGCCGACCTGGTCATTGCCGGCATCAAGGCGCGCAGCAAACTGCTGACTAATTTTCCTTTATTCCGGTTTGAAATTCTGGCGGTGCTGGCTCCAGGCCATCCGCTGCGACATTGCAAAACAATTCAGGCCAGCGATGTTGCCGGTGAAACGCTGATCACCTACCCGGTTCCAGTTGAAAAAATAGATTTCATCCGGGAGGTTCTGCAACCCGCAGGTATTCACTACAAACGGCGTACCGCAGAGCTGACGCTTAATATTTTGCAACTGGTTGCAAGCCAGCGTGGCATTGCAGCGCTACCCAACTGGGGCGTGAAGAGCTATGTAGACCATGACTATGTGATTGCCCGCCATATCGGTGCGCATGGTTTATGGAGTGAGCTTTATGCAATTGCGTCAAGGCAATTGGCAGTCAAACAATACATTGCTGATTTTGTGCAGATCATAAGGCAGCAGTGCATGAAAACGCTGGATGGCATTGAACTGCTGTAACTGAGATTAAGTGTGCAGCAGAGCCATGTGTTTTTTTCAGTGGGTGGCGCCTATTGCTTATTGCTCTGTCTGGTTCCTGCCCACATATACAAAACGACAGCGCCTAAAATCATGGGTACACACAGCCACTGCCCACGGCTGAGGTCAAAGGCCTGCAGCCCTAAAAAGCTGTCTGGTTCACGGAAAAATTCCACAATGAACCGGAATACGCCATAACCACCAAGAAATAATGCAGACACGCGTGCCCGGGCATGAGGTTTGCGTGCATATACCCACAGAATGATGAAAAGCAAAATGCCTTCCAGAACCAGTTCATACAATTGCGAAGGGTGGCGTGCAATCATATTGCCACTTTGCGGAAAAGCCATGGCCCATGGTAATGACGGGTCTGCCGCCCTGCCCCATAATTCTCCGTTGATGAAGTTGCCAAGCCGGCCTGCAGCAATGCCCAGTGGTATGCATGGGGCCACCAGGTCGGTGATATCAAACCAGTTTCTTTTTTTGACATAGGCATAAATAGCCGATGCCAGCAGTACGCCCAGAAAGCCGCCATGAAAAGACATGCCCCCTTGCTGTAAGGCAAAAATTTCCAAAGGGTGTGCAAGATAGTAGCCCAGCTTGTAAAACAGTATATAGCCCAGGCGTCCGCCCACAACGACCCCGATGACACCGATAAACAGCAGGTCTTCAATATCCTTGCGTTGCCAGCCCTGAGCAGCAATATGGGGTTGTTTGCAACGTAAAGAACCAAGCCACCAAAACAGCAGAAATGCAACCAGGTACATCAGGCCGTACCAATGCACAGAGATGATACCTAAATCAAGGGCTACAGGGTTGAATTGGGGGTGAACCAGCATGATGACAAATGTAACGTTGGGTAGCAGAAGAAAAAAATGCAGGTACCGATTGTCCCACAGAATAAAGCCTTTAATCTGATGCCAGTATCAATCTGTGTTTACATCTATGGGTCAGAAATTTTTCACACATAAAAAAACAGCCACGTCGGGCTGTTTCTGATCAAAATTCTGGTGGGCCCTGCGAGACTCGAACTCGCGACCAACGGATTAAAAGTCCGCTGCTCTACCGACTGAGCTAAAGGCCCTTAAATTTCGAAAGATGGAATTATAACCTGATTTTTTCCTGTTTGGCTAGCCCTTTTTTGAAAATTTTCTTATTCTGCCTGTCTTATGTTTTTGTAGGAAAGTAAGAACCCATGCCAATGCAGGTATCGCCATTATCCCATTCCTCTACATAGGCATAAGCCGGCTCAGAGCCGCTGGCGGGATAACGCCAGAAATGAACCGCGACGGTATCAGATGCAAAATCACCCTCTTCCAGTTCTTTGGCGGTCAGTTGAAAACGGCCAAGGTATGTCAGGTCACGGGCTTTCAGAGAATCTTCATCCAAAATGAATTCGCCATATTCCAGTCGCAGGTAGCGAGGCACTTCCCGTTCAGTTTCTTCATCAAGCCCTGTTGTGCCAAACCACGGTGCTTCTTCCTGTATTTCATTTTCTGCTTTTTGGTTACGGGTATCCTCATCTTCAACCAACATGCCATCCGGATGAATTTCAAAATAATTTTCATAGCCTGATCCTCCCAGCAAGTCGGGATTAGACGGATGTGCAACAGGTTTAGGAAAGTATTTTTTAAAGGTTTGTATGACTTCTTCGGCATCTGCGGGCAGTGCATAGGCGCTTAACTGCTCAAACATGGATGTCTGCTCCTGCTTGTATTCGGCTGCGGTGAGCCAGCGTTGGTATTTAAGCGTGATGGTCAAACTTTGGTCAGTATTGACTGTTTTCAGCAGATGCAGGGTATCGTGTGCAGACAAGTTCTGATGGGACAGCTTTGTTTCGGCAGGCAATGCACATAGTTCCTGGTATGTTTTGTTTTTGTATTGCTCAAGCACTGCATTGAATGAATCAAAAGAAAATGGATTCATGGGTTTTACAGCTCCTTACGCAGTTGATCAAGTACCGGAGCACCATCAGGGCGTACGCCACGCCAGAACAAAAACGACTCAGCTGCCTGCTCCACCAGCATACCCAAGCCATCGCGCCCGCAGGCCTGGTGTGACTGTGCCCAGCTTAGGAATGGCTGAGCTGCCGGACCATACATCATGTCCAGCGCCATGGCTCCTGGGCGTAAAACTGTGGCAGAAACCGGTACCCCGGCACCTTCAAGGCTGCTGGAAGTCCCGTTGATCACCACGTGGTAGCTGCTGCCACAATCCTGCAGGTTTGTTGCCTTTAATTCCACCTCATTTGTTTGTGCCAGAGCTGAGTGTCTGGCGATTAAAGCCTGTGCTTTATCCAGACTGCGGTTCGCCACAGTGATGCGTTCAGGGCAGGCTTCAATCAGGGGGCCCAGTACACCGGATGATGCGCCTCCTGCGCCAATCAGTAATACATGCTGCCCACGCAAGGGCGTGCCGGCATTGTGGGTGATATCGCGCACCAGGCCGGCGCCATCGGTATTATCGGCCTGCCAGGATTGGTCTGGTAATGTGGCGTCAAATCGCAGCGTATTAGCGGCACCTGCCAACTGGGCGCGTGGGGTTGCATGGGTAGCGAGTTTCAATGCTTCAAATTTGAAAGGAACGGTCACATTGGCACCATGTGCGCCAGAAGCGGCAAAATCCGCAATGCATTGTGTAAAACCATCTAAAGGAGACAGCAGCCTGCCATAATGGATCTCCTGACCGGTGGCCTGCGCAAATAAGGCATGTATACGCGGAGACAGGCTGTGCTCAACAGGGTTGCCAACAACAGCATAGATGTTGGAGTGTGAAAGCTGGCGGCTCATAGCGTAACCCTTATGACGAAATCAAAAATGCAGAGCCCGGTTTCAGGCATCACTGAGGGTTGACCCGCTCCATCAACTCCGTTGTCAGCTTGCCTTCATTCAGGAAGTTAAAGCGCATGACGAAGACAAACTCCACGTTCTGCTCAACACGCAGCAGTTCTGGCGGGGCAGCGGAAAATGGGCCGGCCTTCAGCGCAATGGCCTGGGCCTGGCGGTCCAGCACGGCATTGCCAGAGCTTTGCAGGACGCTGGCACTGACCATTTGCCCCTTCGGGCTTACCACCACTTCCATCAAAAGGGAGCCATACAACGGCAATCCTGCATATTGAGGGAAGCTCTCTGTGCCGCGTTGTTCAATTTTCTGCCGGACCATGTCGTAGTACATGGCCTGCGCATCGCTTCGGGCTGCTGGGCCGATGTACATGCGCCGGGGACGTGCATTTTCTTCCTGAATACGCTGTTCAATGGCTGCAATGGTATTGGAAAGCTGCCGCCTGCGCTCTTCCTCGGCTCTGCGGCGCGGGTCATTTTCGCCCCAACTGGGATCAATCGGGGGAAGCTGCGCGTATTGTGCTTTAACCTGATTCAGTAGGCGCATGGATTCTTCTCGTGCGGAATTGAGTTCGGCCTGGATTTCTTCAAAGGAGTCTCCCGCAGAGAAAACCTCGGAATGCGTTTCTGAAGAGGTTGCGTAGACCTTTTCTTCTGAATCCCCGCCGCCGGCATAGTTGTACTGGGCTCTGACCTGAGGGTTGGTGGGCGCTTCCTCGCTTTGTGCGTTGATGAGCACCACTTCAAGCGACGAGCGCTGGAAGAAGTCATTAATGGCTTCGGGGTCAGTGAACTTAATGGTCAGTAAAGCCAGGTGGAAAACAACCGACACGATGATGGCGGTACGCAAAACCGTATTGGATTGCTTGGGCGTCAGTGCGGAATCCAGGTCCAGCAGCACCGGCGCAGGTGTGGCAGCAGGCTCGGCCTTTTTCCTCCGCCTGGGGGCAGTTGTTCCGGTAGCGGCTTTGCTTTTCTTCTTTGTTTCAGCCGTTTTAGGCGATGCTTTAGCTGCCCTTGGCGCTCTGGTTGTTTTGGCAGCCTTGGGCACTTTAGGTGTCTGTGCGGCGTCATCTGCTGCCGGATCAGGTGCTGCGTTTTTTTTGCTTCCCGGACTCAATCCCTTTACCTCTGTTTTCTGTAATTCTGCTATTTTACTAGAGAGTCGCCTGTCCTTCTTCACCGGCCTGTATATCTACTGCCAGTTCAATCGGGCCGGTCATGGCATCATCATCTTCATCAGCGCTTTCTTCATCGGTTTGCTGCGGGGTATCCTGCCCGGCAACGCCAATGGTTTGTACAACCTTCTCAAGCTGTGCACTGACATCCAGTGTCAGCAGGTCAACAGTGGTAATCTTAACAAGAACCACAGTACCGCGGGGCTGGTTTTGGGCTCCGACAGCCAAAAAAACCAGTGGCAAGTGGCTGGCACGCACCATTCCGTCTCTCATGACGGTAGCTTCCAGCTCAGTTATGCCCTGCTGCTGCAGATAAAGCAAAGTCCAGTACCGTTCAATGGTGCGCTGAAAACCGTTATAACCTGTATAGGCTGCCTCAAAGGCGGAAATGATGGAGAACAAGTCTGCATCTTTGGACTTGAATGGCGCTGCCAGAGCGGCAGTGGAGCCATGTTTGGCACATGCAATGATCTGCCACTGGTTCACCAGGTCGGTGTAGCGGCGCAGCGGCGATGTGCTCCATATGTATTGCGGCACGCCTAGCCCCGCATGCGGCAAGGCTTTGGTGCTCATGCGCACTTTGACGCCAGGAGCCATGCTGTACTGGCTGCGGTAAATGCCCGGCACCCCGACCGAGGCAAGCCAGCCGCCCCAGGTGGCATTGGCCACAATCATGCTTTCAGCAACAATCAGGTCCAGGGGAGAGCCGCGTTTACGTTCTCCAATGCTGACCTGTTCACTGCCGACAGGTTCTGTTGTGCTGGTTTGGCCATTTTCATCCAGCAGGCGAAAAGCATAGTCCGGATGATGGAACAGCTCGGGCTTGCCGCGCACTTCTTCGCGTTTGGCTTTCAGATGCCTGGACAGTTTAAACAGAAACGCCAGTTCATTGGCGTATTCATAATCAGCCGGGGCCTGCCCGGAGAGCGTTTCTTCGGTAATGCTGTCTTCGAGCAGATCGTAGCGCAGGTTGCGCTCAATCGGTACCTGCTCAAGCCGTGTGACCTGGCCTTTGAATTCAAGTGACTGTTCGTCATAGCTGGCATACAGTGAAACCGCTGGGCATGCCTGCCCTTCCAGCAAGGTAAATTGCTGCACGATTTCATCAGGAAGCATGGTGATTTTCCAGCCCGGCATATAGACTGTGGAAAGCCGGTTGCGTGCCACATGGTCTATGGCATCGGCGGGTGAAATGCCCAGCCCCGGCGCTGCAATGTGAATCCCCAGGGTGACGGTACCGCTGCCTAGCCCTTGTACAGATAAGGCATCATCAATTTCGGTGGTTGCCGAATCATCAATGCTGAATGCTCGCACATCGGCCAATGGCAAATCACTCGTGGCTTTCAGAGCAGGCTCGGGTAAAGATGACGGAAACTGTGTTCCCTTGGGGAAAAACTCATATAAAAACCGCTGCCAGTGAAACTGGTAGGCCGATGAAATGGCGCCGGAGCGTTTGAATAAGTCCAGTGGTGACACCTGACTTTGCCGGCTGGCCTGGACAACGGCTTTGTATTCCAGTGAGTTTTTATCCGGTTTGAACAAAATTTTGTACAGTTGTTCGCGGATATTTTCCGGACAGCGCCCTTCTATCAGTTCCTGTGCCCAGGCGTCGACCTGCAGTTGCTGTTGCTGCTTGCGTTCAATGGCAAGCAATGCGGCTTTCACAATTTCTTCGGGGGCTTTTTTAAAGCGTCCCTTCCCTGCACGCCGGAAATAATGCGGCGCCTCAAAAAGACGGAACAGCACCGCTGCCTGCTGAACCGGCGTAGCGCCGGCATCGTAATAGTCGCGAGCGAAGTCGGTAAAGCTGAACTCGTCTGCCGGGGCAAACTCCCAGGCCAGATCAAGGTCGATTTCAGGGCAGAGTGCCTGTGCCTGTGCTATCAGCTCAGATGGCTGCGGCTGTTCAAATGTCAGCACGATATTGGCAGCTTTGACCTTAATGCGGCGGCCGGAATCCAGTTCTACCTGAGCCGAAGTATCCGTTTGTGACATGATCCGTCCGGCTAAAAATTTGCCACCATCATCAAACAAAGCAAAAGTCAAAATCGGTTCCTCTCAAAACATGCACAGTGCCAATATCCGCTGCATGCGATAAAGCTGCCTAAAAGCGGGCGGCTTATTTTAACGGGTTTATCGTTTTGCCTGGATTTTAGATCAATTAAGGCGTGTTAACACGCTCTGGTGCGCCGGGGGACATACAGCCGGCTCCTGTCATCAGGGAGGGAGTCTTAAAAAGCCCAGGACAGCCGAGTGATCAATACGCCACTGCCCATCGGCATCGTGCAGCAGTTTGAATGATTCTCTGGGGCTTGCAAAAGGGCCCGGATTTTGTTGCACGATTTCGATGGCATCTTCTGTAACCGCTGAAATGACGGCAACATGCCCGTAACGGTTCAGTAGCGTGGCGCGAAATACCAGCAGATCATCTGCCTGCGGCATGACTGTGCTGCCGTTGCTGAACTGAAGCATGCCCCGCTGAGGATTCAGCGCGCCGCTTTCCAGTTGGGTATTAAAAAAACTTTTGGCATGGCCGTAAGAGTCGGGCATTTTATGCCCGAAACGTACATAATAATAACGTTTTACAAATTCAACACACTGGTATTCAAGCCCCAGGTTGTAGCCGTCGGCAGTGGTGTTTCTGCCGCGTACATGGTTGACACCACCGTTGTAATAGACAGGAACGCCGTGAAGCGCATCAACCACTTCGCCTACCTGCCGCTTAGGATGGATGTTGTACTGTGTCACTGCATAGTAGCATCCTGCCGACAGTAATATGAAACCTGCCAATGATGCGATAAGCCATTTCTTTTTCATTCGTTCTCATCCAATAGTGTGATGGCTTGTCATCGCAGCATAGGGAGGTCTGTATCATGTCCCTAAGCCGATGAAGTCAAACACATCATCCATATATTGATCAAAATCCGTCAACTGGTGATCACTGCCTTCCAAAACCAGTTGCTCACTGCCCTTATAGTGTTTGACGGCTTCTTTGTAGTCCAGCACATCATCGCCTTTGGCTGCAATCAGAAAATAGCGCTCCGGCATGGTCAAGGTGACCTGCAGCGCATGCAGTTCTTCAATGTACTGTGGCTGAAAATAAATCTGTTCTTCCTGCGGGATGTCGGTATGCTCTTGCATGAACTTTTCAATATCCCGCGCCGGATTGACCGCAGGGTTCAGCAGCACCGCACCACAGCGCTTATGCTCTGCCACATAGGTGGCATAGAATCCGCCAAGTGATGAGCCGATGATGCCCATCTGGTGCCCCTGCCAGCTTTCAATGTGGTTCATCACCATCTCCATGGCTGCTTTGGGAGATGGCGGCAGTTGCGGGCAATACCATTCAATGCGGTCGCCTTGTTTGCGTAACTGCTGTACACGTGCATCGCATTTCTGTGCCTTGACAGATTGGGAGGATGAGCGGAATCCATGCAAATAGAGTAATTTCATAACGGGAGGCCTTTGGTCAGTGAGGCAGTTGAAACAATATGCTTATACGACCAGAGAATACAATAAAAACGGCTACCCCGGATAAAACGCACTCATTTTGCACTGACGCCCTGCTGCTGCATTCGCCCGCCATGATGTTACTGCAAACACAGCAGTTTCATATCAGGGACGTGCGGACATGCTGCCGTTGCCATGACCCTGAACGCAGGCCTTTTTCATGCCACAGCTTGGCATTCCAATGCTTGCCCTGTGCTTCAAGTTCAAGGTATTCATCCTCACTCATGTAAATAGGCTCTGGCGCCGTGATGGGTTCGCCGTAGGATGCCACCGCCAGTACAGGCGAGGCACCGCCCTGACCTGCTGCTGACATGTCCGCATACAAATAATACAGACCCGAATGGTATGTGGGCAAAACATCCAGTGCTGCGTATGTTTGCGCTGATGCATGGCTTGCAGCAACAGCCGTCAGCAGTGCAACACCCCATAAGCGAAGCTTGCTTGTCATGATTCACACCTCCTTTGACATCGTGCAGTGATATTGATTGTTATTATTTCTGCATGGTGTGAAAGGCCAATGAAGTCTATGTGAACTTCATGTGAAATGTGTGTGAAGTTTGACCAGTTTCAAGCAGTTGCTGGTCTGAATTTTTCTGCCAGCGCTGCCAGCAGCTTGGCATGGATGCCGCCAAAACCGCCGTTGCTCATGCAAACAATCTGGTCGCCCGGCTGACTGGCTGAAACGACTTGTTGTACAAGTGTATCCAGATGGTTGATAACATGGGCTTTGGCACCCATGGGGGACAGTGCGGCCTGAACATCCCAGCCCAGCCCGTTGTCATAACAGAAAACCACATCGGCATGCTCAAGCGCCCACGGCAGTTGGCTGCTCATGGTGCCCAGTTTCATGGTATTGGAGCGTGGTTCAAATACGGCCAGGATACGGCCGGACCGGCTGCCCGATTTATCGTGCAGACCGTCAATAGTAGTGCGGATGGCCGTAGGATGGTGGGCAAAATCATCATAAACGGTGATGTTGCTGACCGTGCCTTTCAGCTCCATACGGCGTTTGACATTTTCAAACGAGGCCAGGGTCTGTGCAGCCTGCCCAGGCGCAATACCGACATGTTCTGCTGCGGCAATGGCGGCAACGGCATTGAGCTGATTGTGCTCACCAAGCAGCGCCCAGTTCACCTGCCCGGCAGGTTCCCCGTTTTTAAACACATCAAAGTGTTCTGCTGTGCCTTTGTATGTCCACTGCGGATACTGTTCTGTGTTGAGCATGGAGCCCGGAGTATGGCCAAACCATGCCTGTTCGCTCCAGCAGCCGCGCTCAATCACGCGTTGCAGGCTTTCCTGCATACCGTTGATGACGATGCGGCCCTGCCCGGCAACCGTGCGCACCAGGTGATGGAACTGAACTTCTATGGCTGTCAGATCAGGAAAAATATCGGCATGGTCATACTCGAGGTTATTCAAAATGGCTGTTCGCGGCCGATAGTGAACAAATTTACTGCGTTTGTCGAAAAAAGCAGTGTCATATTCGTCAGCCTCAATCACAAAAACATTGCCCAGACCGCTTGGCAGCGGCGCATCGGGTTGCAAACGGCCCAACCGGGCTGAAACACCAAAATTCTGGGGAACACCGCCAACCAGAAAACCGGGTTCCATGCCATTGGCCTGTAAGACATGCGCCAGCATCGATGTGGTGGTGGTTTTGCCATGCGTACCCGCCACTGCCATGACATGCCGGCCGGCCAGCATGTGTTCAGCCAGCCACTGGGGGCCGCTGGTGTAAGGCAGCGCTGCATTCAAAATGGCTTCCATCAGCGGATTGCCGCGTTTGACGACGTTGCCAATGACAAACACATCCGGTTTCAGGCCCAACTGATCCGCAGAGAACCCCTCGATCAAATCGATTCCCAACGCGCGCAACTGGTCGCTCATGGGCGGGTAGACATTGGCGTCACACCCTGTGACTTTATGCCCGGCCTCCCGTGCCAATGCGGCCAGGCCGCCCATAAAGGTACCGCAAATTCCCAGAATATGGATGTGCATATAAACTCTTTTTACCTGATCAGAATGTCAAAGCGCCCTGTATGGCGCTGTGTTGTTTGGGAAATTTCAGTGCAGTTTTTTCCGCAATGTTTCCAGCGCTGCAAAGGGATTCGGCTTTTCAGCCTCCTCGCCGTTTTGCACATTGGGTTGTTCATCATCATCACTGATTTCGAGCATCAT
This sequence comes from Saezia sanguinis, assembly GCF_963921665.1. NCBI lineage: Bacteria > Pseudomonadati > Pseudomonadota > Betaproteobacteria > Burkholderiales > Saeziaceae > Saezia > Saezia sanguinis. The sequence continues at coordinate 138,249 of NZ_CAWUGC010000018.1, forward strand.
GCCGGCCCGGTCCAGGCCAGGCACCAGCGGATCAGGACAGATTTCGTGCAATGGAATCAACGGCAGCGCCATGATCAGTTCATCTTCGCATAAAGCAGGTAAATCCAGCGCGCGGGTCAGCGACAGGACTTCTTCTTCGCTTTCTCCGTCTTCCAGTGTGGCCTGCTCTTCTGTTGCAACAAAACGGTAAGACAGTTCCAGAGGAACCAGTTGCAGCAGGTCTTGCAGGCAGCGCTGGCAACGCAGCGGGATTTGTGCCTCCAGCGTCAGAAACAGCCAAAGCTGCGGCTCTCCAATGCGCTGAGGCTTGAATTCTCCACGTGCCCTCCAGTGTGCAATGGGCGTAGAACTGGTGATTCCTGCTGGCAGCGGAGCAACGCATAAATCAGCCAGCCGGGGCATATCGTCCAGGCTGAGCGAGCCGGTCAGCTCTTCTTCCCTGCGTGCAAATTCTGCCACGTTGAGTTTACGAACGGATAGAGGCGTTTTCATGGTTAGTCACACCCAAAATCATCTGAAACATGCATTGTATCGGGTTGTGCCGAAGAATACCCTACTTCTTTGGCAATACTGCAATGGTACCTTGTTTATTTTAAAATCCCAAGCTATGACAACAAGTACACAACCGTCTTTTCCGCCAGACATCATTCTGGCTTCAACTTCGCGCTACCGGCGTGAGCTGCTGCAACGTCTGCGGCTGCCTTTCAATGTACACAAGCCGGAAGTGGATGAAACGCCCTTAGCCGGAGAAACACCAGTTCAGTTGGCACAGCGGCTGGCCGTTGCCAAAGCACAGGTGGTATCTGTTAAGCATCCGCAGGCACTGGTGATTGGATCAGACCAGGTGGCTGATCTGCATGGGCAGGCCATCGGTAAGCCCGGCAATTACGATAAGGCTTTTGAACAGCTCAGGCGCATGAGCGGGCAGACGGTGATCTTTCAGACAGCGGTGTCTGTCGTTTGCCAGGCCAGCGCTTTTCAGCAATGTGAACTGGTTGCGGTGAGGGTTGAATTCCGGCAGTTGAATGATGCTGAGATCGACCGCTATCTGCGTGCAGAGGAACCTTATGACTGTGCAGGCAGTGCAAAATCTGAAGGTTTGGGCATTACCCTGCTCAATGCCATTTATAACGATGACCCGATGGCGCTGATTGGATTGCCGCTGATTGCAACGGCACGGCTGCTGCGTGCAGCCGGCGTTTCATTGCCCTGAGGTTGCGTAGACGCTGATATGGCAGATCAAAATACAGTAACTGATACGGGGACGCTCTGGCTGGTCCCGGCTCCTTTGGACTTCGGCACCGAGTCCCCGGTCGCGCTGGATGCCATCATTCCGCGTGATGTGATAGCCCAGGCCGCGCAAATCACCCATTGGGTGGTTGAAAACGCCAAAACTGCCCGCGCGGTGTTAAAGCGTGTCAATGAAATTTCTCCTTTAGCGCTTCCGCTGCAACAGATGCATATTGCAGAGCTGCCCCGGCAGGTGCATAAGCAAGGTGATGCAGGATTTGATGCCCGTGCATTGATGCAGCCCGCATTGCAGGGCAATGATATAGGGCTGATGTCTGAAGCCGGACTGCCGGCGGTTGCCGATCCGGGCTCTTCCGTTGTGCGTGCCGCCCATGCTTTGCATATTCCAGTCCGTCCTCTGGTCGGCCCCTCCTCTATCCTGCTGGCGTTGATGGGGAGCGGCATGAACGGGCAAAGTTTTGCTTTTGTCGGCTATCTTCCGGTGCAGGCAGACGAGCGGGCACGACGGATCAGTGAACTGGAAAAGCTGGCATTGCGCTTTGGGCAAACCCAGTTGTTCATAGAAACGCCTTACCGCAATGAAGCCATGATGCAAGCCCTGTTGGCCACACTGGCTCCTGATACCCAATTGGCTGTTGCTGCTGGCGTCACCCTGCCCAGCGGGTGGCAGCACAGCATGAAAGTCAGTGCCTGGAAGCAGGAGGCTCAAAACGGTTGGAAAAAACTCCGGCTCAGCGCCGAGCAATGGAAGCTGCCCGCAGTTTTTGCCATTGGCAAATAGCCTGATGCGAATCAGATGGCCGGTTCATGCCATATGAACAGGTTTTCTATGCATAAACGGGTAAAAGTACGCAGTTTGCCAATGTCCCTGCCTGTTTATTTTCCTGGCTTTGTTATACACTGACAGCAGAGGGATAAAGAGTCTTTGATGCGGGGGGAGCAGGCTCGGTGGAGATTAAATTATTTCAAAAAATCATCCATATGCTGAACTGGATTGGCCAGTGGATTCCTGGCCTGCCCGAGTTGCTGCGTTACGACCTGGCGTATTTTAAAAACGACCTGTTTGCCGGCTTATCGGTAGCTGCGGTTGCCCTGCCGACCAGCATTGCTTATGCACAACTGGCTGGCCTGCCGCCCCAGGCGGGGCTGTACAGCACCATTTTGCCGATGATCATTTATACATTTCTCGGTTCTTCCCGGCAGTTGATTGTCGGGCCGGATGCAGCCACCTGTGCCATGATTTCCTCCACGCTGATGCCGATTGTGGCGGCTGGCAGCAATCCGGAATATTACCAGTCGCTGGTGTTTACACTGACGCTGCTGGCAGGTATTCTTTTCATCGTTGCCGGTTTTTTGCGGCTGGGTTTTCTGGCCGATTTACAATCGCGCTCTATTTTGCTGGGGTTGATGAACGGTGTGGCCGTCATGATCATCATTGGCCAGCTTGGTAATGTGATTGGTGTGGCGGCAACCGGCAAGGACACCATCGGCAAGCTGATGTCGTTCATTCACCTGATTCCTGACTTTCACTGGCTCACACTGTTGCTCTCCGGTACGCTGTTTGCACTGTATTATGTGATGCAGCGCTATCCAGGCGGCAAAAAGGTCCCTTCCATTCTGGTGATTGCGATTGTGGCTGTGATACTCAGTATGGTGTTTTCACTTTCCACCCGCGGGGTGAATATTGTGGGTGAAATACCATCGGCACTCCCCGATATGACGATGCCGGCACTGCCGCCGCACGAGCAATGGGGCTCACTGTTTTTTGGCGCTATTGCCCTGGTTTTTGTCAGCTTCATCAGTGCAACTCTGACCGCGCATACATTTGCTGCCAAAAACAATTATGAAGTGGATGACAACAAAGAACTGATCGCGCTGGGGGTGGCCGATATGGCATCAGCCATATGTCAGGGGTTTGCGATCAGTGGGGCCGATTCGCGTACCGCAGTCAATGAAGCGGCCGGCGGCAAAACGCGGTTTGCGCAACTGATTGCCGCCCTCACCATCCTGGGTGCACTGGTTCTGTTCATTGAGCCCATGGGGTACATGCCTTTGGCAGCATTGGGGGTTATCCTGATTTGCAGTGCCATCAAGCTGACAAATTTCAGTTGGCTGTTCAAGCTGCGCAAAATCAGCAAAACAGAGTTTTTCATCGCGATGACGACGTTTCTCTCTGTGCTGCTGCTGGGTGTGATTCATGCGGTGATTCTGGCAATTTTTCTGGCAATCCTCTCTTTCCTGCGCAAAACGGCCCGCCCTGTCGACCATTGCCTGGGGCTGATGCCCGATGACGATAACTTTTATGAAACAGACCATCACCCGGAAGCTCAGGAGGTTCCGGGGTTGCTGCTGTACCGCTTCGATGCATCATTGATTTTTCTGAACGCCAGTTATTTCCGTCAGCGTGTGCTGAGTCTGGTCAGGCGTACAGATATTTCTCCTGTTCAGTGGGTTGTTATTGATGGGCATTCGATCAATAACGTGGACCTTACTGGCGTGATGACGCTGTCTGATTTGGGCAAATTCCTGGCTGCCCGTGGCATTGCGTTGGCTTTTGCCGACCATACCAACCATATGAAAAAGTGGTTGCAAACGCACAATATCGACCCGAAAGAGTTGTCCTTCCATATTTATCCCAACCGGTATGAAATGCTGGTGGCTTACAGGGATTCACTGAAAGCGCAGGAAGATAAGGGGGCCGAGGCGGTTCTGCAATCTGCTTAGACGTACTAAGCACATTGGATTATATTTTGTAACTTGTTGTTTTATAAGATTATTTTCAACCACCCAAGAGGTGTGGCATTAACCGGGGCACAGTGTATATCCTTTATAATTGAGTACATCATGAATGCGCCAGATCTTACAACGCCCCATCATGAAACGACGCAGCAGTTAGTGGATGCGCGTACGCCTGCGCTGCCGATCGAACTGATCCGTGCAGACGCGATGCCCCCTGTTTTGGAAGCCATTGAAGATACCAGGCATCGCCCGTTGCAGGATTTGCGGATATCGGTGACCGACCGGTGCAACTTCCGTTGTTCATACTGTATGCCCAAAGAGGTGTTCAACCGCGATCACCCCTTTTTGCGACACGACCAATTGCTGAGTTTTGAAGAAATCAACCGCATTGCCCGTGTGTTTTTGAAGCTGGGGGTGACCAAGCTGCGTATTACCGGTGGCGAGCCTTTGTTGCGCAAACATCTGGAAAACCTGATTGAGCAGCTCGCCAGCCTGCGCACCTTGTCAGGACAGGCACCGGAGCTGACATTGACAACCAATGCGTCCTTACTGGCGCAAAAAGCCAAAACATTGAAAGCAGCCGGTTTGGACCGTGTCACCATTAGTTTGGACGCCATTGATGATGCCATTTTTCAAAGGCTCAACAATATGAGTGTGCCTGTGGCCACTGTGCTCAAAGGAATTGATGCGGCGCTGGCAGCCGATCTGCATCCTGTCAAAATCAACATGGTGGTTCGCAAAGGCATCAATGACGGGCAGATCATTCCCATGGTGGAGCATTTCAGGCACAGCGGTATTGTTTTGCGCTTTATCGAATATATGGATGTGGGAACAACCAATGGCTGGCGTATGGACGAGGTATTGCCATCCAGCGAAGTGATCCGGCGTATCCATGCACTCTACCCTGTGCACCCTTTAGAGCCTCACACAGCGGCAGAAACAGCTCAGCGCTGGGCGTATGACGATGGCGCCGGGGAAATCGGTGTGATTTCCAGTGTGACACAGGCGTTTTGCCACAGTTGCAGCAGGGCCCGCCTGTCCATGGAGGGGCGGCTGTTTCTGTGCCTGTTTGCCGGTGCCGGCTATGATCTGCGCGCCTTGTTGCGGCAAAATCTGGACGATGCGGCGCTGCAGGCTTCCGTCGCGCATTTATGGCAACAGCGTGACGACCATTATTCAGAATTGCGCGGACAGGGAATGCAGCCTTTGCGGCGTGTAGAGATGAGCTACATTGGAGGCTGAACAGATGGCAGCAGGTCGTGATGAACTGATTACCGGAATGGTTCTGGCTGGAGGGGCCAGCCAGCGTATGCAGCGCGTTGTTTCTGACAAAGGCTTGCTGCCATGGCAGGGAAAACCCATGGTTCACTATGTGCTTGAAAGGCTGCGGCCCCAGGTTGATCAAGTTGTGATTAATGCCAATCGCCATATTGCCGAGTATCAAAAGCTCGGAGTTCCGGTCTGGACAGACGAGCGCGACGCTGACTGGGAGGATTTTCCCGGCCCCCTGGCCGGTATGCTGACTGGCCTGCGCCAGTGTACGACCCCCTGGCTCATGACGGTGCCTTGCGATGCGCCGCTTTTGCACCCTCATCTGGTACAGCAGTTATACGAAGGTGCCCGGCAGGCCAATGCCAAAGTCGCTTTTGCCTGCACGACTTCTGACAGCCAGCCTGATCAATGCAAAGACCATCCGGTGTTTGCGTTATTGCACCGCTCGCTTGAAAGCCAGTTGTATCATTACTTGCAGGCGGGTGAACGAAAAGTTCAGCACTGGATGATGCAACAGGCTTATACTCGCGTTTGCTTTGATGATGACAAGCTAGCGTTCATGGTCAATATCAATACAAAAGCCGGTTTTGCCGATTTCTGCGAACTAACCCATACAATGTATCCGTTATGAACATCACTACAGAAGATATCCTCACAACACTGCAAACCGTCATCGACCCCAATACAGGCGCAGATTACATCAGCCAGAAAAGCGTGCAGAACCTCCAGGTTGAAGGCTCGCGTGTCAGCCTGGATGTGCTTTTGGGCTACCCTGCTGCATCGCAACATGAGCGGATTCAAAAGCAGATTGAAGATGCGCTGAAGAAATCCTGCCCCGATATTCGGGAGGTGGTGTGTCATGTGCGCTCGCAGATCATTGCGCACCAGGTGCAAAAGGGGTTGGAACTGTTGCCTCAGGTGAAAAATATCATCGCTGTCGCCTCCGGCAAAGGCGGTGTCGGTAAAAGTACAACCGCAGCCAACCTGGCATTGGCATTGCATGCTGAGGGAGCCAATGTAGGTATTCTGGACGCTGATATCTATGGCCCCAGCCAGGCCATGATGATGGGGGTTGATGGTAGACCGGAAAGCAACGACGGCAAAACCATGGAACCGCTGGAAAATCATGGCGTGCAGGTAATGTCCATCGGCCTGCTGGTGGATGCCGACAATGCCCTGATCTGGCGTGGCCCCATGGCAACCCAGGCGCTACAGCAGATGCTGGTGCAGACCAACTGGAAGGCGCTGGATTACCTGATTGTCGATATGCCGCCCGGCACTGGAGACATTGCGTTGACGCTGGCGCAGAAAGTGCCGATCACCGGCGCCGTGATTGTGACAACCCCGCAGGATATTGCCCTGCTTGATGCACAACGGGGTTTCAAGATGTTTGAGCAGGTGGGCATTGCTGTGCTGGGCATCATTGAAAACATGGCGGTGCATATCTGCTCCAACTGCGGTCATGCAGAGCACATTTTTGGCGAAGGTGGGGCTCAGAGGATGTCGCAGAAGTATGACATTCCTTACCTGGGCGGGTTGCCTTTGACCCTTGCGATTCGTGAGCAGGCCGATGCAGGTACGCCTACCGTGGTACATGCCCCTCAATCCCCGGAGGCAAAGGCATATCGGGCAATTGCGCTAAAAATTGCGGCAGAAATTGCTTTGCGTCCACGTGACTATTCGGCCATTATGCCCAAAGTCAAAGTGACTTCTTAAGGGGTGATGATCCAAGTGACTGGTTCACAGGAAATGTCATCTGCATACGCCAAAATGACGCCCATGCAGCGACAGAAGCTGGTTGAGCTGATTGATGCCCAGTTGCCACAGACACAATGCACGCGCTGTGGCTATCCGGATTGCCGCCATTATGCGCAGGCGGTTGCAGAAGGTCACACCGGCATTAACCGCTGCCCGCCGGGTGGAGCAGAAGGTATTGCCCGCCTGGCTGAAGTCACGCAACAAACCGCACAAAAGCTCGATCCTGATGCAGGCATAGAAGGCCCGCGCCTGCTGGCAGTCATTGACGAAAACTGGTGCATCGGATGCACCAAATGCATTCAGGCCTGCCCGGTAGACTGCATCATGGGTGCATCCAAACAGATGCATACGGTGATAGAAAGCCAGTGCACTGGGTGCGAGCTGTGTCTGCCGGCCTGCCCTGTGGATTGCATTGAACTGGTGCCCTCTTCCTGTGACCACCCAGCCCCGACAGGCTGGGCGGCGTGGTCAAAAAAACAGGCGGATACGGCACGTGATCGCTATGTGTTTCGCCAGTTCCGCCTGGAGCGCCAGCAGCGTGAAAACCAGGCCAGATTGCTGGCCAAAGCGCAAAGAAAACTGGCAAATCTGGAGCAGGTTTCAAAGCTGTCCGATCCGCATACGCTGGAACGCAAGCGCGAGCTGATCAGCCAGGTACTGGCTAAAGCCAAAGCACGGCAGGCCAAATAGTCCCAGCAACTGAAACCTTTTCATCCTCGTGTTGTGGCCTTGTTGCATTTTCGGCCCTAGGGGCTTGACCTTATAGTGACTATAAGGTGTGTAATAACAGCATGAATACAGAAAAAACAACTTTAACCCACGATTCAACAGCATCTGATACCTGCTGTTGCAGTTGCAATGCTGCCAAGCATGAGCATGTTGAAGTGTCGGTAGAAGATCATGCGCATGCGGATAAAGATCAGCAGCATGCGCAGCACCATCATGATCACAACACCCCTTGCTGCAATGTTTCCGGACCGGTGCCGGAAACCCGCAGTCGTCTGCGTCAGCAGCCTGTTCCGGATGGCAGCCAGATTTCGCAGTGGCGTATTGACGCCATGGATTGCCCTACAGAAGAAACACTGATTCGCAAGCAGCTTGCATCCATGGACAATATCAGCGCGCTGGAATTCAACCTGATGCAGCGCACGCTCAGTGCCATTCATTTCAAAGGGACGGAAGGCACAATCGAGACGGCTATTGCCTCTTTGGGTATGCAAGCTGTGCCCGTTAAGGAAGGAGCCCCTGCTCCTGAACTCACGGCTTCTCCCAAGCAGCAGTACCGGGCGCTTGGCCTGGCTGCTGGCGGCTTAGCACTGGCTTTGGGTGCTGAGATCACCCATTGGCTTGAATGGCCTTCGATGGTCTCCGCTGCATTGGCGATCATTGCCATTTTGATGTGCGGTCTGGGCACATACCGCAAAGGCTTGATTGCGCTCAGGCATGGTGAACTCAATATCAATGCGCTGATGAGCATTGCGGTCACAGGTGCCGCAGTCATTGGCCAATGGCCTGAAGCAGCCATGGTGATGGCGCTTTTCACCATTTCAGAGCTGATTGAAGCCCGTTCGCTGGACCGGGCCCGGCTGGCTATTCGCAGCCTGCTGCAACTGGCACCCGATACCACCACGGTATTGCAGACCGACGGCAGTTGGAAAGAACTTGCGCCTGATGCGCTCAGCATTGGCGATATTGTCCGGGTTCGTCCTGGGCAGCGCATTGCATTGGATGGCGTCATCACGCAGGGCCAGACCAGCATCAATCAATCTGCCGTAACCGGGGAAAGTCTTCCGGTTGATAAAAAAGCCGGTGACATTGTTTTTGCAGGCACCCTGAATGAATCAGGGGAGTTTCAGTTCAAGGTGACAGCCACCTCACATAACAGCACACTGGCCCGCATTATCCACGCTGTGGAAGAAGCACAGTCGGAACGTGCGCCCACCCAGAGGTTTGTCGACCAGTTTGCCCGCTACTATACGCCGGCGGTGGTGCTGATTGCGGTTGCGGTTGCCATTATCCCGCCTTTGTTGTTTGCCCAACCCTGGCTTGCCTGGATATATAAGGCGCTGGTTCTGCTGGTCATTGCCTGCCCTTGTGCATTGGTGATCTCTACCCCTGTCACCATTGTCAGCGCGCTGACGGCGGCATCAAAGCGCGGACTGCTGGTCAAAGGCGGTGTCTATATGGAAAATGGCCGCCGGCTGCGCTGGTTGGCACTGGATAAAACCGGAACCATTACGCATGGCAAACCGGTGCAGACAGAAATGGCCGTTTTGCCTGCAGCTCAAGCCGAGCCTGCACAGACCCGACAGATTGCAGCCAGTCTGGCCGGCCGGTCAGATCATCCGGTTTCCCTGGCAATTGCCAAGGCGGCACTGGCTGATAACATTGATTTTCTGCCGGTAGAGCAATTTACGGCACTGGCCGGTCAGGGAACCCGCGGTGTCATATATGGTGTTCAGTACTATTTAGGTAACCTGCGTTTGATCGAATCGTTGAATCTGTTGGCTCCTGAAATTGCACAACATATCAATACATTGGAGCAAAAGGGACAAACAGTGGTTGCCCTGGCAACTGACCAGGCGGTGCTGGCTTTGTTTGCTGTGGCAGACAGCATCAAGCCGACCAGCCAGCAAGCCATTGCCGAGCTGCATCAGCTCGGGGTGCAGACCCTGATGCTCAGCGGTGATAACCAGCACAGCGCACAGGCGATTGCGTTGCAGGCCGGTATTGATGAAGCGCGCGGAAATCAGCTGCCCGAAGATAAACGCCAGGCCATCGAAGAAAAGCTTGCGCAGATGAAGACCCGTGGCGATCAGAAAAACATGGTTGGCATGGTGGGTGACGGCATCAATGATGCCCCTGCCCTGGCGCGTGCAGATATCGGTTTTGCCATGGGGGCTGCCGGTACCGATACCGCCATGGAAACAGCCGATGTTGCCATCATGGATGATGACCTGCGCAAGATTCCTCTGTTCATCAGGATATCCAAGCGTACGCACCGGATTTTGCTGCAGAATATCACGCTGGCGCTGGGCATCAAACTGGTATTTTTATTGCTCACTGTTGCAGGCTACGGTACCATGTGGATGGCAGTGTTTGCCGATGTTGGAGCCAGCCTGCTGGTGGTGCTTAATGGCTTGCGCATGCTGCGCTCTCCGCGCGATTAAAAAATAAAAAAACCTCCGGAATGACTCCGGAGGTTTCAACAGATCGAAAAGAAATTCTCAGGCCGGGTTATTTCACTGAGCAGATGCTGAACTCACAGCGCACAGCCAGTTGATTGCCGTTGGAGCAGTCAACGTTGTATTCTTCAATCCCGGGGCCTTTGGACTCCACCAGTGCAAGCGGTTTTTCATTGCAGGCCAAAACTTCGGGCATGCGTTCAATCTGGTAGGAGTATTGCCCTGGCTTGCCTATGCCCAGAGGATTGTAGGCTTCAACTTTAGGAGGGGTCAGTACAAGATTTACCTGCCCTGAAGATTCTGGTTTGCATTCAATTTCCATCAGGTAAAGCGGCGGCAAAGGACGGTTGGGTAACTCATTATGGACATAGTATCCATGAGGGCATAAGTCGTCGGCACTGTTAAAAGCCCAGGTTTCATGAGATGCCATGATGGACCATACCTTTTCACCACTGTCTTCGCTGGGACGCCCGCCTCCAACAATTGCGCACCCAGAGCATAAAACTGCCAAGCTCATGGCAGCAACAGCCAGTTTCTTCATATTTCCCCCTCTTGCTATTTCACAAATTTTTCTAAAAATACCACAAGCCCATACTTCCCGCAATAATAAAAATCATCCGTCTAACCGGGTCAGACAAGTATTTTTGCGCAGCACAAACTAGATTTATTCATTATCCCACCTTTTTTTCAATCAAACGCCCAGAATCCCTCCCATTGTGAAAAGAGTCTCTTTCTGTATGGCGGCAGCGTCTTTTTAGTACAACAAACGCCAGTTCTCCTGTGCAAAACCAGGTGAGACTGATATTTAACTGGTGTGAAACAGATGACTGACCGCTCAGGCTTCAACCGGCTTTTAAGTTGATGAGCCGCCAGCACGGATCACGCTGCTGCGTATAATCCATTCATCCAGGCCCATTCGGGTGGTCACGTGGTTGTCTTGCGCACTTATGGCGGTTTATCTGTTCAAACGCATATTTTCATTTCTGCTGATGCTGCTGGCAGCCTCGGTGGTTATTTTTATGGCGCTGGAAGTATTGCCCGGCAATGCGGCGCAGACGCTCAGCGGGCCGGATGCTGATCCTCAGGTGGTGGCAGCACTTGCACGGCAACTGGGTCTGGATCAGCCTGCATGGGTACGTTATGTCCACTGGCTGGGCGGATTGCTGCAAGGCGAACTGGGGCTGAGTTATGTTTATGGTTCTCCCGTGGCTGAACTGATTGGAGAGCGCCTGCAGGTGACACTGCCTCTGGCGTTGATGGCCATGCTGCTGACCATATTGATTGCATTGCCGTTGGGTGTATACGCTGCATCACGCCATGGGCGTACCGGAGACCATGTGGTCACCATTCTGGCCGAAACCGGCATGGCCATACCAAGCTTCTGGCTGGCGATACTGCTGGTATTGTTGTTTGCTGTTAAATTGCAGTGGTTTGCTTCAGGCGGTTTTCCCGGCTGGAGTGTTCAGGAAGGCGGTGGCGTGACGTCTGCACTGCATGCCCTGCTGTTGCCTGCGGTGGCTTTGGCGTTGGTGCAGGCGGCGATCCTGACACGTTTTACCCGATCATCGATGCTGGAGGTTATGCGGGAAGATTACGTCCGCACCGTACGGGCAAAAGGCGCCAGTTCCCGTATGACGCTGTGGCGGCACGTGCTGCGCAATGCGTCCATTCCGATACTGACCATTGCAGGGCTCCAGTTTGCCAATCTGCTGGCCGGGGCGATTGTGACTGAGAATGTCTTTTCACTGCCCGGCCTTGGGCGTCTGATATTTCAATCCATCGGCAATCGGGATCTGATTGTGATTCGCAACGCATTGCTGCTGCTGGTGATGATGGTGATGGTGGTCAATTTGGTGGTGGACCTGTTTTGTGCCGCCATTGACCCACGTCTGCAAAAGAGCACGGGGGATTCTGTGTGAAAAAAGGCCTGTGCACATGAATACCCTTTCTATCCGCAAACGCCGCTCAGGCCCGAGCGCCAAACTGTGGTTTGGCGGCGCACTGACACTCTGCATTGTGCTGGCTGCCCTTATTTACACGGTATGGCAGCCCTGGCCGGTTGATGCGTTTAACCTGTCTATCAAATTGCAGGGGCCTTCTGCCCAGCACTGGCTGGGTACCGATGCGTATGGTCGCGATGTGGCCTCACTCCTGATGGGGGGCGCCCGCAATGCGCTGTGGGTGGGACTGGTTGCCGTCAGCATTGGCCTGGCTGCAGGGCTGTTGTTAGGCATGCTTGCCGCTTTTAACCGTGGCAAATCGGATGAAATGATCATGCGCACAATGGATTTTGCTTTTGCATTTCCAGCCATTTTGCTTGCCATTATGCTGATTGCGCTGTTTGGTCCAGGCATCACCAATGCAATCATTGCCATTGGCATTGCCAATATTCCGGTATTCACCCGCCTGACGCGCAATGCCGTGCGAAGCCTGCTGCCGCGCAATTTCATCACAGCCGCCCGTGCACTGGGGCGCTCCAACTGGGGCATTGTGAAGTCTCATATCCTGCCCAACCTGTTGCCGCTGATCATTGTGCAGGCGTCGGTACAGTTTTCAATGGCCATTCTGGCTGAAGCCGCCCTTTCCTACCTCGGTTTAGGAACACAACCGCCTGCGCCTTCCTGGGGACGCATGCTCAGCGAAGCACAAACGCTGCTGTTTGAAGCGCCTATGCTGGCTGTGATTCCGGGTGTGACCATTGCATTGACCGTGCTGGGCTTTAATCAGTTGGGCGATGGCTTGCGTGATTGGCTGGACCCACGGCTTAAAGACAGCCGTTTTTAATGCCCAAACCGAAAACAGGCTGAGAAAACATGTTTTTGTATATTTAGGCTGGCCCATTTACAATAACATGTTCTCATTTTTAACCCCTTGCAAAATAACAGAATAAACCCCCGTTGCAAGGAAATGAACTTTCAATACAAATAACAGGATGATTTATGGCCTTACATATGATCGAAAATTCATTGGGTACACTCAAAAAATGCTTTTTGCTGGCAGGGCTGGGTGCACTGGTGGCTCTGGGTACGCCTGCTGTGGCACAGCAGAGATCTGTTGCAGTCACTTCGGTAATTGAGCATCCGGCACTGGATGCTGTGCGTGACGGCGTGAAAGAAGCGCTGGAGGCTGCCGGCTATACCGATGGCAAAAACCTGCGCTGGCAATATCAGACCGCACAGGGCAATGTGGGAACCGCCGCTCAGATCGCCCGTAAATTCGTGGGCGATAAGCCGGATGTGATCGTGGCCATTTCAACCCCGTCAGCCCAGACCATGCTGTCCACCACAAAAGACATTCCCATCGTATTTTCTGCTATCACAGACCCGATCGGCGCCAAACTGGTTGCAGGCTGGGAGCCTTCGGGTACCAATATGACCGGTGTATCCAATATGCTGGAAGTCAACCGCCAGGTTGACCTGATTTTGCAGATTGCGCCTGATGCCAAACGTGTAGGCGTGGTATACAACCCGGCTGAAGCCAATTCCGTTTATTATGTCCGCCAGTTGCAGGAGTTACTGCCCAGCCGGGGCATGACACTGGTGACGGCGGCCGCACCTCGTACTGTGGATGTGGGTGCCGCCGGTCGCAGCCTGGTAGGCAAAATTGACGTGTTTTACAGCGTTTCAGACAACAATGTGGTTGCATCCTTTGAAACGCTGGCCAAAGTTGCTGAAAACGCCAAAATCCCGCTCATCGCGAGCGACCCTAACTGTGTGGAGCGTGGTGCTGCTGCTTCACTGGGGGTAGACTATAAAGAGCTGGGCATACAAACCGGCAAAATGGTTTTGCGCATTCTCAACGGTGAAAAACCGGGCGATATCAAACCGGAAATCGGCCAAAACCTGGAGTTGGTCCTTAACCTGAAAGCTGCCCAAGGCCAGGGTGTCACCTTCTCTCAGGAATTGCTTGACCAGGCCAACCGTATCATTCAGTAAGCCATATGGTTTACTCAGTATGGCTGAAACCAATACAATAATCTGTTTTACATAAAGAAATTCCTGCAGGCACGCTTTTAAAATAGCGTGCCTGAAATACACTTAACGTATCAATCTGTCTGCCCGATGTCCTTATTTTCATTTCTTGGCGCTATTGAAATCGGTTTGATCTATAGCCTGGTAGCTTTGGCGGTACTGATTTCATTTCGTTTGCTGCGTTTTCCTGATCTGACAGTTGACGGCAGTTTCACCCTGGGCGGTGCAGTATGTGCCATCATGATCGTGCATGGGCACAACCCCTTTGTGGCGACCGCGGCGGGTACGGCCGCAGGTTTTGTGGCGGGGCTGGTCACGGCGTTTCTAAGTGTTAAGTTGCGCATCATGGACTTGCTGGCCAGTATTCTGGTTATGACAGCGCTGTATTCGATCAATCTGCGCGTTATGGGGGCCGCCAACGTTCCGTTGATCAATGATCCCACGGTATTCACAACCTTACAGCCTGGGGAGTTGCTGCAGGATTATGAGGCGCGTCCGCTGATCATGCTGCTGATGGTGATCATCGCCAAGATTCTTCTGGACTGGTTTTTTTCCACCGAAATGGGCCTTTCTATCCGTGCAACTGGCACCAACGCCCGGATGGCGCGCGCGCAAGGTGTTCCTACAGGCCGCATGATGTTGCTCGGGCTGGCCATTTCCAACGCATTGGTTGGACTGGCTGGCGCATTGTTTGCCCAATCCAATGGCGGTGCTGATGCATCCATGGGGATTGGTACCATTGTGATCGGGCTGGCCGCTGTCATCGTCGGCGAGCGCATTATTCCTGCCCGTCGCCTGATCTGGACCACGCTGGCAGTGATTCTTGGCGCTGTGGTATACCGGCTTTTCATCGCGCTGGCACTGAATGCAGAGTTCATTGGCTTGCAAGCGCAGGACTTGAACCTGATTACCGCGGTTCTGGTGACATTTGCCCTGATTATCCCGATGCTGAAACAACGTTTAATGCCCCGTAAAGGAGGTCAATAAATGCTCAGCGCACAAGATATTGTTCTGACGTTCAACCACGGCACGCCGATTGAAACCCGTGCCTTGCGCGGCATGTCGCTGGATATTCCGGCAGGCCAGTTTGTCACCGTTATCGGCTCCAATGGTGCAGGCAAATCGACCTTTTTGAATGCAGTTTCCGGTGACCAGGTGATTGACGGCGGACGCATCATCATTGACGGTGAAGATGTAACCAGCCAGCCGGCTTACAAGCGGGCTTCCAAGATTGCCCGGGTATTTCAGGACCCCATGGCAGGCACCTGTGAAGACCTGACAATTGAAGAAAATATGGCATTGGCCTATCAGCGCGGCACCTCCCGCGGGCTCAGGCGTGCCGCCCGTGCCGAGTTGCGCGACCTGTTCCGCGAAAAACTGGCTTCCTTAAAGCTGGGGCTGGAGCGCCGGCTGACAGACCGTATCGGCCTGCTTTCCGGCGGGCAGCGGCAGGCGGTCAGCCTGCTGATGGCCGCGTTGAAGCCATCGCGTATTCTTTTGCTGGATGAGCACACTGCGGCGCTGGATCCGCGCACCGCGCATTTTGTGCTGGACCTGACCCAGCGTATTGTTGAGGAAAACAAGCTGACCACCATGATGGTCACGCACAGCATGCGCCAGGCCCTTGATATTGGCGAACGCACAGTCATGCTGCACCAGGGTAAAGTGGTGTTGGATGTTTCCGGTAAAGAGCGTGAACGCATGGATGTGCCGGCGCTGGTCGCCATGTTCACCAAGGTTCGCGGTGAAGAAATATCCGACGATGCGCTGCTTTTAGGTTAAGAATTTACTTTTAAAGTGATTTCTATCTCATTGTTATTAAACAATATATTAAATATGGAATGCCTCATGATGGGTAACCTGCCCCACAGGGGCTTCTCCCGTCAATGAATATACCATCAGGTTCTCTGCTGGAATTCCCTCAACAGCCAACTGCGGATAAGACTTGAAGCCAAACCGGGTGTAGTAGCTAGGGTCTCCAACCAGGATACACCCGCTTGCGCCCAGTCCCTGAAGGCGCTCAAGTCCGTGCCTGATCAACGCCTGCCCTATGCCTTTGCGCTGGTATTCCGGCAATACCGCCAAGGGCCCCAGCGTATGCCAGCCATCGAACACCCCATCAAGCTGCGCAGGCGAAAACGCAATATGCCCGACGACATGGCCTTGTTGATCATCCAGCGCGACACAGCTTAAAGTCAGGGCGTTTGCCTCGCGCAATGCCATTACAATCAGGTATTCATTATTGATGCTGTAAGGATGGTTTTCAAATGCCTTTTGCAAAAGCGCCGAAATGGGTGCAAAGTCCTGCTCCTGTTCATCGCGAATGGTATATGTCATGAATCTTGCTCGTTTCTTCAAGGTGAAGTTTCATCCATAGATGAAGCTAAAAATGCCTGCATACCCCGGGTTATTTCCTTATCCTGATGCATCACACAGTAAAGCGTGCGCCGCAATGGCGGTAAAGTAGTATCAAGCACCACGACCTTATTTTGTGTGATCAGGTCTTCAATAACGCATCGTGACAGGCAACTGACTCCCAGCCCGGCTGCAACGGTGTGTTTAATGGCTTCTGAATCGCCCAGCTCCATGTCGACGTTAAAGTGCTGAAGATAAGGCCGCAGCATTTGATCGACAACTTCCCGGGTGCCGCTGCCCTCTTCTCTGAGTAACCAAGGCAACTGTGCCAATTGCTCCGCAGTCAACCGCCGGGTGGCATAAGGCTGTGAACTGGATGCAAATACCACCATGTCGTCATCACGCCAGGGAGTCGTATTCAGCCCGGGATGGTGACAGATGCCCTCAATAAAGCCAAAGTCCACTTCAAAATTGGCAACTGCATTGACGACTGCTTCGGTGTTTCCAACCATCAGATTGAGTTTGGAGCCCGTATGCTGGCTGCGGAATGCGGCTAGGCAGGATGGCATCAGGTAGTTTCCTATCGTGGTGCTGGCTCCTATGCGTATCGACAACGAGCCAATGGTAAAGGTTTTCTCCAGCGCCTGGGCCCGGTCAAGCAGCGCCCTCGCCTGGGGTAAAAACAGCCGGCCATGTTCGTTCAGTGTCAGCCGCCTGCCATGGCGGTCAAATAATTGCTGCTGCACCGCCTGCTCCAGCCGGGCCAGTGCCTGACTGGCGGCAGACTGGGTCAGCATGACAGCTTCAGATGCCTTAAGTACATTTTCGTGCTGTGCAATGGCCTGAAATACTTCCAGTTCACGCAGTGTCAGATGCAAACGCAAACAACGCTCCTTAATGCCATCCCTTTAGGCCGCTTCATATTAATAAAATTACTTAAATACATCCATATTATTAATTTTACTTATTTTATTGTGCGCTGTACAGTAAGCCGATATTACAAAATAAATCAAATAATCAATGAAATTCATCATGAAATTGATGCCAGGTGTTTTACTTGCGGTTGCCTTGGCATGTTGTGCCCTGTATGTATCTCATTCAGGCTGGGTTCAGCCCTGGGGTATTTCGGCCTCGCTGCTGGCAATTGTAGGAGGCATGCTGATTGGAAATACCATCTACCACCGCATGGCACCTGTATGCCATGCAGGCGTGGATTTTTCAAAGCAAAAAATACTGCGCCTGGCAATTATCCTGTTCGGTTTACGTTTGACGTTGCAGGATGTTGCTTCCGTTGGCATCACTGCCGTACTCATCGACGCCACCGTCATATGTACCACTTTTGGCCTGACCATCTGGCTTGGGCGCAAATGGTTTGGGCTGGATCGGCACAGTATCATTCTCATTGGCAGTGGTTGCTCGATCTGCGGGGCAGCGGCCGTTATGGCAACAGAATCGCTTATTAAAGCCAGAACAGAAAAAGTGACCATGGCCGTTGCTACCGTTGTTGTTTTTGGCACGCTGGCCATGTTTATCTACCCGTTGCTCTACCCTTTGATCTTAAAGTACTGGGGTGTTTCCGAATTTTCTTTTGGCATATTTACCGGATCAACCATTCACGAAGTTGCACAGGTGGTGGCTGCGGGCAATGCCATTGGAGAACACGCGGCAGATACCGCGGTGATCAGCAAAATGATCCGTGTGCTGATGCTGGCACCTTTTCTGCTGGCACTGTCAACCTGGCAACTGCGTGAGCAGAACGGAAGTCAGAACGAAAATGACCTCCCTCGCAACGCCCAAATCACCATACCCTGGTTTGCTGTTGGATTTATGTTCATGGCGGTGATCAATTCGTTGCATATTCTGCCAGACCCGCTGGTTCAATCGGTTATCTATGCAGACGATGTCATGATGACCACGGCTATGGCTGCGCTAGGACTCACCAGCCATGTTTCCGCGTTTCGAAAAGCGGGGATCAAGCCCCTGTTACTGGCGGCCCTGATGTTTGGCTGGCTGGTGATTGGCGGCGGCATGATCAACGCGGGGTTTAACCTGCTGCTGCGCTGATCTTGAGAGTGTGTTGGCACTCAAATTCATAACGATTTTCACAGCAGTATTTGCAGTTTGTTTTGCAGGTCGAAGCATCTATGAATCTGCATTTGCAGCCTATTGCTCGCATTTGCAGGGGAAATTGCATCAATCCAACATAAATACATTCTGTTGTAGATTTTTGAATAACAATAAATATAAAATGGGTATTAAAAGCTAAACAGGCCGGCAAAATCGGCAGATAAACAGTACGGCGCATGCAACCTGACACGATGGTGTTGTATCCAGACTCGTACGATGCCTCTATTGAATAACTGCACCGCATTAACAAGCAGCGGGCGGTGTCAAGACACTCCATTTCGCATTTATTGCTCTGACACGGTTTCGTGTATCCACGATCCACGGCACTGATCATTGCTACTTTTTAAGGGCCCCTCATGATCTATAGCACAATACAAAAAAACCAGCGACCACTGGGCGCAGCAGGAAGACATGCTAAAAGCCTGCCACTTTCAGCAATTTCACTGGCTTTGGTCGGATTGATCGGCACCAGTCTGATATCTGAGAATGCGCAGGCAACAACGTTTTACACTGCTGACTCTTCCAACGCGACGACATCCACGGTCGGCCTGTCTGCAGGCAATCTGGGCAGCAGCACCATCTCAAACCCGTCCGGGCTGACATCCGGCTCGTATAACTACAACTACGCGGCCATCATATTCACATCAACCACCAGCGGGATGTTCACGTTCGGGCAGACATTTGCAAACACCGATACGGTGATGATTCTGTACAGCGGTGTTTATGATCCGTCCAATCCGGGTGCTGGCGGGCTGGTTGGAAACGATGATACAGACCAGGCTGATCATGAAGGTGCCATTGGCTCCCCCACTTCTGTTTCATGCAGTGGCAGCTCAGGCCTTTGCCCGCAGATTTCGTATAGCATCACAGCAGGCATTACCTATACGCTGTTTGTTTCCACTTTCAGCCCGGGATCATCCCTCGTCTTTCCTTTCCAGTTTTATTCCACCGGGGATGTGGTTTTTGGCATCTACAGCGGCCGTACCCCTATTGATCTGATGCAGCCTTATTACCTGTCCAGCGAGCTGGGCGTCACCGTGGACCCGAGCTTTGTCGGCGGTACCTTGAAGATGGACCTGGCTAACGGCATTTACACAGACGATTTTACGTTGGCCAATATCACCACGAGTACCATTGACCAGAGCGGCAACCACTCGGTATTTGAGGGGATCCTCTCCGATGCAACCAGCGGCATACCGGGCAGCATTGTCATTGACAATACGGGCACAGGCGGCTCTGTTACCTTCAATGCGGTCAACACATATACCGGAATCACCACCATTAACACGGGTGCCACATTGGTGATTGGCGACAGCAACTACCCGACCGCAGCGCTCAGCGGCGGCGGAGACGTGATTGTCAACGCAGGCGGTACTTTAGGCGGGTATGGTTCTATTGCCGGAAACGTGAGCAATACAGGTATTGTGGCACCGGGCTCGGCTGCAAGTGCACTGACAACGGCCGTTCCGTTCGGGCAATTGACCATTCAGGGCGACTATATTGGCAATAACGGCGTGTTGCGGCTGAACGCCATTTTGGGGGATGACGCCTCTTCCCAGACAGATAAACTGGCAATCAACGGCAATGCATCTGGCACCACTTATGTCGTTATCAACAGCCTGGGTGGTATCGGCGGGCAAACTGTTGAAGGTATCAAAATCATTGATGTGGGCGGCACATCGACCGATAACGCTTTCGTGCAAAGCGGACGTATTGTGGCCGGGACCTATGAATACAGCCTGGTGAAAGGCGCAACCAGCGGCCTTGACCCGCAAAGCTGGTATCTGACCAGCCAGTACCTTGGGAACAATAACAACATTTATGTGATGCGCCCGGAAGGCGGCTCTTATATTGCCAACCTGTCAGCGGCCAACACAATGTTCAATACACGCCTGCATGACCGTTTGGGCGAAACCCAATATACGGACTTGATCACAGGGCAGGATAAAGTGACCAGCATGTGGATCCGTTACGATTACGGGCATAACCGGTTTGAAGATAACAGCGGTCAGACATCGACCAAATCAGACCGCAGCCTGGTGCAGATCGGCGGTGATATTGCGCAATGGAGCAGCAACGGACGCAACCGTTTCCATCTGGGGGTCATGGGTGGTTATGGCCGCACCGACAGTGACACGAATGCGGCTTTGAGCGGATACAGTTCTTCAGGCAAGGTGGAAGGTTACAGTGTCGGCTTATACGGCACCTGGTATGCCAATCAGGAGGATAAATCAGGCCTGTATATTGACGGCTGGCTGTTATGGAATGACATGAATGCCAAAGTGCATGGCCAGGGGTTGTATGGCGAAAGTTATGACATCAAAGGCGTAACGGCGTCACTCGAAGCCGGGTATGCATTCCAGGTTGGCCAGATGAATGAAAATTATGGCATCTGGATTCAGCCACAGGCCCAGATAACCTGGATGGGGATGGATGCGGACGACCATATCGAATATAACGGCACATTTGTCAAAAGCAATGACAACAACGTGCAGACCCGTTTGGGTGCCAGGGCCTATCTGAGCAATATCAACAGCAGCCAGGCAACTCGCAGCGTTGTGCAGCCCTACTTTGAACTCAACTGGATACACAACACGAAACGCTTCAATGTCAGCATGGATGGTACAAAAATGCGGCAGGATGGTGCCAAAGACGTGGGTGAAGTACGGTTGGGTGTAGAAGCCAATATCAGCCAGAACACTTCTTTATGGCTGCATGTCGGGCATCAGATGGGTTCTGATTCGTACCGTGATACAACAGCGCAGTTTGGCTTGAAATACAGCTTCTGATATTTTGCAGGCTGTGAAAACCAAGGGGACACAATGTCCCCTTTTTTTCGTATCTCGGTTTGCGAGCGATAACCTCACGATCAACCACAGGGTTTAACATGTTGCGCTGCGCTGGTCATGGGTGTTCATGCCTACACGCAAACACATAACCTTATCAGCGGCGGTATTTATCAGGTCATTTTTCAAATTTGACCGAACGTGATGCATCTGTAAAATTCCAATCCGCTGATTCAGAAGAATAGTCTGAACAGCTCTGGCACTCTGCCGGAAAATTATCATAAAACTTAATCCTCACAAGTAAACAAGAGAAATACAATGAGTTCTTTAGATATGGCTTTACAAAAAGCAGTGACATCCATCCCGGACTGTGTGGCAGCAGGCTACGTTGATTTGGCATCAGGCATGTTATTGGGCATCAAAACGGTTGATTCACACCCACGCGAAGTGATCGAGCTGCTGGCAGCAGCTACAGCGGATCTGTTTCAAGGACAGAATGTGCAACTGATTGAGCAGATTTTCCGCAAGGCTCGTGGTGTCAGCGAAGACGGGCGCCACTATTTTCAGGAAATCATCATCAACAGCGATAACCTCCTGCATGTGTTTTTGCGCGGCAAAAAGCAACATCAGGTGGCCTGCTTTGTGTGCAGAAAAGGAGCCAACATGGGTATGGTTCTGACAAAATCCCGCATGATGATTCCGGAAGTGGAAGCTTCCTTATAGTTTAAGGGCCACTTCTCTATAGATAAATAGCCTCTTTCACAGAGGCTATTTTGTTTTTTGCCCTTCTATATCTCAGATCAGAAAGGGTGTGATCAATAAACCGACATATTCGAAATAGAACCGATGAATTTTCATTAAACAAGAATCATTTCAACTCAATTTCTGAAAAAGTTCCATCAAAGAAAAAACAAAAATCTGCTTCTGTGAATTATTTAACATGAATTGGCAGCTTTCACGCTACAGTTTTGCCCTATTTTTAGCCAATGGCAGACAATTCGTCATAAGAATTAATCAATGACGCCAAAAGGGGTATCAAATGGCTCAACGAGTAACACCTCCATTCAAGTTGAAAAAATTGTTGTATGCAACAACTGCCGGAGTGATTGGTGCAGGCTGTATTGTAAGCAACGCATCTGCAGCAACTTTTTACACAGCTGACACCAGCAATTCCACGACATCGACTGTCGGGCTGAATCAGTCAAATCTTGGCAACGGTGTTTTAGGCAATCCATCCGCATTGACCACCGGGTCAAATGTCTTCAAATATTCGGCCATCATATTCACGCCGACAAGCAGCGGTAGTTTTACTTTTGGGCAGACTTACGCACCAAGCGATACCGTCATGATTCTGTATAACGGTGTTTACGACCCAAGCAGCCCGGGAACCGGAGCAATCGTCGGCAATGATGATACCCCGCAGGCAACGCATCGGACGACATTGGGAGACTCAACGCTTAATGTCTCATGCGGTAACAATACAGGCTGGTGCCCGCAAATCACTTTCAGCGTTACAGCCGGTATTACCTATACGCTGTTTGTTTCTGGTTACAGCATCTCAGCAAGTAATAACTTAACACTTCCGTTCCAGTTCTACTCCACCGGAGATGTGGTTTTTGGCGGCTATACCGGGCGCTCACCGATTGACTTGATGCAGCCTAACTACCTGGGCAGCGAGCTGGGCGTTACTGTGGACCCGATCTTTGTCGGGGGCACTCTGAAAATGGATCAGGTCAATGGTATTTATACAGACGACTTCACGCTGTCCAATATCGCCACAAACACCATCGATCAGAATGGCAATAATTCGGTATTTACCGGCATTCTCTCTGATGCGGTCAGTGGTACCCCCGGTGTCATCACCATCGATAATACGGGTACGGGCGGCTCGGTCAGGTTTGAAGGCATCAACACCTATACCGGCTCGACAACGCTCAAAGGCGGGACGCTTGTCGTATCGCAGGATGCCAATCTGGGCGACCCTACTGCCTCGCTCATATTTGATGGCGGAGCCCTGCAAACCGTAGCAAGCTTCTCAAGCGCACGCGACGTCACACTGAACTCTACCGGCACCGTCATTGTGGATGCCGGAACGACGTTTGATCTTTCGGGGGTGGTCTCAGGCACAGGTTCCTGGAGCAAAAACGGTGCTGGTACGCTGGTGCTGAATGCAGACAACATTTATACAGGTACAACCACCATTGATGCCGGCACACTGATGGTGGGCGATAGCAGCCACCCGACTGCTGCTCTGAGCGGTGGTGGCAGTGTGATTGTGAACGCAGGCGGAACTTTGGGCGGATATGGCTCCATTACCGCTGATGTGAACAACTCGGGCATTGTTGCTCCCGGTTCGGCTGCGAATGTTCTTTCCGGCACCACCGGAAGTCTGACAATCCATGGCAACTACATCGGGAACAATGGCGCACTGCATCTGAACGGCGCTTTGGGTGATGATGTTTCTTCCGTGACTGACAAACTGGTGATTGATGGCAATGCATCCGGCACCACGTATGTAACGGTCAGCAACGTAGGCGGCCTGGGTGGACAGACACTTGAAGGCTTTGAGATCATTGATGTGAGTGGTACATCGACCGATTCTGCTTTTGTGCAGGGTGGTCGTATCGTTGCAGGCGCGTATGAATACAGCCTGATGAAAGGCAACGTCAGCGGGCTTGATCCTGAGAGCTGGTATTTGACCAGTGAATACATCATTACCGGCCAGGGTGGTAGTAAAACACAGACCGGCGTCTATATGATGCGCCCAGAAGGTGGAACCTATTCAGCCAATCTGGCAGCGGCAAACAACATGTTCAACATGCGTTTGCATGACCGTCTCGGGGAGCCGCAATTTGCCGATAGCTTGAGCGCGCAGGATAAAGTCAGCAGCCTGTGGATACGTTACGACTATGGACACAACAGGTCTGAAGATAGCAGCGGCCAGTTAACCAACAAGTCTGATCGCAGCGTTGTGCAGGTTGGCGGCGATATTGCGCAGTGGAGCAGCAACGGCAGCGACCGTTTTCACTTGGGTGTGATGGGTGGGTATGGCCGGGTCAATATTGATACCGACTCTTCTTTAACCGGGTACCGCTCTTCCGGTAAGGTCGATGGCTACAGCCTGGGCGTTTATGGCACCTGGTATGCCAACCAGGAAGATAAGTCAGGCCTTTATGTGGA
The DNA here is from genome assembly GCF_963921665.1 of Saezia sanguinis. NCBI lineage: Bacteria > Pseudomonadati > Pseudomonadota > Betaproteobacteria > Burkholderiales > Saeziaceae > Saezia > Saezia sanguinis. The sequence continues at coordinate 162,873 of NZ_CAWUGC010000018.1, forward strand.
CGGCTGGATTTTGTGGAATGATGTCAATGCCAAGGTTAACGGCAGCGGCCTGGCAGAAGAAAGCTATGACATCAAAGGGGTAACCGCTTCTCTGGAGGCCGGGTATTCATTCCAGATTGGCCAGATGAACGAAGAATATGGCGTGTGGATTCAGCCTCAGGCCCAGGTTACCTGGATGGGCGCCAAGGCCGATGACCATATGGAACACAACGGCACCTGGGTAACCAGCAACCGCAACAATGTGCAGACCCGTTTGGGCGCCAGAGGCTACCTGAGCAATATCAATAGCCAGGCCAGCCAGAATGTTGTGCAGCCCTACCTTGAGCTGAACTGGATACACAACACCAAGAGCTATCATGTCAACATGGGGGGCACAGAAGTGTCTCAGGATGGCGCCAAAGATGTGGGAGAAGTGAGAATTGGTATGGAAGCCAATATCAGCAGAAACACCACCTTATGGTTCAATGTGGGGCATCAGATGGGTTCCAATTCCTACCGTGATACAGCCGCACAGTTTGGGTTGAAATACAGCTTCTGATGGGATGGGACGCAAAAAACAAGGGGACATCATCATGTCCCCTTTTCTATTTGCTTGCAGCAAGTGCAACCGTCATTGCTGATGATTAAATCCGGAAGGATTCACCACAGCCACAGCGGCCACGCTCATTGGGATTGTTGAAACGAAAACCTTCGTTCAGCCCTTCTTTCACAAAATCAAGCTCTGTGCCTTCCAGATAAGGCAGGCTTTTAGGGTCGATCAGCACTTTCAGTCCCTGAGAGTCGAAAACCACATCTTCCGGTGTGACCTCATCCGCGTATTCGAGCTTATAGGCCAGACCGGAACAGCCCGTTGTTTTAACACCCAAACGAATGCCAATGCCTTTGCCACGCTTTGCCAGGTAGCTCGATACATGGCGAGCCGCAGATTCAGTTAATGAGACCGTCATTTCATCATCTCCTTTTATCAGGCGCTTTTGCTCAATGGCTTTGACGTGTTTTGTAGTCACTCACAGCGGCTTTGATGGCATCTTCTGCCAGAATGGAGCAATGAATTTTAACCGGGGGCAAAGCCAGTTCCTGCGCAATCTGGTTGTTTTTGATTTCCAGTGCCTGGTCCAGCGTTTTGCCTTTGACCCATTCTGTCACCAGGGAGCTTGAGGCAATGGCCGAACCGCAACCATAAGTCTTGAAACGGGCATCTTCAATCACACCCGTTTGCGGATTAACCTTGATTTGCAGGCGCATCACATCGCCACAGGCCGGCGCACCAACCATGCCGGTACCCACGGATGCATCATCTTTTTCAAAAGAGCCCACATTGCGTGGATTTTCGTAATGATCAACAACTTTATTACTGTAAGCCATTTTTAACTCCTCCCAATACAGAAAACAGCTTTTGCTTGGGATTACTCCAATATGAACGCTAAAAAATCAATGGGCGGCCCACTGAATCGTATTCAGGTCAATGCCATCCTTATACATATCCCACAAAGGGGAAAGTTCACGCAGCTTGGTCACATTGTGGCGGATTGCCTGTACTGCATGGTCAATCTCTTCTTCGGTTGTAAAGCGGCCAATGGTCATGCGCAGACTGGAGTGTGCCAGTTCATCATTGCGCCCCAACGCGCGCAACACATAGCTGGGCTCTAGGCTGGCCGATGTACAGGCCGAGCCTGACGATACGGCAACCCCCTTGAGCCCCATCATCAGAGATTCGCCTTCCACATAATTGAAACTGATGTTCAGATTGTGTGGAATGCGGTGTTCCAGGTCACCATTGATATATGTTTCTTCCAGCCCCTGCAGCCCTTTGAGCAGGCGCTGTTGCAATGCATGCATGCGCGGGAGCTCGGTGGCCATTTCTTCACGGGCAATGCGGAACGCCTCACCCATGCCAACAATCTGGTGGGTTGCAAGCGTGCCGGAACGCATTCCGCGCTCATGGCCTCCACCGTGCATCTGAGCTTCCAGGCGCACACGGGGCTTACGGCGCACATACAGGGCACCAATTCCTTTGGGACCATAGGTTTTGTGCGAGGCCAGGCTCATCAAATCAACTGGCAACTTCTGCAGGTCAATTTCCACTTTGCCGGTAGCCTGCGCCGCATCGACATGGAAAATAACATTGTGCTTGCGGCAAATCTGGCCGATGGCCGTAATATCCTGAATCACACCAATTTCATTATTGACCAGCATGACGCTGGCAAGAATGGTATCAGGTCGGATGGCGGCTTCAAATGCGTTCAGATCCAGCAGCCCGTTGGGCAAAACGTCCATATACGTGACGTCAAAACCTTCGCGCTCCAGCGCACGCATGGTATCCAGAATGGCTTTGTGCTCTGTTTTAACGGTAATCAGGTGTTTGCCACGGGATTTATAAAACTGTGCAGCACCTTTGAGAGCGAGGTTGTCAGACTCTGTTGCCCCTGACGTCCAAACAATTTCTCTGGGATCGGCATTGATCAGCTCAGCAACCTGTGTGCGCGCTTTTTCCACGGCTTCTTCTGCTTCCCAACCCCAGGCGTGCGAACGCGATGCAGGATTGCCGTAATGCTCTCGCAGCCATGGAATCATGGCGTCTACCACGCGGGGGTCGCATGGGGTTGTAGAACTATAGTCCAGATAAATTGGAAAGTGTGGGGTCGTGTCCATTTTTGATGTATCGCTTTTATACTTGCCCAAAAACCACCCAAAGACTTCGTGTCCTAGGCATCATCAAACTGCTCACGGTATTGCTACCAGCGTCAGGTAATTTATTTTGTAAAAGCCGCTCCCAATGCAAACACCGAATTGGGGGCATTGACTTTGATGGGTTTTACAACCGGTGCTGAAGAAATTGCACGCTTGATCGGCGCATCTTCCACCGTAACACCTTTGGCCAGTTGTTCGTCTACCAGTTTTTTAAGCGTGACAGAGTCCAGAAACTCGATCATCTTGGAATTCAAGGAGGTCCACAACTCATGGGTCATGCAGCGCCCGCCCTCACCCAGGCAGTTTTCTTTGCCGCCGCATTGGGTTGCGTCAATCGGCTCATCCACAGCCACAATGATGTCTGCCACTGTGATGCTTTCAGGTTTACGGCCCAATGTGTATCCACCGCCCGGGCCGCGTGTGCTTTCCACCAGTTCATGGCGGCGCAGTTTGCCAAATAATTGTTCCAGATAAGACAGAGAAATTTGTTGCCGCTGGCTGATTGCAGCTAATGTGACAGGCCCCATATGCTGCCGCATCGCCAGATCAATCATGGCAGTAACGGCAAACCTTCCCTTTGTTGTAAGACGCATGGCTGACACTCCTATATTTTTCCTAAGCCTGCTCAAGCACAGGCAGCTATTTAACACCAATTGCAGTCACTGGATACGTTCATCATCGCGATGAATGCACTGGATAATAAATAAGCTGACTCTCATCAGCAATATGGTCAATCAGTGCACTCTGTTCACTAAAATTCCGAATCTTTTACTCGAGTATATCAGAGATTGAGCGATTCAGTCAAGATCGTCAAAGGGTCTTTTGCCGTGGCAGCGCTGAACGCTCAGATTGCACCAGCCTTTCCCCGTCCCGGATACGGGTTTTTACTCTGGTGCTTTCCTTACGGCTGACCTAAAAGCAACTGCCACAGCCGGGAAATAACACTACTGACAAAATAGTTTCCAGCCTTGGCGGTATCAATGCGCTTCGTCCCAGTTGTTGCCAACACCGATTTCAGCAATTAAGGGAACCTTGAGCGTAGCCACACTCGCCATGACCTTGGGAACTTCGGCCTGAATCCATTCAAGCTCATTTTCAGGCACTTCAAAAACCAGTTCATCATGAACCTGCATCACCATTTTGCTTTGGCGCTGCTCCTGATCGAGCTTATCCTGCATGGCGACCATCGCCAGTTTGATTAAATCGGCTGCCGTCCCCTGCATTGGCGCATTGATTGCCGCACGCTCTGCTGCGGCACGCCTGGGGCCATTCGGGCTGGTGATCTCGGGCAGATAAAGCCGGCGACCAAAAACTGTCTCAATATAGCCCAGTTCTTTGGCACGCTGGCGGGTTTCATCCATATAGCGGCGTACCCCCGGATAACGCAGAAAGTAGCGATCTATCCATGCCTTGGCTGCGGATGTTTCAATTCCCAGGTTGCTGGCAAGTCCGTAAGCGCTCATGCCGTAAATCAGGCCAAAGTTAATGACTTTGGCATAACGCCGCTGATCGGCACTGACTTCTTCAGGCTTCACGCCAAAAACTTCGCTGGCAGTTGCGCGGTGCACGTCCATCCCATGGGAGAAGGCTTTGAGCAGCCCTTCATCGCCGCTGAGATGCGCCATGATGCGCAGTTCAATCTGGGAGTAGTCGGCGCTGGCAATTTTGCAGCCTGCCGGCGCAATGAATGCCGTGCGGATGCGGCGCCCCTCTTCCGTTCGCACCGGAATGTTCTGCAGGTTGGGGTCGTTGCTGGCCAGCCGCCCGGTCACAGCAACCGCCTGTGCGTAATTGGTGTGCACCCTGCCGGTTGCCGGCAGAACCATTTGCGGCAGTTTGTCGGTGTAGGTGCTTTTCAGCTTGGACAATGACCTGTGCTCCAGAATCTTGGCTGGCAAAGGATAGTCCAAGGCCAGCTTCTCCAGCACTTCCTCATCGGTGGAAGGCGCGCCTTTGGCGGTTTTTTTAACAACCGGCAGCCCCAGTTTTTCAAAAAATATTTCGCCAATTTGTTTAGGGCTGCCCAGATTGAATTTTTCCCCTGCCAGTTCATACGCCTGCTGTTCAATCTCGCTGATACGCTTGCCCAGTTCTGCGCTTTGTCTGCCCAGAACCTGTGCATCAACCAGTACGCCCTGGCGCTCCATACGTGCCAGTACGCGCGAGGTTTCCATTTCCAGCGCATAAATCCGGGCCAGCCCTGCCCCTTCTTTGACACTTTGCTCGCGGGTCGCATCGATCTGTGGCCACAGTTTCTGATGCACATCTAGCGTCATGTCGCTGTCTTCTGCCGAATAAGTACCGGCTTTTTCAATATCAACCTGGGAAAACGGGATTTGATGTGCGCCTTTGCCGCATAAATCAGTGTAGCTCAGACCCTGGCGGTTCAGGTGGCGCAATGCTAAGCTTTCAAGAGAGTGCTGTCGCTGCGCTTCCAGCACATAGCTTTCCAGCATGGTATCGTGTTGGTAGCCCTGTACTTCAATTCCATGGTTGGCAAATACATGCCAGTCGTATTTGATGTTCTGCCCGAGTTTGGCGGCGCTGGCGTTTTCCAGCCAGGGGCGGAATTTATCCAGAACCTCCTGCAAAGGCAGTTGTTCCGGTACGCCGGCATAATCATGCGCCAGCGGAATATACCAGCCGCTGTAAGGTGCTACGGAAAAGCTCAGCCCGACAATACGCGCCTGCATAGGCTCGAGCGATGTGGTCTCTGTGTCCAGAGCGACCAGATCTGCTTTTTGTATGGCATCCAGACAGGCGTTCAGCGTTTTCCAATCCTGCACCAGCGTGTAGTTTGCGGCCTGCCCGGCAGCTTGTTGAGATGACGGCAACGGCTCATCAGGGAACAGTTCTCCATTGGCAGAAGCATTTGAAATTGAGGAGCTTTCGCCAGAGGATACCGACTTTAACTCCTGCTCCAGTTGCTGCACGCGTTTGCGAAAACCAAAACGTTGCAGAAAATCCCTCAGTGCAGGTTTGTCTTCGGGCAGGATGTGCAATGCATCCAGCTTGGGAAAGCCGTCTATCGCCTGCGTCAAGTTGCAATCGGTCACAATGGTGACCAGCCGTTTGCCTTCCGGCAGCCATTCGAGCGCCTGGCGCAGATTTTCCCCGGCTGCGCCTTTCATTGTGGGCGCGGCAGCAATCACACCATCCAGCGAACCGTACTCACCGATCCATTTGGCGGCTGTTTTCGGGCCCACCTTATTGACGCCAGGGACATTGTCGACCGCGTCGCCCATCAGCGTCAGGTAATCAATGATCTTGTCAGGAGGCACGCCAAATTTCTGCGTTACGCCGTCAATATCCAGCCTTTCACCGGACATGGTATTCACCAGGGACACATGCTCGTTGACCAGTTGGGTGATGTCTTTGTCTCCGGTTGAAATCACAACCTCATAACCATTTTGCGCCCCGATGCAAGCCAGTGTGCCAATCACGTCATCAGCTTCAACGCCCGGCACCACCAGTAGCGGCCAGCCCAGTAAGCGCACCACTTCGTGTATGGGTTCTATCTGTGCCACCAGATCTTCGGGCATTGGCGGCCGATTGGCCTTGTATTGGTCATACCATTCATTTCGAAATGTTGGCCCTGGCGCATCAAATACGCAGGCACCCAGTACCGCAGGTTCACTTTTACGCAGGCTTTCCAGCATATTGACCATGCCGTGCAAAGCGCCTGTCGGCGGGCTGTTACGGTCTCCGGCCACCACATGCATATCGGGCATGGCGTGGTATGCACGGTACAGGTAGCTGGAGCCATCAATTAAAAGCAGTTTTTTCATAAGCAGCAATTGTCACTTGTTTTATCTATCAGAGCCAGGCCTGCGTCTATTACAGGAAAAATAGTTTGATACATGGGAAACCCAATAACCGATATACTCTCACTTATTGCACATACACGCACAGCCCAGTGCTTATTTTTGCACAAACGCCCTGTGGCCCTGAGAGTACTTTATCCATTTTTAAATCATGTCAAAAATTATCACCACCGTCAGTTTTGCGACATTGGCCGTACTGAGCGGGTTCTATATGAATGCACAGGCCCAGCAAGATGCTGCTACCGGCAGTTCACCAGCGCCAGCCGCCGTACGGGTTCAGGACAGCCCTGAGGCAGATTCCGGCACGCCCGAAGCCAAAGCCGAGCGCATTCATATTGACGATGGCAGCATCCAGATCGATGAACTGCGTGTGCGTGGTGAAACGCAAAGCATACAGGTGAAGCCGCAGGGCAACATGCCGTCTTATGAAGTGGTGCCGGATTCTCCTGCACAGCCATCTGACCGTAATAACAATGCGGGCCAGCGGGTCTGGCGTGTTCTGAGTTTTTAAGTCTTCAGGTCAATATGGCTGTTTTTACAGAAGTCTCTTTTGACGAGGTACAGGCGTTTCTGGTTCCGTTTGATTCAGGCAAACTGATTGCACTGAAAGGTATTTCTTCAGGCATAGAAAATACCAACTATTTTGTCACAACAGATCAGGCGGAATACGTCCTGACTATTTTCGAGCGGCTGGATTTTGAACAACTTCCCTTTTACCTGGGACTGATGCAGCACCTGGCCGGTAAAGGAATTCCGGTGCCGGCACCGCAGCCGCATCGCCAAGGCGCACATCAGGGTGAAATCCTGCATTCGTTAAAGAACAAGCCTTGCGCGCTGGTGGAGCGCCTGTATGGGCATAACCAGTTGGCCCCTCAGGTTCACCATTGTGCGCAGCTTGGCCATTACCTTGCGCTGATGCATACAGCCGGCTTGGACTTCCAGCTTCAGCAGCCTAATTTACGCGGGCTATCCTGGTGGGAGGAAACCATTCCCTTAGTGCTGCCCTTTTTATCAAGTGAGCAAAGCCAACTGATCCAAAACGAACTGGCCTTTCAGCAAAAAACGGCTGCCAGCGCGCAATACCAGCAACTGCCACGTGGTCCAGTGCATGCGGATCTGTTTCGCGACAATGCCATGTTTGATGGCCAGACGCCTGAAACCGAACGGCTCAGCGGTTTTTTTGACTTTTATTTTGCCGGCATTGATACATTCATGTTTGACATTGCCGTATGCCTGAACGACTGGTGCGTGAACCTGCAAACCGGTGAACTGGATGTGCCCCGTGCACAGGCCCTGATGCAGTCATACCACCAGCAACGCCCTTTGTCTGATGCGGAGCTGGCCATGCTGCCAGCCATGTTGCGTGCCGGGGCGCTGCGCTTTTGGACATCGCGCCTGTGGGACTTTTATCTGCCCCGTACCGCACAAATGCTGACACCGCACGACCCCAGCCATTTCGAGCGTATTTTGCGCCACCGCGTCAACCACCCATGGAATTGGCTGCCTGAAAAACACCTCTCTTCATCTGAACACCCTATCCCATCAGCTGACACTTTCTGACTATGAAACTCAATATTGTTCCCATGACCGCCGGTCAGCAATGGATTTTTCAAAGCTTTTCTGCGTTCAAACGCAGCCCCATGCATTTCATTGGCTTGGCCGTACTCAGTTTTTTCATGACGTTTGCCTTGTCGTCAACATTGCCATATATCGGCCCGCTCTTGGCGTTCATGGTTTCTGTGTATTTCAGCCTGGCATTCATGATTGCCACCGATAATATCTTGCACAACAATCCGTCGTCATTCACCCTGCTGCTTAACGGCATCCTGAATGCGCCGGCAGGCAAAAGACCGTTATTCACCCTGAGTGTCATGTACATGGCTGCAACGGTTCTGGTATGGCTGGTATGCCGACAGATCACCGCCAGCCTGTTTCCTGAACTTACAGCCCAGTTTGTGGAACTGACCATGCGGCTGTCAGATCCCAACAGCACATCCATTGTTTTGTCTGAAAATGACCAAATGCTTCTCGTGCAGTATGTTTCTGTGATGAGCATCCAGTCCTTGTTCATTTATGTGATTGTGCTGTTCTTCTTTCTCTTCACCCCTGCTTTGGTTTATTGGGGGCAAATACCAGCAGCCAAGGCCATATTTTTCAACCTGATTGCAGGTTATAAAAATATAGCGGCCTTTGCACTGTATGCAGTCATGTGGCTGGCTTTATTGACTATCAGCTTATTTATTGTCAGCCTGTTTTGCAGTCTGCTGGCGATGCTGCTGGGGTTGAACACATTTACCACCATGCTGCTTTTTTTCATTGTGGTAACGTGCTTCATGGCTTTATTTGCATTGTTTCAGATCTCTGTTTATTTTGCATTTAAAGCCTGCTTCAAAATGGATGCACCTGCACCAGCATCTGTGCCACCGCAATAAGTTTGCTTTTAGCCGTATAGCGTCAAACGCTCCCATTCTTTTGCAAACAGAATGTGGAGCGTTTTTCTTACTTTAATCTGACTGATCCGGTTGTATTACTGGCAGCATGCTGATGCGCACCAGCTCAATACGGCGCTTATCCATCTCCACCACCTCAAAGCGGTAAGGCGCAATATCAATCACCGTGCCCTCCTGCGGTATCTGACCATATTCAGCCAACAGCAGCCCTGCCAGCGTCGCATACTCTTCTCCCGGCTGGATAAAGTCAATGCTTCCCAGCGCCCGCTCCAGCTGATGCAGGCTGGCACTGCCCTTGGCCAGCCAGACTTCGCCTTCCTGTTTGGTGATATCAGGCGTTTCATCTTCATCCGGAAACTCACCGGCAATGGCTTCCAGAATGTCCAGCGGCGTGATCAGCCCCTGAATTGCCCCAAACTCATCGGTCACCAGTACCAGACGGCGTTTGGCTGCCCGCAGGACTTTCAGCAATTGCAGCGAGTCAATACTTTCTGGCACCATAATGGGCGGGTGCTGCTTGAGCATGTCATCCACGGCAATGCCATTTTCCATGGCTTCCAGCAGATCTTTGGCATTGACGACGCCAATCACATGATCAAGATTGCCCTGGCAGACCGGAAACAGACTGTGCGGAGAGTCCAGCAACGCCTGCTTGATCTGCTCAGGCGTATCTTCGCTGTCAATCCAGGAAATATCCATGCGCGGCGTCATGATGGTTTTGATGGAGCGGTCTGCCAGCGTGAGAATCCCGCGGATCATGAAACGCTCTTCATCCCCAAATACAGGGCTGTTCGCACTGGCTTGTGCACCGGAACCGGATGTTGTTTCAGATGCAGCGGTAAAAGTGTGTTTGCCTCCGTGCAGCCCAATCATGTTAAAAATGGTATTCGCTGTTCGCTCCCTTAACGGAATACGCGCCTGATACTTCAGGAAATTGCGGCGTGCCACCTGGTTAAAAATTTCGATCATGATGGAAAAACCGATAGCGGCGTAGACGTATTTTTTATCCACATGCAGGCCGAAACCTTCTGCAATCAGTGTGGCGCCAATCATCAGCAAAAAGCTCAGACACAGCACGACCACGGTAGGATGCGCATTGACAAATTTGGTCAGTGGTTTAGAGGCAAACATCATCGCCCCCATGGCAATACAAACCGCGCTGACCATGATCCAGAAGTGCTCTTTGGCCAAGCCGACAGCCATGATGACCGAGTCCAGCGAAAAAACCGCATCCAGAATAACAATCTGAACAACGACGCTCCACAATGTGGCATGCTCGCGTTGTCCATGCTCGGCAGCAGGCACACCTTCCAGCCGTTCATGCAATTCCACGGTGGCTTTGAAAATCAAAAACAGACCGCCGCCCAGCATGATCAGATCATGCACGGAAAACGGATGTGAAAAAATAGTAAACAGTGGCTCTGTCAGCTTAACCAGCAGGAACACCAGTGACAGCAGAATGATACGCATCACCAGCGCCAGTGAAAGCCCGATGATGCGCGCCTTATCTCGGTGCTGAGGGGGCAGCTTGTCAGCCAGAATGGCGATAAAGACCAGGTTGTCCACCCCCAGGACAATTTCCAGCAGTATCAGCGTCAGCAGCAGAATGATCAGGGAGAATTCCATTATGCATGCTCCTGTGTGCTTAAATGCAATGCAGGCATTGCCCTGCTGTCGCACGCCGCCGGCAAATAGCCAAGGCGGGAGTTGCTATGCAATCGGGGAGGAATAAACTCAATGAAAGGGCACGAAGTGCCTGAAAAGAGATGAGAAAATAAACGTATATAAGTCAATCGACTTCGAGGACGGTCCATGATAAAGGTCATTAAAGAAAAAATGGCAGTTCTCACCGGAACTGCTTGTCTAAATATACACGATTTTTGTAATTGGCTGCGCTCGTGGCAGAATCCAAAATGTGTTAAGCCGTAAAAAGCCGTGTTTGCCTATAGCGTATCACAGCCCAAAAAAGCGCCGGGGCTAAGTATCAATCAGGTACTCGCCTTTCATAAATACTTTCAGCTCGCCTGTACTATAAGGCTCCCAGGGCTCATCCGTTGTCAAAGGTTCTGTTGCAATCAGCGCTACGCGATCGTCACGTGTGGTGAGCTGAGAAAAGTCCACAGCCATGTCTTCATCCTGCAGACGTGCTGATTTGAAAGGAAACTGCCGCGTCAGGTGAAATAAGCTGGTTGTACAGTGCGTCCACAAGGCCACACCGTTGCTGAGCATGAAATTAAAGGTGCCATAACGTGAAACTACCTGAGCCAGTTCACGCAGCGTGTTGCTCAATTCGGCAATGGAAGGCATACCGGCATGCGCCTTGGCCAGTTCCTGCATGATCCAGCAGAATGCCAGTTCGCTGTCTGTGCTGCCCACTGGCCGAAAATGCGAATGCAGCCGCGGTGCATAGTTTTTAAGATCTCCGTTGTGAGAAAAAACCCAATACCGTCCCCACAGTTCCCGGCAGAACGGATGGCAGTTTTCCAGCCGAACCTCGCCAACAGTCGCCTTGCGGATATGCGCAATCACATTTTCGCTTTGGATCGGATAGTTTTTGATCAGCACCGCCACAGGTGAAGTCAGCGCGGGCTGCGAGTCCACAAACAGCCGTAACCCCTTGCCTTCAAAAAAGGCAATACCAAACCCATCCGTATGAATTCCTGTTTTTCCGGCACGATTGGCAAAACCGGTAAAACTGAAAACAATATCGGTTGGCGTATTGCAGTTCATTCCAAGTAATTGACACATGTTGCTATATTAGCGGGGTTTTGAGCGTTATGCTCATATCAAAGGGCATTTTTGAAAGCCGCAGCCGGCAAATAACCGTGTCAGCAGCTAATACCTCACGCAGCGTAGGTGCAAGTCACGCGCAGAGCCCTGCCTATGCCGTACGTACATACAATATCCCCTATTTGGGGCGGGCAGCCTTTCTGCCCTTGGCACACACAATAAAACAAAGATAAGTACCATGAGTACCTCCGTCAATCTGACCGATAACGACTTTGCAATTCTGGGCATAAAGCAGCAGTTTGAACAAGATGAGCAGATGCTGCAACAACGCTGGAAAGATCTGCAGGCGCAGATGCACCCTGACCGCTTTGCGTCTCAGGGCGAGGCAGCACAACGGGCAGCAACCCAATGGTCGGTGCGGATCAATGAGGCTTATCAACGCTTGAAAAACCCGGTTGCGCGTGCAGCACTGCTGTGCGAACTGGCCGGCGTTGCCATCAATTCAGAAACCAATACATCAATGCCAGCTGCATTTTTAATGCAGCAACTGGAGTGGCGTGAACAGCTTGAAGCCGCCCGGACGGTGAATCAGGTTGATCAATTGCAGGGCATTGTAGACGCAGAATACGCGCGGTCTTTGTCCACACTGGCCTGGCTGATTGACGAAAAAGGAGACTATCCGCAGGCGGCACAACAGGTCCGTGTTCTGATGTTCATGGACCGGTTCATGAAAAATATCAACGATAAGCTCGACCAGCTTGACGCCTGAAGCCATATCAGGCCGGCCAGATTTGATTTCCTTGCATACATAATCACTCTCAGAAGGGATAACAGGCTTGCCCCTGATAAGGACACAGTTTCGCTGGTATTATTCGGCATGACCCCCTAATACGGGCAAAATATAAAAAATATTTCATTTGTAATCAACTGTACTGATGGCTTTACTACAAATATCAGAACCTGGTGCCACGCCAGACCCCCACCGGCGTCGCATCGCAATCGGTATCGATCTTGGAACCACGCATTCTCTGGTTGCCGCGGTTCGCAATGGTATTGCAGAATGTCTGCCGGACGAGCAAGGCATGTATCTGCTGCCTTCTGTTGTGCATTATCAGGCCGGACAGCCTGCACAGGTAGGGACCATGGCTGAACTGGTGCAGGCATCAGACCCGGTCAACACCATTCTTTCGGCCAAGCGTTTCATCGGACGCAAACTGGAAGACATATCAAACCCGGATCAGCTCCCCTACCGCTTGCTCAACACGCCGGGCATGGTGGCTTTTGATACCTCTGCAGGCATTAAATCTCCGGTAGAGGCTTCTGCAGAAATTCTGCTGGCACTGAAAAAACGGGCAGAAATGACGTTTGGCACGGAAGATATTGTCGGTGCGGTCATTACCGTTCCAGCCTATTTTGACGATGCCCAGCGTCAGGCTACCAAAGACGCTGCCCGCCTTGCCGGGCTGCATGTACTGCGCCTTCTGAACGAACCTACCGCGGCAGCCATAGCATACGGGCTGGATAACGGCAGCGAAGGTATTTACGCTGTTTACGACCTGGGGGGCGGTACTTTTGACCTTTCAGTGTTGCGTCTGACCAAGGGCGTGTTTGAGGTCATATCCACGGGCGGGGATTCTGCCCTTGGGGGTGATGATTACGATAATGCACTGGCACAGTGGATACTTGAAGCACGGAAAATTGAAATATCCTCACCTGAAGACAAGCGTGCCATTCTAATGGCAGCGCGTCAAACCAAAGAAGCGCTCAGCACCAAAGGCGTTGCAAAATTTTCATGCAAAATCAATCAAATAGACGTTGAATTTAATGTGTCTCGTGAAGAATTTGACGCATTAACCCATAGCCTGACAGATAAAACCATTCAATTAACCCGCAAGGTTTTACGCGATGCCCGGTTAAAGCCGCATGATATACAAGGCATTGTGCTGGTAGGCGGAGCCACCCGCATGCCCCAGGTGCATCAGGCGCTGACAGACATGTTCGGTTTTGCGCCGCTGACCAACCTGAACCCGGATGAGGTTGTGGCATTGGGTGCGGCAATTCAGGCCGATGCGCTGGCGGGCAACAGAGATAATGAAGACATGCTGCTGCTGGACGTACTCCCCTTATCGCTGGGCATTGAAACCATGGGAGGGCTGGTGGAGCATATCATCCCCCGCAACTCCCCGATCCCCATTGCCAAGGCGCAGGATTTCACAACGTTTAAGGACGGCCAGACCGCCCTGTCGCTGCATGTTCTGCAAGGAGAACGCGATCTTGTCAGCGAATGCCGTTCGCTCGCCAGCTTTGAACTGCGTGGCATTCCGCCCATGGCAGCAGGCGCCGCGCGCATACGCATTACTTTAACAGTCGACGCTGATGGCCTGTTGACCGTACAGGCGCAGGAACTGACCTCTGGTGTGGAAGCCAGCATTGAAGTCAAACCGTCATACGGCCTTTCAGATGCAGACATTACGCACATGCTCAACGATGGGTTCAACCATGCGCAGGACGATATGCGGGCCCGCAGCCTGCGTGAAGCACTGGTGAGTGCGCAACAGCTCATGCAGGCGACCGACTCGGCATTGGTGGCTGATGGTGACCTGCTCGAACTCAGTGAACGCATGGAGGTGGATGTATTGATCAATGCGCTGCAAAAAGCCATCCAGTCAGAAAATGTTACAGCAATAGAAGCCGCAACGCGTGCTCTTGCCAACGGTACAGAAGGCTTTGCCGCAGCGCGCATGAACCGCAGCATTCGGGATGCGCTATCGGGTCGGCATGTTGAGGAATTGTGAATGCCAGTTATCAAAGTATTACCCCACGAACATCATTGCCCGGACGGAACTGAAATCCAGGCCGAACCCGGCACATCCATTTGCGAGGCCTTACTGGAAAATGGCATACCCATTGAACATGCCTGTGAAATGAGCTGTGCCTGCACAACGTGCCACGTGGTTGTTCGTAAAGGATTTGACTCTCTGAATGAAGTGCAGGAATGTGAAGAAGATATGCTGGATAAAGCCTGGGGACTGGAGCCAGATTCGAGGTTGAGTTGCCAGGCCATTATGGCGGATCAGGATGTCACCATCGAAATACCGAAATACTCCATCAACCACGCGCGCGAAAACGGATAAAACAGGTATGCCCTGTTGGCCTGTACCTTGTATACTTTGCACTTATGCGACAAATTGTTCTTGATACTGAAACAACCGGGCTGAATCCCCAGACGGGGGACCGGATACTCGAAATCGGCTGCGTTGAAGTACTTAACCGGCGCCTGACCGGCAATGACAGGCATTATTACATCAACCCCGAGCGCGAAAGCCATGAAGATGCCTTAAAAGTCCACGGCATTACCAGCGAATTCCTCAAAGACAAGCCATTGTTCAAAGACATTGTGAACGACCTGCTTGAATACCTCCAGGGCTCGGAACTGATCATTCATAACGCCGCTTTTGACGTGGCATTCATGAACAAAGAATTTGAGTTACTGGGACTACCGCCTATAGAAAAACTGGATGTGCGGGTGACTGACAGCCTGGCCATGGCAAGAGAGCTGTTTCCCGGCAAGCGTAACTCGCTGGATGCGCTGTGTGACCGCCTTGGTGTAGACAACTCCAACCGCACGCTGCACGGCGCCCTGCTGGATGCCCAGTTGCTGGCTGATGTCTATATCAACATGACCCGTGGGCAACATGCACTGGTCATTGATGATTCTGGCGACTACAGTGGCACTACGGGTCATGGCAACCCCAATGCAGCGGACCTTTCCGCTATTACCTTCCCTGTGATTATTGCTACGCCAGAAGAATTGCAGGCGCACCAAAAGGTTTTAGAAGAAATTGGCAAAGAATCCGGCGGAAAAGTGCAATGGGGGCTTGCATCTTCACCTTCGGCTGTGTCATAATTGCAGCTTCACCGAATTCGGGTGGTTAGCTCAGCGGTAGAGCACTGCCTTCACACGGCAGGGGTCACAGGTTCAAACCCTGTATCACCCACCAATAAAAACAACAAGTTAGGCCATCTTACGATGGCCTTTTTTGTTATGGTATGAAAAAAGTATGTAAAAGTGAACGCATTACCATGTGGATCGTTGTCACTTTTAATAAAGCCAGTGATGAAACAGAGTGCTTAAAAAACGGAATCGTTCATGGGGCATCTGCTTGCAATACATCACAGTAAAGCCTGCAAGTGCCTGACCGGTCATATACTGGTTTCTTGGGCTCACCAAAACGTTGTATTGTCCAAATCATAGAGCCATTCGGATATGACCAGAATGTATGACCTTCTATTTCTACTGGTTGTTCTTGCGCACAATCTCCTCTGAGATAAAGATAATCTCCTCCTTGTTTAATTGCAGAATAACTCTGGGCAATTTGAACAGCAGGACATATATGCTTGAAGTCATCACTCACAACAAACCCTTGCTCCACAATAGGGTCCTGTTTATCCGGATGAACAATGTAATACACCTTATAGCCGTTGTGACCCCACACAGGACTACCGTCTCTGTAAAACTCAGTGACGTAAGCACCATTCCAGGCTTTTCCAGCAACATCCAGAAGATTGCCTTTTGAATCAAACTCAAGAGCACCGAACGTCATTGCAGGATCAGAATAAATAGCCCGGAAAGGCCAGTTATCAGGCCTCACCTGATAAGCAGGGCCCTTCCCATCAAGTTGATTCCTTTGAAGTGCGCTTTGGGGCGGAGGTGTAATGTCGTAACAATCATCGTCCTCTTCTGGGCTTCCACACACTTCATCAAAGCCTTTAGATATATCCACTTCAATACATTCATTATCTGCATTGAATTTACAGTATTGCGGTGAAGCAGTTTCAGGAGCATCCTCAGCTTGTGTAAACGCAGAAAAAAGGATGAGGATAAATATAAGTGCACCGGAAAATAAGATGTTATTGTTACGTGATGATTGCAGTACCATGTTTAACCTTACCTTGCTATGTTATGAATTTCGAAATCCATGCTTATATTTGTTCCGTTCCCACGGTGAGGTGGATGTGATGTCTATGGGTATTATCTGTAGTGATAAAGCGCGTTGTATTATTGGCAATCCCTACCTGATTGTAGTTAAGTGTCCATGGCCCGCCAGTCCAGCCCAATTGTCCACCAAGTTTTCCTGTGGCAACATGATTTAGGATATTTTTAGAAAGCGTGATCCGTTTATCACGCGCTGTTGGTGCTGTTGTGCTGTTGGCACTCAGTGCTGTGGCAGGATTGCAATCTTCTCGTGTTCCGCCAATGCCATCACTGCGGAAGGTGATCTCAATTTCTTCATCTAGGTGTTTTCTTGGATCACTTACGCTGTGATAAGCAGGATTGGGCACCTGAATGATGCCTTTGGTGTCATTGAAATCCAGAGCTACCGAATAACGGTGGTATGTGGAGCCGATATGCGGTCTCCAAGCACTACCAATTTTTGAATAGGTCAAATTCAATGTTTGCATGGCACTAACCCAGTAATCCCATACATCTGGGTGGATACGCCTGATGGCTTCACTGGCTGTCATGTCGGTTTGAGACGAAAAAGACAATGTCTGTCTGGCTCCAAAAGTGCCGCCCTCATCAAAAAATATCTCTCTATCTCTGGTTTCTGTGCCAAAACGAAATGTCAGTCTTCTGCTATTGCCTGAAACTGTCATAGCTTCTCGATAAAAATTTTCCAGAATAGTGCGATGCGTACTATTTTGTACTCTGGTATGCAGGTGTCCATAAGCTCTGGAGCAATCAGACCACAACTGGAAAGTAATGCGATATGTATTTTCCGTTTGTGTCTGAAACGCTGCCGTTGCTGAACTGCGTGTTCTGGTTGTAAAGCCGCTTAGGGTCAGTGTAGATTGTGAATTCTGCTGTGTCAGTGTAATAAATGTCTGTCCAGTTGTAGGGTAAAGATTAGCTGCACGGCTTAAGGTATTTGGCAGATACGTCGTTACCGTGAATGGAGGCGTCAGCTTGTTGGTAGTCGCATCTGCTGCACAATTATTGGCAGACTCCACTCTCAGCCCAAAAAACGGCTGTACTTGGTGTGTGCTGGCAGTACCGTCAGTGTTCATATGATAAGGTATGTCAAATGTACTGTTAGCCTGAAACGTCAGTCTGGGTTCTTTGATATACAACCTGTAATACCCAATATTTTCTAAAGGTATAACTATCCCACCAGTGGTAGTAGACGTCTTAATCACTGTCCAACTGTCTGGCTGGCTAAAACTCGCATATACCAGCACATAGGGCAGCTTGGATGCTCCGGTAGTGCTGATCACTCCACCATCCAGGTTGTATGTTCCCACGTTGAGCTTCACTTTATATGTTGCATTCAGTACCACTGTATTGGTACAGCCTGTAGTGGTGGTGGTCGTGGTTACTGACTGAACGCCTACTGCAGGAGCGTTGGTTGTTGTTTGAGCCGCTCCGAAATTGTTCTGGTTATTGGCCGCTGCGGGTGCCCCTGCTCCTTGCTGCGGAGGTGTTGTTGCGACTGGTTCAACTGTAGGTGATCCCATAATTAAATACCTTTTTCCTGATTACTCAATAAGCCCTAACTGAAACGGTACTGCAACCGTATCAATCTGTGCTGTAATTTCTTTATTTTTACCGGCCTGTATTTGAAAATTACCGATATTTTTCCAGGTGCCGTCATCACGACGTACTTCTATTTCGACATTAAAAGACTTTGCGTCTTTCTGGATCAACCAGACTGGTTCTGGTAAGCCTGAAGGAATGAAATCATCATCATGTCCAATAAGGATCAGGGAGCCTCCTTCACCGTCACCAGAGGATTGCCCTTGATAAATTTCTCCATCGCACTGCAAGCGGTAATGCAAACTACTGATGGGTACATATTTGCCCATAAATACCAATGTAGCTACCCCAGCATGAACATGATCATGTGTGTGCTCTTCAGAACCGCTTGCAGTTGTTTCATGAGAGTCCATTGCTTATTCTCCATTCTTTCCTGTATCAGCACCCACAGCCAATTTCATCATCTTCAAGGATTCGTTCTGAGATGGTCCACTCACCTTGCCCTATAAATAGGGTAGCATTAGGCCCTGCATCGGTAACGGCTTCCATACCTTTACCAGCCATATCCGTGACGCCTTCGGCAAGGGTTTCCCCGTTTTGGCTGACAACTTTGTAGACAGCACCTGATATAGGCTTTTGATCAGCATCCAGCAGGTGAAGAACTCCGTGATATTGCCCAGTTTTCTGATAAGCAACCATAGCTTTTGGAAAATAAGAAAACTGTGTCTGATGGACATTAGGGCCAACAACATTAATGCCTGCCGTTTTGATTTCTAATGGACTACTGCTTCCAAGCTCTATCTTGCCATCCTTGAGTTTGATATAAGCTCCGCCACAAGTAAACAGCAATTCTTTTTGTGCAGCAATAGTTGTTTTACCTTTAGTACTGGTAATAACCAAATCATCTTGCGCAGTTAGCTCCATTTCTCCATGCTGTGCCTGCACTTGCACCTTGCCTTTATTAGCAATAAGTTTCATTCCTTCATCTACTGCGAGTAAAGATACTCGTTTTCCTGCTGCGACTGTAAAATTCTTTATTGAACTAACATCTGTATTCTGAGCTGAGGTAATCTGCACACCCTGTTCTGCGCTAACCTGAGCATTGGCGGGCGTGGTAACTGCTACCCCATATGGGCTGCTGACGAGAATACCTGGTGCCTGTAAATCTGTGTAAACCTTATTGAGTTGCTGCTCCTGAGCGTTGATGTCCGAAGGGTCTGCCTGCGCAGTCTGAGCGGCACGTTCAAGGTCCTGTGCAACAGTCAGTGCATTCTGTAACTGTACAATGGCCTCCTGCAGGTCAAGTTGCTTGCCCTGGGCATTCTGCCGTTTATCCGTGCTGATATACAGCCCCTTACCTGCCCTGATAGCTCCCCATTCATCGGTTCTGACTTCAAATCCATCTCCCCGGTGTTCACCACTGCCATCATCTTTCCTGGGATGAGTCAGATAACCCATGGTTAACTGAGTAACCCCATGAGTACTATGAAGTTGCGTTTTGATCTCTCCAGTGGTGTCATCAATCAACAGTTCGTTGTAGCCACCACCTTTGTGTTCTTTGCTTTTGACGGTCTGCTGGGTTTTGAGTGCGGGGAGTTTATAAGGAGTAGGATGGCTAGCATCATAGGCTCGTCCAGTAATAATGGGCTGATCCGGATCGCCATCAAGAAAGTCGACAATGACTTCTTGCCCGATGCGGGGTATGGCAATGTGGCCCCAGCCAGCTCCTGCCCAGTTCTGCGCCACACGGATCCAGCAGGTACTGTGTTCGTTATACTGCCCAACTCTATCCCATGGAAATTGCACTTTGACACGACCAAACTCGTCAGTGTAAATTTCTTCACCTTCTGGCCCGACAATATGGGCAATTTCAGGACCGAATAAATAGGGTCTGACAGGAACAAATGCTCTCCAATCAGCAGTGGCAAGTACAAGTTCAGCGATTTGTTCGTAGCTCGTACTTGCCTGCGCAGTTGCTGCCTCCTCTTCTGCGCTGGTATGTTGCTTTCCTCGGTGTTCAACACGCACCGGACGCCACATAGTATTAAGGTCACGTCTTGGGTGACCGGTGAGCTCAAAAGCTATACCTGGCTGGATACGGGCATCATCTCCTTGGACAATGGCAACCCTTTCATCTTTTCTTAAAGAACGCAGTCATGTATAAGTAAACGGTTCTCCAGCAGCATCCTGTTTATAGCAGCCAGGATAATCATATCTTTCATATGCGGTGGATTGTGTTGGCATATCACGTCCCACACTCACCTGTTGCTGGTTGTAGCGCGAGTTTTTGAAGGTGTAGTCTCTTTGGGTCTGGCGCGCGGTGCGGACTTTCTCCTGATAGGTAAACGTGCGAAGCGCGGGCTGCGGACGATCTCCAGCAGGTTTGGGCTGATAAAGAACGGTGCCTGATTGAAGTGCACCTAAAGTCTGAACGACGTCTGTAAGAAGTAGCTGATGGCCCCTCTCATTATGCTCAAAGCGATAAACAAACCCCTCTTCTGCAATAGCTCTTTGGAGAAATTCAAAATCAGTTTCATTGCCAGCCTGTACACAATATTCACGTTGCAAATGCATTTGCTCTGCTGTAAGAGAATAATTGCTGATCTGCGCTGATTTGAAAACTTCTGAAATTACCTCAGGAATAGTTTTTTGTTGAAAAATTCGCCAGTCAGAACCTAACTGCGTCCTGGTCAGAGCAGGTTCTACAACTGCAAAGTAACGCGTCCTTCTAAAGCCTGTGTCGCGCTGACTGAAGTTCGATATCAGTCCATGTACATGGCGTACAACAGTGCTGCCTTGCCAGATGGTGAAGAGTACCGGCTGATCCATCAGTTTGCTGAAGTCAACACTGGGGTCAGCACTGAGCAGTTCCACTTCAAGCACAAATGGGGTGTTCAGCGCTTCGGTAAGGGTAAATTCTACGACGTCAAACGCCCCATGTGCTCACTGGCGTCTTCTGCGCTGTTGCAGGCGGGTTCAAAGCTGAAGTGCAGGTCCGTTTGGGCCATGGCGATTCCTTTGGTGGCATTCAGATGGTGATAAAAACAAAGTGTTATCAGCCTGTATCAAGCTGATGACAATTTGTCTCTATCCTTTCATTCAACGGTCCATCTGGCGTCTCCTTCTATCAACGCGCCGCCATGGTCTGTGCTGTCTCCCAGGCGTGCTACAGGACGTCCGTCGTCAATCAGTACGGTGGGTGAACCGGTGATGATGGTGGCCCCGCAACTGATTTTGTCGCCCT